>CANHUQ010000115.1 GCA_947463885.1 Burkholderiales bacterium
AGCGCATCGTTGCGCCCACAGGCCGCGGCATTGCCTGGGAAGGCTCGACGATCTGGGCCTATCGCGACCGGCCTGGAACGATCCCGGAAGTCTTTGCACGCAACGTGGCTCAATACCCGGATCGCGAGGCGTATGTGTTTCACCCGGGCGGGCAGCGCCTGACCTGGCGCGAAGTGGGCGAGCAGGTCGACCGCGTGGCGGCCCGGCTGCGTCGCGACTATGGCGTGCGCAAGCGCGACCGCCTGTGTCTGCTCACGCTGGGTTGCCCCGAATACGTCGTGAGCTATCTGGCAATTTCAAAGCTTGGTGGCATTGCGGTCCCTGTCAATCTGGGCCTGCCGGCTGAAGGGCTGGCGGCGCAGATCAACAAGGTCGGCGCGCGCGTGGTGGTGGTGTCGCCCGAGATCTGGACCAGCAAGCTCGCCTCGGTGCGTGACAGCCTGAGCAGCGTGCAAACGGTTTTTCTGACGGCCGATGCGGGGGATGCTGGCACCGTTGCGTTTGCCCACCTCAACCGTGCGAGCGCGGAAGTCCCTGTGAGCGAGCAGATCGACGAGTGGGACCTGTGCGCCATCTCCTTCACCTCGGGCACCACCGGCGTGCCCAAGGGCACCATGGCCATGCACATCAATGCGCTGGGTTGCGCCACCAACATCATGCATGCGGCGCGCGGCCTGGACGCCGATGACATCAACCTATGCATGCCCCCGCTTTATCACAACACCGCGGTCTACACAGACTTCATGCCGGCGCTTCTTACCGGCGGCAAGTGCGTGATCATGAGCGCCTTCGCGCCGCTGGACGCTATTCGACTGATCGAGCGCGAAAAAGCCACATGGGGTGTAGCCGCGCCGATCATGCTCTGGATGATGATGAATCATCCGGACTTCGCGAAGCACGACTGCTCGAGCTTCAAGAAAATTCTGTTCGGGGGGCATGCAGCCTCCGAGACCTACATTCGCCAGCTGCACGATTGCTTCGCGCCAATCGCCATGGTCAACGGCGGTTCGGTCTCCGAGAGCACGGCATTGGGTTTTGCGCTACCCACCGAGGACGCCATCCGCAAGATCACCAGCTGCGGGCTGGCCACACCCAACACCGATATCGCCATCTTTGATGACGAAGGCCATGAGGTGACCGAGCCCAACGTGATTGGTGAGGTGGCCTATCGCGGCCAGCAAACCAATGCCGGCTACTGGGAGGAACCGGGCAAGACCGCCGAGGTATTCAGGCGCGATGGCTTCGTGCTGTCGGGCGATTGGGCCAAGATCGACGAAGAGGGCTATTTGTGGCTGCTCGACCGCAAGAAGGACATGGTGGTGCGCGGCGGCCAGAACGTGTACTGCATCGAGGTGGAGAACAAGCTCTATCTGCACCCGGCGGTGTTGCGCGCGGCGGTGGTGGGTGTGCCCGACCATGTGTTTTCCGAGCGCCTGAAGGCTGTGCTGGTGCTCAAGCCGGGTCACCAGGCCACGCCGCAGGAGATCCGCCTGCATGGCGCCGCACATCTTGCCGCGTATGAAAACCCCGAGTACGTGGTGTTCGCGCAGAGTCTGCCCACCAATGCCGCGGGCAAGACGCTCAAGCCGCCGCTGGTGGACTTCTGGGGCGACGGGCCCAGCACCGCGACCGAGCGTGTGCGGGCCTTTTGCGCGAGCATGCCGGCGGCGCTCTTAAGCGTGCCGCATTTCAAGGTGGACGGCGCTGGTGTGTCACCCAACGAGGCACTGCGCGCGCTTGAGCAGGGCACCGCACTGGGTGCGCGGATCGAGGCGCTCGTGGACGCAGGCGGTGTGATCGCCCTGACCAAGCCCGACGAGGCACGGTTCAGAGGCTGAGCGCAGTTGCGTGGCCTGGGGCGCTGAGCCAAGGGTTCAGGCTGGCTGCCCGGTCGTGTTGCGGCGGTGCACGCTGCGGATAAGGTGGCGCGCCCGGCAGGAATCGAACCTGCGACCCTTGGCTTCGGAGGCCAATACTCTATCCCCTGAGCTACGGGCGCGTAGCCGGCCATTGTAGCCCGCAAACAAGGTCGTGAGCCTCGGCTGACGACCACCTCGGGTGTTACGGCTATAATTTCGCGGTTTGACACAGCACGCCCCTATAACAGGATGCCGCAATGAGCAGCGAGCACGACGCCTTTATCAAGACCCCCCGACAGTTGATCACCGTAGTGGTGCTGTCTTTCATCGTTCCTATCCTGATCATCGCGGCGCTGGTCTCCTATGTGAACCGCACGGTGCGCACCGGTGCCGGCTCCACGGCCATGACGGCCGAGTCCATTGAGGCACGGATCAAGCCCGTGGCGGGTTTCTCGCTAAAGTCAGCCGATGGCCCTCAAGTGCTGCGTGCCGGTGAAGATGTGTACAAAGCGCAGTGCGCGGCCTGCCATGAAGTCGGTGCGGCTGGCGCCCCCAAGAACGGTGATTTGGCCGCCTGGGCGCCCAGAATCAAGACGGGTTATGACGCGCTGCTCACCTCCGCGCTTAAGGGCAAGAACGCGATGTCTGCACAAGGTGGAGGTGAATACTCCGATGCGGAAATCGGCCGTGCCGTGGTCTACATGGCCAACAAGAGCGGCGCCAAGTTTGCCGAACCGCAAGCGCCCGCAGCGGCCAGTGCGCCAACCGCCAGTGCGCCGACTGCCGCCGTCATGAGCGCTGCTGCGCCTGCAGCAGTCGCGGCGGTCGCGAATGCAGCCAGTGCGGTGCCGGCAGCGGCTGCAGCAGCGACCACGGCAGCGACCACGGCAGCGACTACAGCCGCTACAGCGGCGGCCACGGCGGCGGCCACGGCGGCGGCCACGGCGGTCGCCGCGGCAGCAGCCCCCGCAGCGGCCAAACCTGCTGCAGCGTCGGCCTCTGATGCCGGCAAGAAGGTCTATGACACCTACTGCGCAGCCTGCCATGTGGCAGGGGTGGCCGGTGCACCTAAGTTTGCTGACAAGGCCGCATGGGCGCCGCGCATCGCCACCGGGATGGACGCGCTTTACGGCTCAGTGATCAAGGGCAAGGGCGCGATGCCGGCCAAGGGCGGTTCGCCAGCCAGCGACGATGACATCAAAGCAGCCGTGCAATACATGGTGGCAGCCGCGAAGTGATCGCAAAGCATTGCGACGGCTGGCTCACCGCTTGGCGAGTCAGTCCGGGATAAGAAAACGGCGCTCTCGGGCGCCGTTTTCATTGACTCGGGCAGTGGGGCAAAGCGAGCCAGGGGCCGTGAGCAGCGATGACTTCACTAGGATGGCGCGCTGAGTGCTCGCGAATTTAGGGTGGCTCTTCGGGTCGGTTCGAGTTCAACCCCCAGTCCCGCTGTGGCTGAAACGCTTATTGCGGCTTGATCCCGGCGCCAATCACAATCTGCGCCCAGGTCGACATGTCCTGCTTCAGCGTGCGGGCAAATGATTCGGGCGAATCGCCCACAGGCACAAGCGTCTGTTCGTTCAGGCGCGCCTGAACGTCGGGCAACTTCACGATGCGCATGAGCTCGCGCGAGATCTTGTCCACGATCGGGCGCGGCGTGCCTGCCGGCGCCAGAACGCCCACCCAACCCAGCGGCTCGAATCCGGGATAGCCGCTTTCGCCCAGGGTCGGCACATTCGGCAGCGTCGGTGTCCGCTGTGCGCCGGTCACCACAATGGGCCGCAATTTGCCGGCGGCAATATGCGGTGTCGCGGTGCTGACATCCGCCCAGGCTGTGCTCACCTGCCCGCCTAGCAGATCGGTTGTCATGGGAGCAGACCCCTTGTAGGGCACGTGGGTCATGTCGATACCGGCCACGCGCGCAAAGCGCTCGCCCACAATGTGTGACGACGAGGCTGTGCCGAATGAGCCGAAGGTGTACTTGCCAGGGTTGGCCTTGACGAGCGCGACAAACTCCTTAAGGTCGCGCGCGGGAAAGTCGGGTTTCACCACCAGCGCCAGATAGGACAGGCAGATCTGCGAGATTGGTTCGAAGTCGCGAATCGGGTCGTACGGCACCTTGGCAAACAGCGATGGGTTCTGGATGTGCGTGGTGATGGCCACCAGCAGGTTGTAGCCATCGGCGGGTGCGCGCGCGATCTGTTCGGTTCCGATCATGCCGCTGGCGCCGGCGCGGTTCTCGACCACGACGGGTTGGCCCCAGGCCTCGGCGAGCTTGCCAGCGAGCAGCCGCCCCACAAGGTCGGTAGCACCCCCAGGCGGAAATGGCACCATGAGCTTCACGGGTCGGTTGGGGAAGCCATCGGCCGACTGGGCGCGCGCGGCGGGCCATGCCGTGGCAGCGGTCAGGGCGAGCGCAGCATGACCGATACGACGACGCGTGGGCATGGTGGGGTGCATGAAGGTCTCCTGTCTGTGATGGTGCAAAGCGGCTCATGCTAACCGAGGGCCTGTACCGCTGGGCACATGGCTGCACGGGCGTGCGACTCAGCCGGGCTTGAGCAAACCCTTCAGTGCCGCCAACCGTTGCTTGGCCGAATCAGCGCTCACCACGGCAGCGGCGCCGCCTTCCGCATCAAGCTTCATCTCGGCAATGAACCGCGAGGGCAAGCGACTGACCACGTTCTTGGCGCGCTTGCGCTGGCGGCACCAGCTGATCGTGAGCGTGCGCTGCGCGCGCGTGACCGCCACGTACATGAGACGACGCTCTTCTTCGACGCGCTGCGGCCCGTCCTCTTCGGCTTCGGGCGCCTCGCCCTTCTGATCGCCGCTGTGGGGCATCAGGCCTTCCTCGCACCCCACTACGAACACATGCGCAAACTCCAGGCCTTTGGCGGCATGGACCGTGGTCAGGCGCACGGCGTCGTGATCGGCCTCGTTGCCGTCCAGGCGCGAAAGCAAGGCGATGGTTTGCGCGAGGTCAAGCAGTGTCTTGTTGTCTTCCTCGCCGCGCTTGGCGATCCAGGCCACGAAATCGGTCACGCTCTGCCAGCGCTGAGACGCCTGCTTTTCTTCCATCGTGGACAGCAGGTACTCGTGGTAACCCACCGCACGCAGAATTTCTTCAAGCACTTCGCCGGGCGGATCCTTCTTGGCGCGCCAGCCGATACGATTGACGAACTCGCCGAACTCGCGCAACGGCTCGAGCTGGCGCGCAGCCAGTCGCGACTCAACCCCGGTTTCGAACAACGCGGCAAATAGCGACACCTGCCGCTCGCCTGCATAGGTGCCGAGCGCTTGTAGCGTCTGCGGCCCCACACCCCGGCGAGGCGTGGTGATGGCCCGAATGAACGCCGGATCATCGTCGTCATTGGCGAGCAGCCGCAGCCATGCGATGACATCGCGAATTTCAGCGCGCTCGAACCAGGACTGACCGCCCGACAACACATACGGGATGCGTTCCTTGCGCAACGCCTGCTCGATGATGCGCGCCTGATGGTTGCCGCGGTACAGCACGGCATAGTCCGAAAACTTGC
Organism: Burkholderiales bacterium; assembly: GCA_947463885.1. GTDB lineage: Bacteria > Pseudomonadota > Gammaproteobacteria > Burkholderiales > Burkholderiaceae_E > UBA4615. The sequence goes on from CANHUQ010000115.1 coordinate 5,396, forward strand.
CGCGACGCTCAAATCGATGGGCCTGCAGGCGCATGGCAATCGACTCGGCCTCGACTTCGTCATCGTCCATGGCCACGACCCGCACCGGATCACCCACCCCCAGTTCAGACCACAAGCGCTTGTCGTGCAGCTTAGGATTGTGCGCAATCAGATGATTGGCCGCGGCGAGGATGTTGCGACTCGACCGGTAATTCTGTTCGAGCTTGATCACGCGCAGCTTCGGATAGTCGGTGGACAGGCGCTTGAGATTTTCGAGCGTGGCGCCCCGCCAACCATAGATCGACTGGTCATCGTCGCCCACTGCGGTGAAGGCTGCGCGCGGTCCAGCCAGTCGCTTGAGCAGTTCGTACTGCGTGGCGTTGGTGTCCTGGTATTCGTCCACCAGCAGATAGCGCAGTCGGTTTTGCCAGCGATCGGCCACTTCGGGATGCGCACGCAGCATCGCCAGGGGCAAGCCGATGAGGTCATCGAAATCCACGGCCTGGTAGCCGGTAAGTGTGGCGCAGTAGTCGCGGTACACGCGAGCTGCAGCGTGTTCATCATTGTCGCGTGCGGCCGCGCCGGCATGGTCTGGATCAATCCCAGCGTTTTTCCATAACGAAATCACGCCTTGTGTGGCGCGCACGGTCTTGCGGTCGGTGGCCCCGGTGAGCTGCGCCAGAATGCTGGCCACATCGTCCGAATCAAGAATTGAAAAAGATTTTTTCAGTCCGAGGGCCGCACCGTCCTCGCGCAGCATCTGCACGCCGAGTGAGTGAAAGGTGCAGACCACTGGGCGGTTGCCCTCGGGCAGCTTCACCTGATGCTTCAGGCGTTCGGCCATTTCCTGCGCGGCCTTGTTGGTGAACGTGATCGCAGCGATGGCTCGCGGATTCACGCCACCGGCAATCAGGTGCGCGATTTTGCGGGTGATCACCCGGGTCTTGCCACTGCCCGCGCCGGCAATGACCAGACACGGGCCATCCAGATAAGTGACCGCCTCTTGCTGGGCGGGATTCAGGGTGTCGGACATGGGCGGCTCGGATGGGTGTCAGATTTCCAGCGGATCGATGACAATCTGCCAGCGCACCGCCGAGCGCTGCTCACGCAGGGCCTGCAGCCAGGGAGTGAGCACCGCATGCAGCGTCGGGCGCGAGGCGGATTCCACCAGCATTTGCGCACGCGACAGTCCGCGCACTTGCGCCACCGGCATCGGCACGGGGTCGCACACGGTCATGCGGGCAAGAAGTTCTGCCGGCAAGGCCAGGCGTTCATCTGAGGACAGCAGCAGATCGCGCGCCTGCGCCAGAAAATCGGTGGCGGCCTGGGCCGACTTGGCCTGGGCGGTCAGCAAAGCCTGATGCACGAACGGGGGCAGGGCGGCCTGCTCGCGCTCGGCCAGCTGCTGCGCGGCGAAGCGCTCGTAATCGTGGGCCGCCAGGGCCTCGTAGACCGGGTGCTCGGGAAAACGGGTCTGGATCAGCACGGTGCTCTGAGCGTGATGACGCCCAGCCCGACCGGCCACCTGCATGAGCGTGGCAAACAGACGCTCCGGCGCCCGAAAGTCGGCTGCAAAGAGCGCGGCGTCGGCATCGACCACCACCACCAGGGTCAGCCTGCGAAAGTCATGCCCTTTGGCTAGCATCTGTGTGCCCACCAGCAGATCGACTTCGCCGGCATGGGCGGCGTCGAGCACCTGCTGGGCTGCGCCGCGGCGACGGGCCACGTCGCGGTCGAGGCGGCCAATGCGCAGGGTGCCGAACAGCTCACCCAGCCCCTCTTCCAACCGCTGGGTGCCCTGACCGAGCCCGGCCAGATCGAGATTGCCGCAATCGGGACAGGCGCGTGGCACCGGTCGCTCGGAAGCACAGTGGTGACAGATCAGCCGATAGCGGGCCGGGCCTTGCGTGCGCGCAGGCGCCCGATGCATGACCCGATAGGCGTCGCATTGGTCGCAGCGGCTCAGCCAGCCACAGGCCGCGCACGAAAGCACCGGGGCGTAGCCGCGCCGATTGAGAAAGACCAGCGCCTGCTCGCCACGGGCAACGGTGTGGGTGATGGCCTGTATCGCAGGCTCGGTGAGGCCATGGCTCAGCTTGGCGCCCTTCAGTGGTACGCGTCGCACCTGGGGCAGCGCAGCGCCACTGGCGCGCTCGTGCAAGGTGGCAATCCGGTAGCGGCCGCGCCGCGCCGCCTGCCAGGTCTCAAGTGAAGGGGTCGCTGACCCAAGCACCACCGGCAAACCGCGCCGTGCTGCCAGCGCGATCGCCAGATCACGCGCCGAGTAGCGTGCGCCTTCCTGTTGCTTGAACGACGCATCGTGTTCTTCATCGACGACGATGGCCGCCAAATTGGGCAGGGGCGCCAGCACAGCCAGCCGAGTGCCCAGCACGATGCGGGCGCGCCCCTCGGCGGCGGCCATCCAGTGCGCCGCCCGCTCGGCATCGGGCATGTCGCTGTGCAGCACCGCCAGTGGCTCAGATGGAAAACGCTCACGAATCCGACGGGCAAATTCGGGCGTCAGAGCGATTTCAGGCACCAGGATCAGCGCCTGTGCAGTGGGTCGGTCCGCCAGAACGTCGGCCAGCCAGCGAAAGTAAACCTCGGTTTTGCCGCTTCCGGTGATCCCGTGCAGCAGATGCACGGCATGCCCCTCGGTGCTGCGCATTGCTTGTAGGGCATGCGATTGACCGGGTGTAAGCGCCCGCTCACTCGAAGGCTCCGACTCGGGAGAGAGAGCATGGCCTGGTGGCCCCTCGCTGCCGGGACGGTCCGACTGCGACGGCACCACCGTCGACTCGAAGCGCTCGCGGGCGCGCGCCGCTGGCACTCCGCGACTGCGCGCCGTGGGTACCGTTCGCAGCAGCTTGGGGACCGAGGGCAGGGCGAGCTCGCCGATCCCCACGTGGTAGTAGCGGGCGGCAAACCCGATCAGATCAAGCCAATCGGCAGGCAGCCGAGGCATCTGCACAAGACGGGATTCCAGGCTGCGCAGTCGGTCGGGGGGCACTTCAGAGTCTTGAGCCAGGGCCACGACCAGCCCCACCCGCCGTGAGCGGCCCCAGGGCACGACCACCCAATCGCCACACTCCGGGCGCCATTCAGGTGCCACACGGTAGTCGAACAGCTCGGGCACGGGGACGTCGAGCGCCACCCGTGCGATGTCGGCGGAGGCAGTCACAACTTAAAGTAAAACCTTCAAAGTGAGCGCAAGGTATGGAGCCGGCGAGGCTTTTCCGAAGTGTTCACACAAGCTGTGGATAAAAGTGTGGACACCTGCAGCGGATGCGCTGAAAACCCGCTTGAAATCGGCGTGCGGGCACGTCTGCTCACTTTTTAGACAAATATAAGTCTCAATAAATCAAAGGGTTATGAGCTTAGCCGAAACAGTGAAGCGCTGGCTCAACCCCCCTTGACTCGCGCCTCAAATGTGTGCATAAGTCGGCGCGGCGATTGCTGCACAGCACTAAAGCGTCGACGCCGAGGCCCCTCTGCGGCGCTGCTCGCGGCTGTAACGATGCACCGCCTCCACCAGTGCCGTCACGCTCTCGGGCGGTGTGAACTGCGAAATGCCATGACCCAGATTGAAGATATGGCCGTGGCCGTCCTGTGGCACACCGTAGCTCTCCAGGGTCTTGATCGCCTCGCCCTGAATCTGCCCAGGATCGGCCATCAGAACCATGGGATCCAGATTGCCCTGTAAGGCCACGCGCGAACCGATGCGCGCACGCGCCTGCCCCAGGTTGACGGTCCAGTCGAGGCCCACGGCGTCGCAGCCGATGGCGGCAATGTCTTCCAGCCAGAGTCCGCCCCCCTTGGTGAACACGATCGATGGGACGCGCACCTTGCTGACCGTCCCATCGGGGGCACGCTCCTCGCGCTCCAGGTGCAGACCCTCAAGCACGCGGCGGATGTAGCCCAGCGAGAACTTCTGATAGTGGCCGTCAGGCAGGATGCCGCCCCAGGTATCAAAGATCATGACCGCCTGGGCGCCTGCCTCGATCTGCGCATTCAGGTAGTCACGCACCGCGTCTGCGGCGACGGTGAGCATGGTGTGCATCAGGTCGGGGCGCTTATACATCATGCCCTTGACCAGCCTGAAGTCGTCGCTCCCACCGCCTTCGACCATGTAACAGGCCAGCGTCCAGGGGCTGCCTGAGAATCCGATCAGGGGCACCCGGCCGTTGAGCGCGCGCCGGATGGTGGAGACCCCGTCCATCACATAGCGCAGTTCGGTATTCGGATCGGGTACCGCCAGCTTGCGCACAGCCGCTTCGTCGCGCACCGGGTTGCTGAACTTCGGGCCCTCGCCCTCTGCGAAATACAGACCCAGTCCCATGGCATCAGGAACGGTCAGGATGTCTGAAAACAGGATGGCCGCGTCGAGCGGGTAGCGCTCCAGAGGCTGCAAGGTCACTTCACAGGCCAGCTCCGGGGTCTTGCACAAGGTGAGGAAACTGCCGGCGCGCTTGCGGGTGGCGTTGTACTCGGGCAGATAGCGGCCGGCCTGTCGCATCAGCCAAATCGGCGTGTGGTCGGTGGGTTGGCGCAGCAGGGCGCGCAAGAAAGTGTCGTTCGTCACGAGTCGGTGGCCTTTGGGGCGGGTGCATGACATGCACGGGCGTGGGGAGCGCCCATTCTAAGGGTCGGCGCCTGGTCTCATGTGCCTGGGGTTGCAGGAAACGGGCGACAAAGTTCCTCGCGCCGACCCGATGGATCCAAGACGATCCTCCGTCGGACTCCAGACGCATTCGACAAATGGCGCTACAACTCTTTGCACTGACGCTTCGCCCCGCACTCCTCGGCTGCCTCGTGGCCGCAGGGATGAGCGCAGGCGCAGCCATGGCAGCGCCGCCGGCCGCAGCAGACTGCGACCCCACCGCCCCAGGCGCCAGGGCCCCTGCGGCGGTTCGCGCCCCGGTCGGTCGACCTCCTGCGGCCAAAGTCACTGCACTGCGGCCAACACGCGCTGCCGCAAAGCCGATGGCGCAGAGATCCGTTGCGACACCCACCTATGGCACCCCGACCGGTGTCGCGCCAAGGGTTGCGCCGGCGAATACGCCGCGTGCCACCGTCAAGCCTGCCAAGCGCACGCCCGTGATCCGGGCGGCGGCCACACCATCTTCTGCACAGCCTCGCACGCCACCTGCCCGCACCGCCAAACCAGCGCGGGCGTGCGGGCCAAGCGCAGCGGATCCAATCCGGGCAACCTCGGCACCCGAAGCCGGGGAGGCAGCGGCCGCCAGTCGGCCAACTTCACGTGCCTCCCTGCTGCGTGCGGCAGGGGTGGGCGACGCCACGCAGGACACGACCGAATACGGTGTCACTGCCGCAGTGGATCCGCTGGCCGGCATCTGGACCGGCCTGCCCGGGGAGCGCGGGCCGATCGCTGCCGGACAGAGCGGTGGGTGGGGTGCGCTCGGCTCCG
>CANHUQ010000116.1 GCA_947463885.1 Burkholderiales bacterium
CCGTATGGCGCGCGCGAGTTGGATGAGAACGTGGGTGTGATGCGCAAGTGCACCCTGTGCGTTGATCGCATCTACGATCAGGCGCTGCCGGAGGCACAACGTCAGCCGGCTTGCGTGCTGGCGTGCCCCGCGCATGCGCGCCACTTCGGGGACTTTGACAACCCAGCTTCGCAGGTGAGTACGCTGACGCGCGAGCGCTCAGGTCAGGGCCTGCTCGAGCATCTGGGGTATCAGCCGGTGAACCGCTATCTGCCCCCTCGGGTGGCGCCTGTGGTGCCGCCGCCCGCTACCGTGGCGCCGCGTGGCACGCTGCAGGCCAAGCTGGCCGCGCTGGTCAACCGACTCATTCAGCTCTGAACGCTGCCATCGGGTTCCCTCACCCCCCATGAAACCAGCTCTTTCGGTCATCTTCTTCACGGTCAGTTCCGGGGCAGGCCTGGGGCTTGCCATCTGGCTGCTGCTCGCGCAGCTGGGTCTGCCACTGGGCGGCGATCTTGTGCAGCCCGAGACCTTGCGCTGGGGGGCGGTGCTGGCGTTACTGGCCGTGACGGCGGGTCTGCTCTCATCCACGCAGCATCTGGCTAATCCACGCAACGCCTGGCGCGCCTTTGCGCGCTTTCGCAGTTCATGGTTGTCACGCGAGGCTGTGCTGGCGGTGGCCTGGTATCCGCTCGCAGCCCTGCATGCCTGGCTGAGCGCTCAGGGCGCCTGGTCGGCACACCTGAGCGGTATCGTGCTGCTCGCGCTGTCGCTGGCCATTGTGCTGTGTACCGCCATGATCTACGCCAGCCTCAAAACTGTCCCGCGCTGGCGGACCTGGCATACACCAGTGGCCTATCTGCTGCATGCCCTGACCTCGGGCGGGCTGATCTATCTCGCGCTCCAGGCCTGGCATGCGCAGTCGCCTTCGGTCTCTGCGGGCGCGCGCGTCTCGGTGCTGCTGTTGTGCTTGCTCGTGCTCGCGGCGCTGGTCAAGCTAGCCTGGTACGCAAAGTTTTCGGCACGGGTCACCGCAACGCTCAATCAGGCGATCGGGGTTCCGGAGAGCGCGCCGCGCGGCGTGGTCCAGGGGCGCGTGCGCCTGCTCGATGCCGGGCACACGCATGGCACCTTTCTCACGCATGAATTCGGGTTTCAGTTAGCCCGTGAACAGGCTCACCGACTGCGCGCGCTGATGTTCGTCCTGATGGCTGTGGTGCCGTTCCTGCTGCTCTGGCTGGGCGGCGCGGGTGCGCCGGTGCTGTGCCTGGCTGCGCTGTCTTTGCTGGCTGGGATCTTCATCGAGCGCTGGCTGTTTTTTGCGCAGGCCGAGCACGTGGTACGCCTGTATCACGGTCAGCAACAGGTCTGAGCGGGTGTCGGCAGGCGAGTCGCGTTCGAGCGATCAGAGCGCACCCGCCCCCTGGCCGGTGCGCCTGTTACCGGTGCTGCGATGGGCGCCGCGCTGGCGCCAACCGGGCACGCTCAAAGCCGATCTGCTCGCCGGGCTGACCGGTGCCATCGTGGTGTTGCCCCAGGGCATTGCGTTTGCCACATTGGCCGGCATGCCACCGCAATATGGTCTGTATGCAGCAATGGTGCCGTGCCTGGTGGCCGCCTTGTTCGGCTCGAGCCGCCTGATGGTCACAGGGCCCGCCAATGCCATTTCGCTCACAACCTTGGCGCTGCTGGCGCCGCTGGCGCAACCGGGCTCGCAGGCTTACGTGTCCCTGGCGATCACGCTGTCCTGTCTCGTGGGGCTCACGCAGATCGTGCTCGGACTCGTGCGTGCCGGGCGCCTGGTTGATCGTGTGCCCCACGCGGTGATCGTGGGCTTTACGGCAGGCGCTGCGGTGCTGATCGCGGCGGCCCAACTGGCGCCGTTTCTGGGCATCGAGCTGCCGCGTGGCTTGTCTGCTGCGCAAGCACTGAGTGCAGTGCTTAGCCGGATCGACGCCCTGCAACCCTTGGCTGTGGTGGGCGGGCTGGCCACAGTACTGACCATTCGGCTGTGGCCATGGGGCCGATCTATACCGGCCATGCTGGTCGGGGTGGTGATCGGCAGTCTGGTGAGTGCCCTGTGCGTGGCGCTGTGGCCAGGCCTGACGGCGCCGCGTGTGGTGGCTGCGCTGCCCGGCGCGCTGCCGCCCTTCTCGGTGCCCGACCTGTCCTACGACACGGTGCGCAGCCTCTTGCCTGCGGTGGCGGTCATGACACTGCTGGGGCTGACCGAAGCGGTCGCCATTGCCCGCTCCGTGGCCAATATTCAGCGCGATGCCTTTGATGGCAGTCGCGAGTTCATCGGTCAGGGCATGGCCAATGTGGCGGGCAGTTTTTTTTCGGCCTATCCCACCAGTGGCTCATTCAACCGCTCCGGTGTGAATGTGGTGTCGGGCGCACGCACGCCGCTTGCGGCAGCATTCGCTGCGCTCATCCTGATCGTCCTGCTCAGTTTCGTGGGGCCACTGGCACGTTATCTGCCGTTCTCGGTCATTGCCGGACTGCTCTTCATGGTGGCCTGGGGATTGATCGACCGAGCTGAAATTGCCCGCATCTGGCGTGAAGAGCCCGCCGAGCGCTGGCCTTTGGTGGTCACGTTTCTGGCCACGGTCACGCTCTCGCTGGAGTGGGCCATTCTCCTGGGCCTGGCCGTCGCGTGGCTGGCCCGCCGATTCCCACGAAAGGACTTGCCATGACGAGCTCAAGCAGCCGCACACACACGTTCACCGAGGGCCTCTGGGAAAGCGGCCCGTTCACGTTCGAGTCGGGCGACACGCTGGAGCGCCTGCGGATTGGCTATTCGGTGCACGGACAGATGAATGCTGCGCGCGACAATGTGGTGCTGCTGATGCCCGGCAGCAGCCATGACCGTCGTGGCATGCACGGCCATATCGGGCCTGACCGGGCTTTTGACACCGAGCGCTACTGCGTGGTCAGTACCGATGCGCTGGGCCTCGGGCTGGCCTCCAAACCTTCCGATGGCTTGCAGGGCCGTTTCCCCCGTTATGGCATTCGCGACCTGGTGCGGGCGCAGCGCGATCTGGTGCGCGTGGGCCTGGGCTTAGGCGATGTGCCGCTGGCGGCGGTGGGTGGCACGTCGATGGGCGCCTTTCAAGCCCTCGAGTGGATCGTCAACCATCCTGACTCCGCTCGCGCAGCGGTGCTGATGGTGCCGGCCGATCGGTCCGGACAGGTGATTCGCAGTGCCATGCAGCGCATGCTCGACATCCTGGCGCTCGATCCGAATTGGGATGAAGGCCGCTGCATGCAGCCGCTGACTGAGGGCTTGAAGCTGGTGGGACGCCACTACCATGCCTGGGCGGTGACCGATGCCTACATCGAATCACGCGGCGCCGCGTTCGAGGATGAAGCCCGCGCCACCGGCGATCGCTACGCGACCATGGGTGCCTGGGACGTGATCCGACGCTATCAGTGCTCCAGCGCCCATGATGTGGCTGCACCCTTCGGCGGCGATCTGAAGGCGGCGCTGGCACGCGTGAGCGCGCGGGTGCTGCTCTTGCCGTGTGTGCAGGACCGCCTGTTGGGCATCGAGCATGCGCGGGTGCTGGCCGCGGGTTTGCCGCACGTGCAAAACGCCGAGATCGACTCGCCCCTGGGGCACATGGCCTGGCGCCCGCAGCCCGGCTCGGCCGAGACCGACTTTCTGATCCGGACGGTGCGCGCGTTTTTGGGGTGAGGCCGCCGAGCTAAAGCACTGCGGTCAGACCGCCATCCACGTACAGCATCTGCCCGGTCATGAAGTCCGAGGCAGGTGAGGCCAGAAAAATGATGGCGCCCGACAGTTCCTTCACATCGCCCCAGCGGCCGGCCGGCACACGCTTGCGCAGCCAGGCATCGAACTCCGGGTCTTGCATGAGTGGCGCGGTCATGTCGGTGGCGTAGTAGCCCGGCCCCAGTCCATTGACCTGGATGTTGTAGCGCGCCCAGTCCACGGCCATGCCCTTGGTGAGGTTCTTTAGGCCACCTTTGGACGTGACATACGGCGCGATGGAATAACGGGCCAATTCGCTGTTGATCGAACACACGTTGATGATCTTGCCGCGCTGGCGCGTGATCATGTGCCGTGCCACCGCACGCCCCACCTTGAAGGCTCCGGTGAGGTTGGTACCGATCACGCGCTCCCAGGTCTCGGTGGGCAGATCTTCGAGCGGGCTGCGCAAGTTGATGCCGCTGTTGTTCACCAGGATGTCGATCGGTCCGATGTCTTGTTCGACGGTGGCGATGGCGGCGGTGGCGCCGGCCTCGTCGGTGACGTCGAAGGCGGCAGTGGTCACCTCGATGCCCTCATCCCTCAACCGCGCCGCTGTGGCCTCGAGCAGCGCGGTATCGCGGCCATTGAGGACCACGCGTGCACCGGCTGACGCCAGCGCCCGAGCCAGCGCTGTGCCAATACCGCGCGATGAACCGGTGATGAGGGCGATGCGCCCGGAGAGATCGAACAGAGGATGCATGTTCAGCGCGTAAAATGCGGAATGCCTGATCTTCTCGCGAATCTCAATGAGCGCCAACTGGCCGCGGTCACGCTGCCCCCGCAACATGCCCTGATCCTTGCGGGTGCGGGCAGCGGCAAGACCCGCGTGCTGACCACCCGTATCGCCTGGCTGATCCAGACTGGCCAGGTGAGCCCGGCCGGGGTGCTGGCAGTGACCTTCACCAACAAGGCCGCGCGTGAAATGACGGCCCGGCTGTCAGCCATGCTGCCGATCAATCCGCGCGGCATGTGGATCGGGACTTTTCACGGCTTATGCAACCGCTTGTTGCGTGCGCATCACCGCGATGCCGCGCTGCCTCAGACGTTTCAGATCCTCGACTCTGCCGATCAGCTCGCCGCCATCAAGCGGCTGCTCAAGGGCTTGAATGTGGATGATGAGAAGTACCCGCCGCGCAACCTGCAGCACTTCATCAATGGCTGCAAGGAAGATGGCCTGCGCGCGAAGGATGTGGAGGTGGTGGACGATTACAACCGCCGCTTCGTGGAGTTCTACGCTGCCTACGACGACCAGTGCCAGCGCGAGGGCGTGGTGGACTTTGCCGAGCTGCTGCTGCGCAGCTACGAGCTGCTCGAGCGCAGTGCGGCCCTGCGTCAGCACTACCAGGCGCGCTTTGCCCACATCCTGATCGATGAGTTCCAGGACACCAACGTCCTGCAGTACAAGTGGATCAAGCAGCTGGCAGGCCCTGGCAGTGCGGTGTTTGCGGTGGGCGACGACGATCAGTCGATCTACGCCTTCCGTGGTGCCAACGTGGGCAACATGAGCGCGTTTGAACGCGAGTTTCGTGTGCCCAATCTCATCAAGCTGGAGCAGAACTACCGCTCGCACGCGAATATCCTCGAGTGCGCCAACCACCTCATCCGCAACAACGGCAATCGACTGGGCAAGGAACTCTGGACCGATGCCGGCGCGGGCGAGCCGGTGCGGGTGCACGAAGCACTGAGCGATGGGCAAGAGGCACATTGGCTCATCGAAGAAGCCAAGAGCCTGATCAACGAGGGCTGGATGCGCGCCGACATGGCGATTCTGTATCGCTCCAATGCGCAGTCGCGGGTGCTGGAGCACGCGCTGTTTTCAGCGGGCATTCCTTACCGTGTGTATGGCGGGCTGCGTTTTTTCGAGCGCGCTGAAGTCAAACATGCACTCGCCTATCTGCGGCTGATGGAAAACCCGGCCGATGACACTGCGTTTTTACGGGTGGTGAATTTCCCGGCGCGTGGGATTGGCGCGCGTTCGATCGAGCAGCTGCAGGATGCAGCGCGCATGGCCGGTGTGCCGCTACATGAAGCAGTCCGTGGCCTGGCCGGTGGCGCGGGGGCGAAGCTGGGTGCGTTTGCTGCGCTGATTGCACGCCTGCGCGGCGAGACCCTCGGCATGACGCTGCCCGAGGCCGTGGAGCACGTGGTGGAGCGCAGTGGTCTGATCACTCATTATCAGACCGAAAAAGAAGGCCAGGACCGGATCGAAAACCTGCGGGAACTGGTCAATGCGGCTGCAGCGTTTCTGTCCGACCAGGGTGTGGGGCAGGATGTTCCGGCCTCGGCTGGCGTGGTGGCTGAAGAACCGATCCTGATGACCACGCCGCTGGCGGCCTTTCTGTCGCACGCCTCACTGGAAGCGGGTGACAACCAGGCGCTGGAAGGCACCGACGCCATGCAACTGATGACCGTGCATGCCGCCAAGGGCCTGGAGTTTGATGCGGTGTTCATCACCGGGCTGGAAGAAGGGCTCTTTCCGCACGAGAACTCGGCACAGGAGCCCTTGGGTCTGGAGGAAGAAAGACGGCTCATGTACGTGGCCATTACGCGGGCGCGCAAACGCCTGTATCTGTCGTTCTCGCAGACCCGCATGCTCCATGGTCAGACGCGCTACAACATTCGTTCGCGCTTCCTGGAAGAACTGCCCGAAGCCACCCTGAAGTGGCTGACGCCGCGCATGGGTGCACAGCGACCAGTCTGGGGTGACCCCTGGAGTGGCAATACTTTGCAGGGGGATCGCGGCCGCCGCGCTGCGGTGCCCGATGCGCCGATGCTCTCGCGCGCGGATGTGCAGCGTGCGCAGGGCTTCGATCGGGGCTTGCCTTGGCGGGTCGGTCAGAGCGTGGCGCATGCACGCTTTGGCGAGGGCGTGATTCTGGGGATCGAGGGCAGCGGGACGGATGCCCGCGTGCAGGTGAATTTCGGGCGTCAGGGCGTCAAGTGGCTGGCGCTGTCGGTGGCCAAGCTCGATCCCGTGAACTGAGGGCTCGCGCGGCTCATCCCTGGATGGGATGCATGCCGTCTGCTGAAGTACCGGTCGCTTGGTCCGTCACGATCAGGTCCCTGTAAGTGGGCCAGAACGAGCAATACAAAGCGCACAGCATTGCCAGCGACACCGGCGACATCAGCAAGGTGAGCGCGGTGCCCCCGAGCGCGCTCTTGGCGACCTGGATGAGCATCGAAGCGAGCACAGCGACCCCGAACCAGCCCAGCGTGTAGAGCAGAAACGCCCAGCGGTTGCGCCAGACCGCCACCAGGCTGTAGAACAACGCCTTGATCGGATGCATGCCATGCCAGGCGACAAACATTGGCGCAAACCACATGGCCATCTGCACGGGTGCAAACAGCAGGCCGAAGATCAGGGCGGCACCCATCAGACTGCCATCGGTCAGACCGGGGTCATTGTTGCCAATGGCACCGGTGGCGATGCGAAACAATGTGCCACCGTCGGCCAGCATCGACAGTGCGAGCACGCTGACCGTCAGTACGCAGTTGATCAGGCCCAGCATCAGCAGCGGGCCCGCACTGCGCCCGCGCTGTCCGCGCAAGCCGTCGTACAGACTCAATGGTGCAGGCCGCTCACCGCGCTCGGCGGTGCGCACGGCTTGCATGAATCCGACCGACAGTGCGGGCGTGAGCAGCAGGGGGGCAAATCCGCCGATGACAGGCAGGATGGTGGGCAGCACGATGGTCAGCACAAACAGGACCGTGAGACCGATCAGCGCCATCGGTTGGCGCGCCATCAGCCGAAAACCTTCTTTTACCCATCCCCAACCGCTCAGGGCTGGGACCTGTCTGACGTGCATGCATGTGCTCCATGGGAGAAATGTCTGGCCAACGCGGGAACGGTATGCCCACGAGAAACCAGGATGCGCTCGAAGTGTGCCGGATCTTTCGGCGCGAGCATGTGTGCCGATCGCGGCAAGTGGTGATCTGCGAGCCTGGAGAGCCAAAAACGCAGGGCGGCGCGACGCAGGGCCCAGGGCCAGGCATCGTGCTCGGCAGGCGTCAGCGCGCGCACCGCCTGATACGCATCGGTCAGGCTGGCGATGCGGGCCGGGTCGCAGGCGCCGCTGGTCTGATCGATACACCAGTCATTGCATACGACCGCCAGATCGAACATCCAGGTGTCGACTCCCGCGAAATAGAAGTCGATCACGCCGCTCAACTGGTCGCCATCAAACAGCAGGTTGTCGCGAAAAAGGTCTGCATGCACGGCCGAGCGGGGCAGTGCTGCGTGCCCGCTGCTGTGGGCATGCAAGTGCTGCGCGGCCCACTCGTCTTGCATCAGCGTGCGTTGTGCCGGCGTGACGCAAGCACTCAGCGCCTCGATGGTCTGGGCGCACCAGCGCAACCCACGCGGGTTCTCAAGCTGTGCCGTGTAGTCGTGCGCAGCGAGATGCATGCGGGCGAGCAACTGTCCGACCTGGGCGCAGTGCGCGGCGTCGGGGTGCATGATGTCCTGGCCGCGCAGTCGGCTCACCAGCGCGGCGGGCCGATCGGCCAGCGTGCTGAAATCCGATCCGTCCGGCTGGCGGACCGGATTCGGGCAGGGAATGCCTCGGCTGGCCAGATGACGCATGAGCCCCAGATCAAAGCGCAGTGCATCGGGCGCCAGTCGCTCAAAGAGCGTGAGCACGAAGCGACCGGTTTCGGTGTCCACGAAGTAATTGGTGTTTTCGATGCCAGCCGTGATGCCCTCGAACCGCACCAGGGCACCGACCCCAAGCGGCTTGAGCCACAGCGCGAGCTGGGAAGCCGTGATCGGCGTGAACACTGCCATGAAGAACCGATGCCCTGAGCTCAGAGGTACAGGTTGTTTTCGCGCTCGCGCACGGTCGCATAGAACCCGCGTGCCTGATAGAAGTCGAAAATGGCGTCGACCACGGCCTGGGGATCATCGATCACCCGGATGATGTCCAGGTCTTCAGCAGAAATCATGCCTTGGGCTGCTTGCACGGTACGCATCCAGTCCAGCAGTCCGCCCCAGAATGCGCTGCCCATCAGGATCACCGGAATGCGGCGACCGATTCCGGTCTGGATCAGCGTAAGCACTTCCATCAGTTCGTCGAGTGTGCCAAAGCCGCCCGGCGTGGCGATGAACGCACTGGCGTATTTTGCGAAGGCCACTTTGCGCGCGAAGAAATGCCGAAAGTTCAGGGTGATGTCCTGATAGGGGTTGCCGGACTGTTCATGGGGCAGCTGAATATTCAGTCCGACCGAAGCCGACTTGCCTGCAAACGCCCCTTTGTTGGCTGCTTCCATGATGCCGGGTCCGCCCCCGGAGATCACTGCAAAGCCGCAGTCAGAGAGCAGCCGCGCCAGTTCGACCGTACGCTCGTACCAGTGCTCGCCTGGCTTGATGCGGGCACTGCCGAAGATGGACACCGCCGGTCGCACATCGGCCAGGCGTTCAGTGGCCTCGACGAACTCTGAGATAATTCCCAAAACGTGCCACGACTCGCGCGCCTTGACGGCGGTCGAACGCTCGGGCTGCGAAATGGCGCGCAGCTGGGGCACCTTCTTCTGGATCGTCATGTCAGAGTCAACACTGTTGTTGGTGGACGGGTCGAGCTACCTGTATCGCGCATTTCATGCGCTGCCCGACTTGCGCAATGCACAGGGCGAGCCAACCGGCGCCCTCTACGGAATGGCCGCGATGCTACGGCGGCTGCGCGCTGAGGGCAAACTGGCCGTGCCTTCCCGCTTTGGCGCTGTGGTGTTTGACGCCCCCGGGCGCACCTTTCGCGACGACCTCTACGACCAGTACAAGGCGAATCGAGCCTCGACACCGGCCGATCTGGCGCTGCAGATTCCGCCGATCCACCGCATGGTGCGCGCTATGGGCTGGCCGCTCATCATGATCGAAGGCATCGAGGCCGATGATGTGATCGGCACGCTCAGTGAGCGCGCCTGGCGCCAGGGGCTGCGCACGGTGGTGAGCACCGGCGACAAGGACATGGCGCAACTGGTCAATGATCACGTGACCCTGGTCAACACCATGACCCGCGACAATGCGCCGCCCGAGCGACTGGACCGCGAGGGTGTGCTGGCCAAATTCGGTGTGCCGCCTGAGCGGATCATCGACTGGCTCACGCTGGTGGGCGATGCGGTCGACAACGTGCCCGGGGTGAGCAAGGTCGGCCCCAAGACTGCGGTGAAATGGCTGCAGCAGTACGGGTCGCTGGAAGGCGTCATGGCGCAGGCGGCCTCGATCGGTGGCGTGGTGGGCGAGAACCTGCGCCAGGCGCTCGGCTGGCTGCCCACGGCGCGTCAACTGGTCACCATCAAGACCGACTGCGATCTGTCGGCGCAGGTGCATAGCATTGAATCGAGCCTGGAACTGCAGGCCGAAGATATGCCGCAGTTGCGCGAATTGTTCGAGCGCTATGGCATGCGCAGCATGCTGCGCGACATCGAACAGCGCATGGGCGCCCCGGGCGCTGCGGCGTCAGTCGTGGCAGTGGGCGAGGCAGCGAGCCTTGCTGCGCCGACGGGTGAGTCGGTTGGTGCGTCTGCAGCGGCCTTGGATGCGCGAACGACCGGCCATGATGCAGCGGTTGCTGGCGCGTTGGTCGGGGACGGGATGGCTGTGGCGGCACCGACCGCACCGCTCGTGCTGGAGTATGAGACCGTGCTCGATGATGCCGCGCTCGAGCGTTGGATCGCGCGCATCGAGGCTGCGCCGCTCGTGTCCTTCGATACAGAGACCACTTCGCTCGATCCGATGGCTGCGGAAATTGTCGGACTGTCGCTGTCGGTCGAGCCGGGCAAGGCCTGTTACGTGCCGCTTGCGCACCGTTATGCGGGTGCTCCCGATCAGTTGTCGCGCGAGCATGTGCTCGCACGCTTGCGTGGCTGGATGGAAAGTGCCGACCACGCCAAGGTGGGTCAGAACCTGAAGTA
>CANHUQ010000117.1 GCA_947463885.1 Burkholderiales bacterium
GGCGAGGTCGCCTGGCGATCAGGCGTTGGCAAACCCGGCTCAGCCTTCACGCTTGCTGCCTGCGTCACGATGCAGGTACCACAGCTTGATGTACTTGTAATAGCTCGCTTCACCCAGCATCAGTGCCACGCCAAAGCCTTGCGCGCCATCCAGAAAACCGGCGCGCAATACATACGTACGCACGAACGCCCACAGGCCGTGGACCACAGCCGTCCATGGTGTGGCGCGCTTGCCCCGCTCAAAAGCCTGCTGCGCACCGAGTGTGGAGTAACGATCGATCTTGGTGAGCACTTCACTGTAGTCGGCATAGGTGTAGTGCATGAGCGGTTCACGCAGCATGCCCACCGAGCCCTTCGCCACCACGCGCTCATGGACCAGGTCGTCGCTGAAACGGGCCTCGCCACGACGGAACAGACGCAGCACAGGCTCCGGGTACCAGCCAGCGTGTCGAATGAATCGGCCGCAAAATCGGGACAACCGCGGCAAGCGATAAGCGCCATGCGAGCCAGAGGCCATGGCTGCAAGGATTTCGTCACGCAGCGCAGGCGTCACCCGCTCATCGGCATCAATCGACAGCACCCATTCACTGCGCGCATGCGACAGCGCCACATTTTTCTGGGGTCCATAGCCGGGCCAGTCCGCCGTTTGCACCACCTGAGCCCCGCAGGCCCGGGCAAGCGACACCGTGTCATCAGTGCTGCCGGAATCGACCACAACGATCTCATCGCACCATGCAACGCTCTGCAGGCACGACTGGATGTTGTGCGCCTCGTTCTTGGTGATGACGATGACAGACAGACTCATGCGATGGCGTGGGTCACCGCACTTCGGCTCAAGGCCTGATCCACCCACTCCACCCAGTGCCGCACCGGCACGGCCGTGCCGGCCTGCAGATGCGTGAGGCAACCGATATTGGCCGAGACGATCATCTGCGGCGCCCCCGCCTGCAGATGACCCAGCTTGCGGGTGCGCAGTTGCTTAGACAGGTCCGCCTGCAGCACGGAATACGTGCCGGCCGAGCCGCAGCACAGATGCGATTCAGCCACCGGCAGCAGTTCGGCGCCGCAGGCGGTGAGCAACGCCTCGACGACGCCGCGCACCTGCTGGCCATGCTGCAAGGTGCAGGGCGGATGAAAGCTGATGCGCTGGGGCACGCTCGGTGTGCCCGCCGCAGCCGCGCAGCGCGCCGCCAGGGCATCGCGCTCGGTGGCGAGGTACTCGGACAGATCGCGCGTGAGCGCCACCACCTGCTTGGCTTTGCTGGCATACGCGGGGTCATCGCGCAGCAAATGCGCATAGTCCTTGACCATGGCGCCGCAACCCGAGGCGTTCATGACGATGGCCTCCACGCCCGACGACGAACCCGGCTGCACCGCTTTGGCCTCGGACTGCTGAGGCACGGCGCCTCCAACCGAACCCTCAGCGATATACGGCCACCAGGCATCGATGTTGCGCCGAGCGTCTGCCCGCGCACCCTCAGGGTCGCTCAGATGCTGGCGAATCGCGCCGCAACAGCCCGAACGCTGTGCCACCACGGTCTGAATGCCCAAAGCATCCAACACCCGCGTGGTCGCTGCATCGATGGACGGTGCCATGGCGGGCTGCACGCAGCCGTCGAGCATCAGCACCTTGCGGGCATGCGTGCGGGTCGGTGTGTGCCCGGGGTCGACCCGTGCAGGCACCTTGGCCTTGAGGGCCTCCGGCAGCAACGGTCGCACCGCCTGCCCCAGACGCATGGCCGGATCGAAGAGCGCGCGCCGTGTGAGGCCCTCACGCAGCGCCGTGCGCATGAGGCGCTCGCCGCGTGGGCGCTCGACACGCGACTCCACCAGTTCTCGGCCAATGTCCACCAGATGCCCGTACTTCACACCCGAGGGGCAGGTGCTCTCGCAGTTGCGGCAGGTCAGGCAGCGGTCCAGATGCACCTGCGTTTCACGGGTGGGCGCTACGCCCTCCATGACCTGCTTGATGAGATAGATCCGCCCGCGCGGGCCATCCAGTTCATCACCCAGCAGCTGATAAGTCGGGCAAGTGGCCGTGCAAAAGCCACAGTGCACGCAGCTGCGCAGGATGTCGTCGGCTTCACGGCCCAGCGGGGTATCGCGCAACCAGTCTGCGAGCCGGGTTTCCATCGTATGCGCTCAAAAATGGGGGTCAGAGGCCAGGCACCAGCCGGCCGGGATTGAAGATGCCATGCGGGTCGAATTCGCGCTTGATGCGCCGATGCAGCGCCAGCAGCGGCGCCGACAGCGGCTCGAAGACCGCCACACCGTGAGGGGCGCCGCGAAACAGCGTGGCACTGCCGCCCACCGTGGCCGCGGCCTGTCTCACCAGGGCTGCGTCGGCATCGGTCCGGAACCAGCGCAACGCGCCGCCCCATTCCACCAGTTGTCGGCCCGGAAATTCGAAGATCGGAGCAGTCGATGGCACAGACAGACGCCACAGCGGTGCATCGCCATCGAAGAATGCGTCGGTCTGCTCGCGCAGCGCGCGCCAGGTCTGGTCCGCCTCATCGCGCTCCACCGGCTGCGCGCCATGGTCCTGTGCAAACCGCTGCGCAGCCGTCTGCACGGCGGCTTGCGCGCCCGCCAGTCGCACCATCAGGCGCCCATCGGTCCAGCAGGTGGCCGACACCGGAAGCGGTTGGCCCGCCCAGCTGTTCAGGGTGGCCAGCGCTTCGCGCAAACCGCTTCGCATGACCAGGGTCGCTTGCGCAGCCGGCAGCGGCAGCACTTTGATCGACACCTGCAGGATCGGGCCCAGCACCCCCATCGAACCCGCCAGCAGGCGCGAGACATCGTAGCCGGCCACGTTCTTCATGACCTGACCACCGAAATGCAAGAGCTCGCCCGTAGCGCTCATGAGCACCGCACCGAGCACGAAATCGCGCACGGCGCCTGCACTGGCCCGCCCGGGGCCAGACAGCCCGGCGGCCACCATGCCGCCCACGGTCGCACCGGGGCCGAAATGCGGTGGTTCAAAGGCCAGGCACTGGCGGTGCGCAGCTAACGCCTGCTCCAGTTCGATCAGTGGTGTGCCGCAGCGCGCCGTGATCACGAGCTCGGTCGGCTCATACGACACGATGCCGCTGTAAGGGCGCAGATCGAGTGGCTCGCCCGCAGCGGGCTCACCGTAAAACGCCTTGGTATCGCCGGCGCGCAGGCGCAGTCGCACGTGATCGGCATGGGCCGCACGCACCTGCTCACGCAGGGCATGCAGCGCAGCCTGGTCGGGTAAGGCGGCCACGGGGGCTGCAGCGGTATCAGGCGTCAACATGACACATGCGCCTCAGAACCGTGGCAATTCAGGGAACGCAATGCGCCCGCCATGCACGTGCATCTTCCCGTACTCGGCGCATCGGGCCAGCGTCGGAATGGCCTTGCCCGGATTCAGCAGCCCCGGCGGATCGAACGCCCGCTTCACCGAAAAGAACGCGGCACGCTCGGCCGGCGAGAACTGCACGCACATGGAGTTGATCTTCTCGATCCCCACGCCGTGCTCGCCCGTGACCGTGCCGCCCAATTCGACACACAGCTCCAGAATATCGGCGCCGAAGCGGTCGGCGCGCTCCCACTCACCTGGCTGATTGGCATCAAACAGGATCAGCGGATGCAGGTTGCCGTCACCGGCGTGGAACACATTCATGCAGCGCAGGCTGTAGGTGCGTTCCATCTCGGCGATGGCCGAGAGCATGCGGCCCAAATTTTTGCGCGGGATGGTGCCATCCATGCAGTAGTAGTCGGGCGATACGCGGCCCGCGGCAGGAAAAGCGTTCTTTCGCCCTGACCAGAATCGCAGTCGCTCGGCTTCCGAGCCCGACACCACCAGTTGCGTGGCGCCCGCATCTCGCAGCACCTGCTGCATGCGGGCAATTTCCTCTTCGACTTCCTCAGGGGTGCCATCCGACTCGGCCAGCAGGATGGCTTCGGCCTGCAGGTCGTAACCGGCCTTCACAAAGGGCTCGACCGCGGCCGTCGCCTTGCGGTCCATCATCTCCAGACCTGCCGGGATGATGCCTGCGCCGATGATCGCGGCCACGGCATCCCCTGCCTTCACCACATCATCGAACGAGGCCATCAGCACCCGCGCCAGCTGCGGCTTGGGCACGAGCTTGACCAGTGCTTCGGTCACCACGACCAGCATGCCTTCGGAACCAATCACCAGCGCCATCAGATCGAGGCCCGGTGCATCGAGGGCGGCACTGCCGAATTCGATGACCTCTCCTTCGATGGTCAGTCCCCTGATGCGCAGCACGTTGTGCACGGTCAAGCCGTATTTGAGGCAGTGCACCCCGCCGGAATTTTCGGCAATGTTGCCGCCGATGGAACACGCAATCTGCGAGGACGGATCGGGCGCGTAGTACAGATTGTGGGGCGCGGCCGCCTCGGAAATGGCCAGGTTGCGCACCCCGGGCTGCACGCGCGCCGTGCGCCCGACCGGATCGATCGACAGGATGCGGTTCAGACGGGCCAGGGACAGCACAACCCCCGCACCATGCGGCATGGATCCGCCCGACAGGCTGGTGCCCGCACCGCGTGCCACCACCGGGACATCGTGTTCGCGGCAGATGCGCAGGACCTGCTGCACCTGCGCTTCGGATTCGGGCAGGCACACGGCCACCGGCAGTTGGCGAAACGCCGATAACCCATCGCATTCATATGGGCGAGTCTGCTCGGTGCGCGACAGCAGTGCGCCCACAGGCAGGATCGAGGACAGCGCGGCCACCAGCGCGTCGCGGCGCTGAGGCTCGAGCGTCGCGGTGACGTCCGACCAGCGCTGCTCCGGCTCAGCCGGATGCACGGCGGGTTCGGGAGCGTTCATTTCACCGTTCCTTGCGTGATCTGGACGGATTAAACCGCTCATTGTACCGACCGACCTGTGATGTCGGGTCGGAAGACCGCCCAGAGTCAGGGATAGCACCATGCGAGGAGGGCTGCGCGAAGCGCGCTGAACAGGGGCCGAGGCAGACCGCCCTCTCTCGGCTTGACACCCCGCCGCCACGCGGGATACCGTCGCGGCAGTCTCATCGCCGATGCGGGAGAGACCGGCCTTCGATGCGCAGCATCGGATCGCGCCGGCGCCGAAGGTGTATCGCCCCGGAAACTCTCAGGCAAAAGGACCGCATCGGATCGGACTCTCTGGAGAGCAGGCGCTGTGCAAACAGTGGCCTCGCCGAAGGTCAATCTCTCAGGCAAATGGACAGAGGGGGCGTATCGCATCACGCGAGTGATGTGCATGCGTCTGCACATCCTCTTCGCCCGTTGCGCCCTGAATCGATTCCATCCGACCTTCTCCGGAGAGCCTCAATTGACCAGCCCTGACGACCTCAAATACACCGCCTCCCACGAATGGGTCCGCAGCAACGCTGACGGCACCGTCACGGTCGGGATCACGCTGCATGCGCAGGACGCGCTGGGCGAACTGGTCTATGTCGAACTGCCGGATGCGGGTCGCACGCTCAACCAGGGTGAAGCCTGCGCCGTGGTGGAATCGACCAAGGCCGCCTCGGACGTGTATGCGCCCATCGCCGGCGAGGTGATCGCCGTCAATGACGCGCTCGCTGACGAGCCGCAGAAGGTCAATTCAGAGCCCTACACCGGCGGCTGGCTCTTCACGCTGCGCCCTACGAACCCGGGCGCACTGGCAGGGCTGCTGAACGCCTCCGATTACGACAACGGCCCCGGCGCCTGAGGCACGACCCATGAATCATGCTGACTCTCAGGCAGGCGGATTGCGCAGCCTGCTGGATACCGATGCGTTCCATGCGCGACATATCGGCCCCTCCAAGGCGCAAGAAACGCGCATGCTCGCGGCGATTGGCTATGCCTCGCGGCGCGAGCTGATCCGCGACACGATTCCTGCGGCCATCCTGCGCGATGCGCCGCTCGCCATTGAAGCCCCGACCACCGAAGCCGATGCTCTGGCCGAACTGGCCGAGATTGCGCAAGGCAATCAGATCTGGCGCAGCTACATCGGCGCGGGCTATCACGGCACGCTCACGCCTGAACCGATCCGGCGCAATGTGCTGGAAAATCCGGGCTGGTATACGGCGTATACACCCTATCAGGCTGAGGTGGCGCAAGGCCGGCTTGAGTCCTTGCTCAACTTTCAGCAGATGGTCATCGACCTGACCGGGCTCGATGTGGCCAATGCCTCGCTGCTAGACGAAGCCACCGCTGCAGCTGAAGCGCTTGGCGTCATCCGTCGCGGTTCCAGGCATGCATCGAACGTCTTTCTGGTGGATGCCAGCGTGCACCCTCAGGTGATCGCGGTCATTCGCACGCGGGCGCGCTGGATGGGCGTGGACGTCGTGGTGGGCGATGCGCTCGCGCATGATCCCGCCAGCGTGTTTGGCGCCCACGTCCAGTGCCCCGACACCGAGGGCCGCCTGCGCGATTTCTCTGCGCTGGCCGAGGGGTTGCATGCTCAAGGCGGCAAGTTGAGCATCGGTGTGGACCCGCTGGCTGCGCTGCTGGTGAAATCGGCCGGCGCCATGGGTGCTGACGTGGCCATCGGTTCGGCGCAGCGCTTTGGCGTGCCGCTGGGCTACGGCGGCCCGCATGCCGCCTTCATGGCGGTCAAGCAGGATCTGCTGCGCACCATGCCCGGGCGCATCATCGGCGTCTCGAAAGACGCGGCCGGCAACCCCGCCTACCGCATGTCGCTGCAGACCCGCGAGCAGCACATTCGCCGCGACAAAGCGACCAGCAACATCTGCACCGCCCAGGCGCTGCTGGCCAACATGGCGGCCTTCTATGCGGTCTACCATGGCCCGCACGGTCTGCTGCGCATTGCGTTGCGCGTCAATGCCATGGCGCGCGTACTGGTGCGGATGACCGGGCTGTCGCCTGTGCATGGCGCCTACTTCGACACGGTGGTGTTCGACCCGGCGGCAGCGGGCCTGGACCCACAGGCCATCCTGGCCCGGGCGCAGGCGCACCGCATCAACCTGCGCCATCTGGCGGGCGGGCGTCTGGGTGTGGCACTCGATGAAACCGTGGGCCTGGCCGATCTGGCCGATCTCGCCGAGGTGTTCACTGGCCGCCGCGCCGATGCCATCACTCAAGAAGCCGCGAGCGATGTCAGCGCAGAGCCTGCGTCCATCCCCGCCGCGCTGCGTCGCGCGGGCGCAGTGCTCACCCATCCGGTCTTCAATCGCTATCACAGCGAGACCGAATTCATGCGCTACGTGAAGAAACTGGAGAACCGCGATATTTCGCTGGTGCACTCCATGATCCCGCTGGGCTCATGCACGATGAAACTCAACGCCGCCTCCGAAATGGCGCCGGTCACCTGGCCGCAGTTTGCCAACCTGCATCCATTCGCACCGCGCGACCAGGCCGCAGGCTATGCCGAGATGCTGCGGCAACTGGGCGCCTGGCTCGCTGAAATCACCGGTTTTCATGCGGTGTCGTTTCAACCCAACTCGGGGGCGCAGGGTGAATATGCCGGCCTGCTGGCGATTCGCCACTGGCAGGCGGCCCGCGGACAGGGTCATCGTGATGTCTGCCTGATTCCGTCGTCTGCGCACGGCACCAATCCGGCCAGCGCTCAGATGATGGGCATGAAGATCGTCGTGGTGGCCTGCGATGATCAGGGCAATATCGATATGGTCGATCTGCAGGCCAAGATCGCTGCGCACCGCGACGCTCTGTGCGCGCTGATGGTGACCTATCCGTCCACACATGGTGTGTTCGAAGCCACGATCCGCGATGTCTGCGCCGCCGTTCACGAAGCGGGCGGGCAGGTCTACATGGATGGCGCCAACCTCAATGCGCAAGCCGGACTCACCCGCCCGGGCGACATCGGGGCCGACGTCTGCCACATGAACCTGCACAAGACCTTCTGCATCCCCCACGGCGGCGGCGGTCCTGGCATGGGCCCGATCGCGGTGGCGGCTCATCTCGAGCCACATCTGCCCACCGATCCGTTCTGCACGCCCGATGACGCCAACAGCGTCTCGGCCGCCCCGTTCGGCAGCGCGCTGATCACCACCATTTCGTGGATGTACATCCGCATGATGGGCGCATCCGGCATTCGTCACGCCACCGAAGCCGCCATCCTGAACGCCAACTATGTCGCCCACCGCCTGAAGGACCACTTCCCCATTCTCTACACCGGGACCAGTGGTCGCGTGGCCCATGAGTGCATCCTCGATGTGCGCCACCTGAAAGGCGAATGCGGCATCACTGCGGAAGATATTGCCAAGCGTCTGATGGACTACGGCTTTCATGCACCGACGCTGTCATTTCCGGTGGCAGACACCCTCATGGTGGAACCGACCGAAAGCGAATCGCAGGGCGAACTCGATCGCTTTTGCGATGCCATGATCGCCATCGCAGGCGAAATTGCCCAGGTGAAGGCAGGCACGATGGACCGTCAGGACAATCCCCTGAAAAACGCGCCGCATACCGCCTTCGAGGCCATGGGCGACTGGCCCCATCCGTACTCGCGCGAACAGGCGGTCTATCCGCTCGCCTGGGTGCGCGAAGCCAAGTTCTGGCCGCACGTCAAACGTATCGACAATGCGGCCGGCGATCGCAACCTGATCTGCACCTGCCCACCGGTTGCGGACTATGTCTGAGTCCGCGCCCACGACGACCCGGCAGATTCCCCTCGATGCCCTGCACCGCGAACTGGGTGCGCGCTTCGGGCCCTTTGCGGGGTTCGATATGCCCATCCAGTATCCGGCAGGGCTGAAGGCCGAACATCTGCACACCCGCGCGCAAGCGGGTCTGTTCGATGTCTCGCACATGGGGCAGTTGCGGATCCGCGCGCGCGACGGGCAGGCCGCTTCCTTGCATCGGGGTCTTGAAGCTGCGCTGCCTGTGGACTTCGACGGATGGCCGCTCGGGCTGCAACGGTATTCGTACCTGCTCAATGATGCAGGCGGTATCGAAGACGACCTGATGCTGGTCAACCTCGGCGACGAAGTCCGGATGGTCGTCAACGCGGGCAATCGCGATGCTGACTTTGTGCGCCTGACAGCGCTGTGTCCCTCGCTCGTGATCGAATGGGTCGAGGCAGCCCTGATCGCTCTGCAGGGCCCGGCCGCCGAATTGGTGCTGGCGCAACTCGATCCAGGCGCAGCCTCCATGACCTTCATGCAGGCGCGCACGCTGAACCTGGAAGGTGCCGCCTGCTTCACCACGCGCTCTGGCTACACCGGCGAAGACGGCTACGAAATCTCCATGCCTGCCGAGCGGGCTGAGGCGATCGTACGCCGCTTGCTGGCCGACCCGAGCGTTGCGCCGGTTGGGCTGGGCGCGCGCGACACGCTGCGGCTGGAGGCCGGGCTGCCGCTGCATGGCCAGGACATCACGCCCACCACGTCCCCGGTGCAAGCCGGGTTGGCCTTTGCAATCCCTGCATCGCGTCGCACGGGCGGCAGCAAGGCCGGTGGATTTCCGGGCGCTGCGACCGTGCTGGCGCATCTGAGCAACGGAGTCAGTCGCCGTCTGGTCGGATTGATTTCACCTGAAAATGTGCCGATCCGGGCGCATGCGCAGTTGATCGCATCGGGCGCCGATGCGCAGCACGCCAGTCAGGGGGAAGTCACCAGCGGCACGATCTCCCCAACTCTGGGCAAGCCCATCGTGCTGGCGTATGTCGAGACGCCTCATGCTGCGCCCGGCACTCAGTGGGTGGCCTGTGTTCGGGACCGGCGCCCGGCAGTCGAGGTCGTGAAGCTGCCGTTTGTGCCCAAGCGCTACAAGCGCTGATCGGCCCTGCTCCAGTCGGCCAGCACCTGCTGCAACTGTCTGGGTTCGGCCGGCTTTACGAGATACAGGTCGATGCCTGCGTGGCGGGCCCTGTCCTGATGCAGCGCAGTGCTGAATCCAGTCAGTGCCAACAGATAGGGGGATGGTTCGAGAGGCTCGGCGCGCAGGCGTCGTGCCAGTTCAAAGCCATCCATGCGCGGCATGGCAATGTCCATGATCACCACATGCGGGCGAAAGGTCTGAGCCAGCTTCAGCCCTTCCAGCCCGTCTCGACCAGCCTCGACCGTATATCCCCAGGCCTGCAGCAGCAGAACGAGGCTGTCACGGGCATCCTGATGGTCGTCCACCACCAGAATGCGTAAGGCATCACCCGGGGCAAGGGTTGCCGGTCGCGGTTCGCTGGGCGCGCTCGCCTGCAGGGGCGCATGCGGCAACGTGAGTGTGAACAGACTGCCCTGACCGAGGCCATCACTATGGGCGGTGAGCTCGCCGCCATGCATGGTGGCAAGCCGTTTGGACAGATACAGCCCGAGCCCAAGGCCATCACTCGGAGCGACCTGATTCGCATCGTCGGTCGGAGGCCGCACCTGGACAAAGCGCTCGAAGATCCGCTCCAGATCGGCCGGTGCAAGGCCCATTCCGGTATCGCGCACCGACACGCGGATCTCCTGTGCAGTGGTGTGCAGACTCAGCGTGATCAAGCCGGTCGCGGGCGTGAACTTGCGAGCGTTTTCCAGCACGTTAGCAAGGATCTGAGCAATGCGATCGGCATCCCCAAAGCACGGCACTGGCTCGGACGGGATCTCGGCTTCAAGCCGCGGAAGGGGTCGAACCGATTCACGATGGCGCGCCGGCTCGACCAGACGCCTGAGCAGTAGCGCCAGATCGAAGGAGGCGCGTTGCAGCGTTATTTGATCGCGATTGATCCGAGA
>CANHUQ010000118.1 GCA_947463885.1 Burkholderiales bacterium
AGCACGACGCAGGCGGGATCGTGGACATCGAGTTCATGGTCCAGTTCCTGGTGCTTGCTCATGCGCAGAGTCACCCCGAACTGCTCGACAACGCCGGCAACATTGCTTTGCTTGAGCGTGCTGCACGCGCGGGCCTGATCGATACGACGGCCGCCTTGGCGTGCGCCCAAGCCTATCGGGATTATCGGCGCCAGCAGCACCTCATGCGACTGAACGACGCCCGCTATGCGCGCGTCCCCGCCGATGCATTTGCCGCGCAGCGTCTGGCCGTGCGCGGCTTGTGGGATCAGTTGCTGGGCCGCTGAAGGCGAACCCGCTCAGGCGCTCAGCGCAGTGGCCTCATCGAACCCCAGCACCAGGTTCATGCACTGCACCGCAGCACCAGACGCCCCCTTGCCCAGGTTATCCAGACGGGACACTACCATCACCCGCTCGTCGTTGCCGAACACGAACACGTCGTTGCGGTTCGTGTCGTTGCAGGCCATGGGATCAAAAAACCCGCCCACTGTGTTGTCGGTGGCATCCAGGGGCATGACACGCACGAAGCGCTCGCCTGCGTAATGAGCAGACAAGGCCTCGTGGATGCGCGCCCGCGTGGTGCCGGCGGCCATCGCCCCCAGTTGCAGCGGGACCGACACGGCCATACCCTTGTAGAAATTGTCGACGATGGGCGAAAACACCGGCGGCTGAGCCAGCCCGGTATAGGCCTGCATTTCGGGCAGATGCTTGTGTGCCATGCCCAGGGCATAGAGTCTGGCGGCATCCAGGGCCCGACTGTCTCGTGCGGCTTCGTAATCGGCGATCATGGATTTGCCGCCCCCCGAATAGCCCGTGAGCGAGTGACAGGCGATCGGGTAGTCGCGGGGCAAGAGACCGGCCGCCACCAGCGGCGCCGCCGCCAGGATAAATCCGGCCGCATGGCAGCCGGTGACCGCCACACGACGCGAGCGCCCGATGGCCTCGCGCTGGCCCGCCCGCAGCTCAGGTAAACCATAGACCCAGCCGTCGGTCACGCGGTGTGCGGTGCTGGCGTCAATCACTGCCGTGCGCGTGTTGCCGGCAGCCACCAGGGCCACTGACTCCTTGGCGGCGGTATCGGGCAGACACAAGAACACCGCATCGGCCGCGTTAATCAGTTCGCGACGCCGTTCGATGTCCTTGCGCCGCTCGGCCTCAATCTCCAGCACCTGCACGCCAGGATGCGCCTGCAGCCGCTCACGAATCTGCAGCCCAGTGGTGCCTTCCTGTCCGTCGACGAATACGGTCTTTTTCATCGCATGTCCAAAGTAAAGAATGCGCGCAGCCTGCGCGTGCCATGGCGCAATGATGCCATTGCCCTCAACCGATGACGCCAGCCACTCCCAGCACCGCCCCGGCAGCAATCAGCCAGAGCATGTTCAAGCGCGTGCGTGCCACGATCACCGTGGTGAGCGCCGTGATGGCCCACAGGCGCCAGTCGGCATGGTTGTTGGAGTCCGCTACGACCCAGCCTGCGGCGGCCGTCAGCCCGATGGCAATCGGCGACAGGCCCAGCCGAATGGAAGCCACCCAGGTCGAGTCTTCGCTCGCCCGCTTCATGCGCCAGCCCCACCAGGTCGCCAGGCTCGAGGGCAGCAGCAGGCCCACCGTACTGGCCAATGCACCGGCCGCACCGCCCGCCTGCCAACCCAGCAGGGTCACAAACAGAATATTC
Source organism: Burkholderiales bacterium (assembly GCA_947463885.1). GTDB lineage: Bacteria > Pseudomonadota > Gammaproteobacteria > Burkholderiales > Burkholderiaceae_E > UBA4615. Next base: position 1,694 of record CANHUQ010000118.1, read on the forward strand.
GGACCGGGTGCTGCCTGAGCGATCACGATGGCATCGGTGAATTGCGATCCGTCCATCCAGTGACGTTCGTCCACGAGGTAACGGCGCATCTCGGGCGCCATGCTGAGCGCGCCGCCAATGGCCAGCAGCGACAGCGACGCAAAATGCAAAAGCAGATCGATCAGCTCGCTTGCGTTCACCGCGGTTCTCCGCGCCGAGACACCGCACGCAACCACCCCCAGGCCGCCACAATGGCCGGCGGCACCAGGACAGCCAGCACCAGCAGGACTTTCAGGTGCAGCAGGGCCACGCCAATGAATGCCAACACTCCCCAGGCCAACCAGGCCGGTTGGGCACGCCACGCCAGCACCAGCTTGAATGCGGTGGCCAGGATCATGCCCCCTGCCACCGCGCCCATGCCAGCCAGCGCGCGACGCACCACCGGCTCATCAGCCACTTGCCCGTACAGGACAGCCGCCCCCAGCACCAGCAGCATCGGCGCAGCCAGCATGCCGCCCAGGGCTGCGACCGCGCCGCGCCAGCCGAACCACCGGTCGCCGACCATGATCGCCACGTTGCAAACGTTCGGCCCAGGAAGCAATTGTCCGAAGGCCAGGGTCTCGATGAACTGCTCGCGACTAAGCCACCGACGTTCCTCGACCAGCACGCGCTGCGCCCAGGGCAACACCCCGCCGAAGCCACGCAGGGCCAGCCCTGAAAACACCAGAAAAAGATGCATCAGCGAGCGAGGCTTCAGGCTGCCTTCGCCGGGAACGTCGTCAGCCTGCACAGGACGCGATCCCTGAACGCTGCATGCCCGATTCAACCCCGCGCGCTGTCACGCCGGGCGCTGGGCCGTGCGGGCCCGGATGCGTGCCACCCACAGGGCCGCTGCGAGGGCCAGCAACACCACGGGGATCGACATCGCGTTGATCGTGTACCAGCCCTGCACATGCAAGAGCGCGCCTGACGACAACGACGAGGTGACCATCACTGCAAAGACCACGGCATCGTTGAATCCCTGCACACGATTCTTCTCGGACGGGCGATAGGCTGTCGTGAGCAGCGAAGTCGCTCCGGTGTACATGAAGTTCCAGCCCACACCCAGCATAATTAGCGCCACGGTGAATCGCCAGATCTCGACGCCTCCGAGCGAGACGACCGCACACACCAGCATCAGCAGGCAGCCGGTGACAATCACCGGGATCACGCCAAATCGGGTGATGAGTGATCCGGTAAAAAGACCCGGCGCGAACATGCCGGTGACATGCCAGGCAAGGACCGTGGCCGCCGCGGAATACGGATGACTGCAGACCTGCATAGCCAGTGGGGTCGCCACCATCACGAGGTTCATGATGCCGTACGACAAGGACGAAATCAGCACGGCGCTCCAGGCGGCGGGCTGGGCAAGAATCTCGCGCAAGGGTCGCGCCGGCCCCTGCGCAGCCGAGGCGGTTGTTTCTGGCACCCTGAACCACTGTACAAGCACCAGAGATAGCACCGCGAACACAGTGAGCGCCAGATACGAGCCAGCAAAGAGGGTCGGCAACCAGTCACGCGTGAACTTGGACAATTGCGGCCCAAGCACGCCCCCCACAATGCCCGCGGCCAGCACGAGCGAAATCGCCTTGGGCTTGAAGTCGGGAAGCCAGGCATCGGCTGCGTCGGCCGCGGCGAACCGGTAACTGGCCCCGAAGGCGTTGTAGACACCCAGCACAAAGGTGGCAAAGACGAGCAGCGGCAGGCTGTGGACCGTGACCGCCCACCAGGCCATGAGGCTGCCCACGATGGCAAAGAGCGCGCCGACGGTATAGCCGGCGCGGCGCCCATGCAGCCGCATGATGCGTGCAGCCAGCATGCTGGTCGCCGCGGCACCGAACACATATCCGGTCACAGGCATCGTGGCGTAAAGGGGGTCGGAGGCTAGCGTGGCGCCGGCCAGTCCATTGACCGCGATCAGCGTGACGTTATTGGTGAGAAGCAGCGCCTGCAGCAGCGCCAGCAACCCAACCTGCGTTCGCAGGGAAGCACGCATCACGAATAGGCCTGATCACATGAGGGGATCCCGATTCTAGCCGCACCAACACCAGCATCAGTCCACGGACCGACCCAAGCAGGCTTTGCGGCTAGAATCGAAGGTTCGAAAATCTGGCAACCGAGGAGTGCAGCCATGTCCATGGCCGATCGCGACGGATTCATCTGGTTTGACGGCAAGCTTGTAGATTGGCGCGACGCGAAGATCCACGTGCTGACCCACTCCCTGCATTACGGCATGGCGGTATTCGAGGGCGTGCGGGCCTACAAGACCGGTCAGGGCACGTCCATCTTTCGTCTGCAGGAACATACCCGGCGCTTTTTCAACTCGGCCAAGATCTTCCAGATGAAGATGCCGTTTCCGGCCGAGCAGATCCTCGAAGCGCAAAAGGAAGTCGTCCGGGCCAACAAGCTCGAGTCCTGCTACCTGCGCCCGATCGCCTGGATCGGCTCCGAGAAGCTGGGCGTCTCGGCGCGCGACAACACCATCCACGTGTCCATCTCGGCGTGGCCCTGGGGCGCCTACCTGGGCGAAGACGGTCTGGCTAAGGGCATTCGCGTCAAGACCTCCTCCTACACCCGTCACCACGTCAATGTGTCACTGGTGCGGGCCAAGGCAAGCGGCTACTACATCAACTCCATCCTGGCCAACCAGGAGGTGACCGCCAACGGGTACGACGAGGCCCTGCTGCTGGACACCGAGGGCTATGTGTCAGAGGGCGCAGGCGAAAACGTCTTCATCGTGCGCAACAACACCGTCTACACCCCTGACCTCGCCTCCTGCCTGGACGGCATCACCCGCGACTCCGTGATCCAGATGGCGCGCGATCTCGGTTACAGCGTCGTGGAAAAGCGCATCACACGCGACGAAATGTACTGTGCCGACGAAGCCTTCTTCACGGGCACGGCGGCCGAGGTCACGCCCATTCGTGAGCTCGATGACCGCGAAATCGGCAGCGGCTCGCGCGGCCCGGTCACCGGTCGGCTGCAGGCGCTCTTCTTTGATGTGGTCGCAGGCAAGGCGCCGGCTTACCAGTCGTGGCTCACCCCCGTCTGATCGATCGTTCGCCCAGGACACGGCCATGAGCGATTCGCACCCCAAGAACCCGCCCCTGCCATCCGGCGCTTCGGCGGCTGCCACACGCGTGGTGGAACTCGATGCGTCGGACCTGCCTGCGTTCTGCCCCAACCGCCGCATGAGCACATGGGACGCCCATCCTCGGGTGTTTCTCGACCTGGCCCATGGCGGGCATGCACGCTGCCCCTATTGCAGCACCGAATACCGGCTCAAGCCGGGTGTCAGCGCGGGCGGTCACTAAGCTGCACCGCAGCCTGCACGCTTCTTCCCCTGCCCTCTGGGGCATGCGTTCAGCGATGTATGCGTGACTTTTTCCCCCATCCTTTCGGATGGGGTGAAAGATCATTCGGAACGGCCTGAATTGGTGGCCGCTCTCTCATGCGCACCCTGATCCTTGCCCCCCATTCCCTGAGCGACGCCGTCATGTCGCAACCCTTCGTGGCGACACTCTCGCGGTTGCGACTGCAAGATCGCATCGACGTGGTGGCCCGTGCTGACGTGGCACCGGTGTTTGAATGCATGGCCGGCATCGATCGGGTCTGGTCGACTGATTGCCTCGAAGGCCATCGCAACACACTGGGACTGCTGGCGCTGGCCCGGCAATTGCGCCGGATGCGTTATCAGCGTGCCTATGTCCTGAGCGACGGCTATCGTCTTGCATGGCTGGCCTGGCTGACCGGCGCCCCGGTACGCATTGGCTTTAATGAGCCTGCTCGCTGGGGGCTCATCACCGAGAAGCGCGAACGCACCCCCAATGCTGCGCACGTCGCAGACCGTGCGCGCATCGAGCACTTTACCCGGCTGGCATTCAATGGCCCGGCACCGATGCACGACAGCGTTCAGGCGCCCGCGTTGCGGCGATCGTCTGAGCGTGAAGCGTATGCACGCCAGCGCAACGGCCTGCCTGCGGAGGGTGTCACGCTGGTGGTGCTCTGTTTCGATGATCAGGGCCAGGCATCGCGCCGCTGGCCGGTGCGTCACTGGGCTGCACTGATCGGTCAGCTGCGCAAGCACCGGCCCGAAGTAGTTGTGGCGGCGGTTGGCGATGCCTCTGTGCGCGCAAACGCCACCGAGGCCTTCGCCCTGTCGGGGGTGTCAGGTCGCAATTGGTGCGGGCAACTCTCGCAGGCCGACGCCATTGCGACGGTCGCTCAGGCCCAGGCCATCGTGGGGCTGGACAACGACCTGATGCACGTCGCCGGCGCGTTCGGTCGCCCGTTGGTGAGCCTGTTTGGCCCCAGAGACCCGCGTCGCCATGCGCCGCTGGGCGCGCAGGTACAGGTTCAGTCGCTCGGGCTGGAATGCAGCCCATGCAACGACCCGGTCTGTCGCCACGGCCACGGCCAATGCATGAGCGGATTGACCCCCGACGCGGCAGCCGAAGCGCTGCGGGTCGCACTGAGACGGACCTCGCGCAACATCCGATAAACTGGCGGGATGCGCCGTCCTTGTCCCACTGCCGAAGCCGCGGAACAGGCTTTCTATGCCGCCATGGCCGCCGGAGACCTCGAGGGCATGATGCGCCTGTGGGCCGACGACGATGCCATCGTCTGCAATCACCCCGGCGGGCCTCGGCTCATTGGACTACACGCCATTCGGGCGTCGTTTCGCGACATTTTCTCGAATGGCGGCGTGCGCATCGAAACCGCTGAGCTTCAAGCTTTTCGCACCACTGATGTGGCGGTGCACAGCCTGATCGAACGCATCAGTGTGGAAGGCCAGGGCGGCAGCGAGATCATTGAAGTGATCGTGACCAACGTCTTTGTGCGCGTCGGGGCGGCATGGCGCATCCTGGTCCATCATGCTGGCGTCTTCGACGGGCCCGACGATGCCGACCTGGATACCGACGAAGACGACGCAGAGTCCTTGCAGCTGTCGATCTGGGGCACAGGTCACCCGCCCGGCGAACGCAGCGAAGACGGCGACGAGGACGGCGGCTCCGACACGGAGCCCCGTCGACCCCCTCCCGGCCGCCTGCACTAGGCATTCGGCCATGAACGGGAGCGCCGTGCGCGCAACGCCCGGCGCGTCCCCGATTGGCTACCGCAGCCCCTTTTGGTTGCCGGGCGCACATGCTCAAACCATCTGGCCATCGCTCGGTGCCCCGCGCCCTCGGGTGCACTATCGACGCGAGCGCTGGGATACGCCCGATGGCGATTTCATCGATCTGGATTGGGCGCAGACGCTGACCGCTCCAGACCATGCGACCGAGACGCCCGCGCAGCGGGACCGACCACTACTGGCCCTTTTTCATGGCCTGGAAGGCGACTCCAGCAGCCACTACGCGCGTGCGCTGATGGCCCATGCAGGCGCACAGGGATGCGATGGGGTGGTCATCCATTTTCGGGGCTGCAGCGGCGAACCGAACCGCCTGCCCCGCGCCTACCACTCCGGTGACTCCGAGGAGGCCGATTGGGTGCTGCGTCGACTGGCCAGTCAACGGCTTGCAGCAGGCCACACCGGGCCGCTATGGGTGGTCGGCATCTCACTCGGAGGCAACGTGTTGTTGAAATGGCTCGGGGAGCGTGGCACGGCGGCAGGCTTCGTGGCCGCTGCCGCCGCAGTGTCGCCGCCCCAGGATCTGCATGCCGGGGCGGTGCGCCTGGCCGGTGGTTTCAATCGCATCTATGCACGGCATTTCCTGGTCACCCTGCGGGCAAAAAGCCTCGCCATGCTCAAGCGTCACCCAGGCCTCTTCGATGCCAAACGCGTTGCCCGTGCGCAAGACTTTTTCGAGTTTGATGATGAAGTCACGGCGCGGCTGCACGGTTTTGCCAGTGCCATGGACTACTGGACCCGCTCATCGTGCCGACAGTTTCTGGGCGGCATTACAGTGCCCGCACTGGTGATCAATGCGCTGAACGATCCCTTCCTGCCGCCCGAAGCGCTGGCGTTGCCCCGGGAAGTTTCAAGCGCGGTCACGCTGGACTATCCGCGCCATGGCGGGCATGTCGGGTTCCTCACAGGCGGGCCGCCAGGGCGCCTTGATTGGCTGCCCGCTCGCTTGTTCAATCACCTTCACCGCGCAAGCGGTCTGCCTCATGCCCATGGATGATCAGGTAAGACAGGCGATGGCGCGTTGGCCCAACGTGCCTGCGGTGCACGGCTGGCTGCGGCTGGATCGGCGCGGACGCTGGATGCTGATCGACCGGGGTGTGGCGGGCTTTGACGAGGCCGTGCACGGCGCAGGCAGCGAGATCACCAGCCCGCCCATCATCGACTTCATCGGGCGCAACTATCTGTCTGATGCGCAGGGTCGCTGGTACTGGCAGAACGGCCCGCAGCGGGTCTTTGTCGACCTGGACCTTGCGCCCATCCTGTTGCGCGTCATGGGCGAAGCCCCGACGCAATCCCTCATTACCCATACCGGCTATCTGGTGGAGCGCATCGCGCAGGTCGCCTGCGACGCCGAAGGCAACTTATGGCTGCTCACGGAGCATGGGCCGGGTTGCATCGACGACCGGGACCTCGGCGCGCTGGAACTCGATCTGGATGAGTCGGCGATCAGCACACCAACCGCTGGCCATCTGACGCTGCAGGGTCATCACACGGTGCACCGGCTTCAGGGCTCTCCTGACGCGGTGTTCGAATTCACTCGCAAGCCGCGCTACTGACGCGGCATCTGTTTGGATTCTTCGATTTCCCGCCGAGCAAGCGGCTCCAGTTCTCGCAGGCGCGCATCAATGATCGATGCCGTATAGAAGTCGGTGTCGTTGGCACGCTGTGCAATGCGCAGCTGATCCACGGCAGCCACTGCAGAGCCCAGCAACACAAAACGCTCCGCCGCAGCGCGATGGGCCTCGGCACGCTGCTCCAGTTTGCCCTGCGCTTGCGCCATCAGCTGCCATAACCGCGCATCCGAGCGCCACACGACCAGCTGGTCCTTCAGCAGCGCCGCAGCCTCGGCCGACTGGCCGGCAGCAATCAGGGCTTCTGCGCGCACCCGCACCAGCGCCCGGGAATCCGGGAATTGCACCAGCCCCTGGCGAGCCAGCTCCGCTGCGCCTCGGGCGTCGCCGGCCTCAAGCCGCGACGTGGCCGCCAACCGATCAAAGTACGGATGAGGCTTGCCATGCAGCGCACGTGCTCGTGCGAGCGCCTGTTCAAAGCGAGACCAGTCCCGCTGGGCTGCGGCAATGCTGGCCAATCCGAACCAGAATTGCGGACCCGCCTGCGGATTGTCGGCCAGGTACTGTTCGGCTGACGCGCGGGCCACCCGGCGACCATCCACACTTTCATCGGCCGTGGTGCGCAGTCGGGCACGCAAGAGCAGATACTCGAAGGCATCCGGGCGCTGCCGATAGCGGGTTTCTCGCAACCGGGCTTGCATATCCGAAATGCGCTCACCGGTGACCGGGTGGGTGCGCATGTAGGCCGGCGCATTGGTTTCGTAGAAGCGGCTGGCTAATTGCAGTCGGTTGAAAAACGAGACCATCGACTGCACGTCGAAGCCCGCTTGCCTGAGCATCTCGAAGCCCACCCGATCGGCTTCACGCTCCGCATCGCGCGAAAACGAGAGCATGTTCGAGCGTGACAACTGTTCACCCAACATCACGCCGCCCATAGCCGCCTGCGGGTTCGAGCGCGCCGCAAGCAAGGCCAGGATCATCGCGGCCATCGAGACCATGGAGATCTGCTTTTGCTGGGCCAGCATCCGGGCTACATGCCGCTGGGTCACATGGCCGATTTCATGGGCCAGCACCGAAGCCAGCTCCGATTCTGATTCCGACGCCATGACCAAGCCGCTGTGCACCCCGATGAATCCACCGGGCAACGCAAACGCGTTGATTGCGCCGTCATCCACTGCGAAAAATTCGAAAGTGTGCCCTGCTGCAGCCGGCGTGGCCATGAGGGGGGCTGCCACACTGTTCAGGTAATCGACCAGTTCGGCGTCGTCCAGATAGGCCGAGTCGCGGCGAATCTGACGCATGATCGATTCGCCGAGTGCGCGCTCCTTGGCAGGCGAAAGTTCATCGCCCGACGCATCGCCCAGCTTGGGAAGATTGTCGATCTGGGCAAGTGCCGCCGGCGGCGCCAGTGCAAGCGCCGCACAGAGCGCCGCAGCGCACCAGCGCACACAACGGGAACGCGGCCGAAGATCAGTGGTCATGACGCTATGATAGGCCGACCCTCGGCGCCGCCCTCGCGCCCATCACCGTGAAGATGTAAGCCCGTGCAACCAAGCCCCCCCTCCTCTGCGCCTGGCTCATCGCCCGAGCCCATCCGTACAGACGGCGCGCTACAAGCCGCCACGCCCCACAGACCGGCCGATATCGCGACTGATTCAGGGCTGACGCATTTCAACGCTGCTGGCCAGGCGCACATGGTTGATGTGGGCGATAAGGCCATCACGCGCCGCGTGGCCATCGCAAGCGGTCGCATCCTGATGCTGCCCGACACGCTGGCGCGGGTACGTGAGGGCACGGCAAAAAAGGGCGATGTCCTGGGTATTGCACGCATCGCGGCGATCCAGGGCGCCAAACGCACCGCCGACCTGATTCCCCTGTGCCACCCGATCGCACTCACCCGCGTGGCCGTAGACCTTCAGATCGATGAAGACGCCTGCGCAGTGCAATGCACCGCCACCGTTGAATGCGAGGGCCGCACAGGCGTTGAGATGGAAGCACTCACCGCAGTGCAGGTGGGTTTGCTCACTGTGTACGACATGCTCAAGGCCGTGGACCGCGGTATGACCATCACCGACGTGAAGCTGCTGGAAAAGCACGGCGGCAAGAGCGGCGAATGGGTGCGGCGCTAGCGGGTACTGACTTGCCCGTCTCTCGCTCACCCTACCGGATTTGGACCCGTCACCTCCAAGAACAGCAGCCTCTTTGGCTGCTGCAGGC
>CANHUQ010000119.1 GCA_947463885.1 Burkholderiales bacterium
GTCCACGTGTTCGTCGGCGCCTGCCAGTCGTGCTGAGTCGAGACGAGGTGGTGTACATCCTGGCGCGGATGCAGGGAGAGCATGCCCTGCTGGCACGGCTGCTGTACGGCACCGGCATGCGGATCAGCGAGGCATTGCAATTGCGCGTGAAGGACGTTGACTTCTCTCACCAGGCACTGATCGTGCGCGATGGTAAAGGCGGCAAGGACCGGGTGCTGATGCTTGCGCAAAGCCTGGCGCAGCCGCTGCGAGATCAAGCGCGCCGTTTCGCACGCCTGCATCGCCAAGCCCGCCACACCTCACACGCTGCGCCACTGCTTCGCGACGCACTTGCTGCAAGACGGATACGACATCCGCACAGTTCAGGACCTGCTCGGACACGCGGACGTGGCAACGACCATGATCTACACACACGTATTGAAGATGAGCGGCGGCGCTGTACGCAGCCCGCTCGACGCGCTGGTTGCTCGCGCGCGACCCCAAAGCGGACCTTGATGAGCGTCCGCTTCTGGCCGGGAGCGGCCTTCCATTCCTAATGACTAGCACGGCGCCCCGAGCATCCATCCATCAACGCCACACACTAACCGCTCCGGCGGCTCCAATACGGCCGCGGTCCGGGCGGCGGCATAACTTCCTGTGGCGGCGCGTCTTGCGTGGCGCTGTAAACGCGAAGGTTTTGCAGACCCGAGTCCGGCACCTCGCCCTGTCGTGCAGGCTGCCTACAACATGGAGCGGTCCGCGTTTCATGCGATAGGCAGGCTATAACAGCCGGCGAGGCGCCACTCGCAGGTCAGACGGCGCTAGCCTCCCGGGCTTGTGTCGCCCCGACCGTCAGACGTTGAACCGGAAGTGCAGCACATCCCCGTCATGCACTACATAGTCCTTGCCTTCAAGGCGCATCTTGCCTTTCTCTTTCGCGCCCGACTCGCCCTTGCAGGCGATGAAGTCGTTGTAGGCGATGGTCTCGGCGCGGATGAAGCCCTTCTCGAAGTCGGTGTGGATGACGGCAGCTGCCTGCGGTGCGGTGGCGCCGACGCGAACCGTCCAGGCGCGGACTTCCTTGGGGCCGCAGGTGAAGTAGGTCTGAAGACCGAGCAGGGTGTAGGCCGCACGGATTACGCGGTTGAGGCCTGGTTCGGTCATGCCCATGTCGGCCAGAAAGACCACCTTGTCCTCGTCTTCCATGTCGCCCATCTCGGCTTCGATGGCGGCACACACCGGCACGACCACTGATTTTTCGGCCAGCGCCATGTTGCGCACTGCATCGAGATGTGGATTGTTCTCGAAGCCGTCGTCGCGCACGTTGGCGACATACATGGTCGGTTTGGCGGTGATCAGGCACAGCGGCTTGATCAGCGCGAGTTCGTCGGCATCGAAATCGATCGAGCGCACCGGCCGTGCTTCATTGAGTACCGCGAGGCACTTCTCGAGCAGGGGCAGCATGCGCGCGGCTTCCTTGTCGCCGCCCGAGCGCGCCTGCTTGGTGTACTTCGAATGCGCCTTATCGACGCTGGCCATGTCGGCCAACGCCAGTTCGGTGTTGATGATTTCGATGTCGGAGAGCGGGTCGACCTTGCCCGAGACATGGACCACGTTCTCGTCGACGAAACAGCGCACCACATGCACGATCGCATCGGTCTCGCGGATATTGGCCAGGAACTGGTTGCCCAGACCTTCGCCTTTGGAGGCACCGGCCACCAGGCCGGCAATGTCGACAAATTCGACCGCTGCCGGCAGGACCCGCTCGGGTTTGGCGATGGCTGCAAGCTGCGCCAGGCGCGGGTCGGGCACTTCAACGATGCCGACGTTCGGCTCGATGGTGCAAAACGGGTAGTTCTCGGCGGCGATGCCGGCCTTGGTGAGCGCGTTGAAGAGCGTGGACTTGCCGACGTTGGGCAGACCGACGATGCCGCATTGCAAAGACATGTGAACTCCAGGTTTACTTCGGCAAACGGGTGAGGCCCAGCGCGACCGCCTCGACGTATTTCACTTCGAGTTGATCGCCGATGGCCACTCCCTTCAGGCTCGCGGGGTCGTGGACCTGGATGTCGGTGACATTGCCCTTCGGGCCGCGTAGCGACAACACCTGCTTCTTCTGATCGATCGCCCAGACGTTGGCGATGACCGTGGTCATGCGGGCAGCGGTCGCACCTGCCCCGCCGTCACCCGCGTTGCTGGCCACGCCTTCGCGCACGGCGCTCTCGCGAATGCCATCGCCGCCTTTGCGTACCGATACCGTGGCGGCTTCGCTGACTTTGGCGCTGACCTTGTCGCCCACCTTGATTGCACCGAAATTGCCGACGCTCTCGTTCGCCGTGACCGCGAGCGTGCGACCGCGAGGGCCGCGCAGCACGAGGCTGCGCGTGGCATCGTCCTTGGATTCCACTACTGCCGTGACCGTGACGACGCGTGCGACCGCGAGCTTGTTGTCTGTGCTGGTGGCGGCTTTGGTCACCGAGGCTGCGGGCGGCGCGGCGGTCGTTTGGGCATGGCCCTCGGACCAGGGCAGACCAGCGGTGAGCAGGGTGGACAGCACACATGCTGTACGCAGCATCAGGGGGCGAAGGGCGCGTTTCATGTCGGAAATGAGGGTTTAAGGCCGGTGAGTGTACGACGAGAGCGTTTTGCTCGAGCTCAAGAGCCCGGCTGCAAGCGCCGCACCGGCGCACCCGAGCACCGGAGGAGACAGATCGGGTGTGCGTCCGGGCGTGAATGTCTGCAACCATTCGAGTGTGCCCAGCAGCACCGGCGACAGGGCGACCCACAGCCACATCGGGCCACCCACGACCCGACCTGCCGCAGCGAAGGTCATCCCGAACCACACGAAAAAGGCGGCTGTCTGCATGCCCGAAATGGCATTGCCGTGCAGCACCAGTACACGCCAACTGAACACGCTGGTGGGCCCTGTGCCTGGGCGCAGTTCGAACATCAGCACGGCAGCCAAGGCGGCAATCAGGATGATCACACCGCGCAACCGGACCGCCATGCCCGACAAGCCGATCGCCACGAGGCCCGCAACGGGCAAGGCCCACCAGGCGGTGTAGCCCAGCGCAGGCCGTGCGACCACCAGGCTGGCGGCGAGCGCACTGCCCACCGCCAGGGCGATGGCCACGGCTGCCGGCCATCGCGCCTGCCAGGGCAGTGTGAGCCCAAGCGCAAGGGCCAGGAACTGCGTCGCGTCACGGGCGAGTGAAGCGGGCTGCGGTACCGTGAGGGCTCCCATCATGTGCGCCATTTCGACGGCCCGCGCCCGCGCAGCATGCAGTTCCAGCCGTGGCAGCCAGGGCGCGCTGCGTGCAGCGAGCCAGGCGAGTGCGGCCAGTGCCACCACAGCGAGCATGCGTTGTTGGCGCGCAGTCGGCACAAGCGAACTCGCCACGTGCGGCCAAAGCGGCGCAAGGTAGCGGGCACACAGCCAGCCGGTTGCAGCCCCCAGCGTGTTGTTGATCAGGTCGATGCCCGAGGACACCCGGCCACTCATGCAGGCTTGCGCAGCCTCCATCGACAAGGAGAGCAGGGCGCACAGTGCCACGGCGCTCAGGCCTGCCCGCAGCTGTGCGCCCAGAGGTGCGCTTCCTGAACGCTTGCCCCAGGCTAATCCGAGCGCCCCGCCCAGCAGCAGGTAGGCGAACACATTGCCGATCAAATCCGAGCCAGACAGATGCACGGACTCGCGCAGCAGCCCGGACAGGGCCCGACTGCAGTCGATCCGCCCAGGGCGCGCCAGGCTCGCATAGACGATCCCTGCCGCGATCACCACGATAGCGAGGTCGATGCGATGCCAACGACCTGAGTCCTTGCCGCGCGCGCGCCTCATGCCTCGAGTGGCTCCAGCCTGGAGGGGTCGGGGCGCCGGATGAACCCGGCGAGGTCATCGACCATCGCTTCGCATTCGGCCATGGCCTGGCGCCACAGGCCAATACGACGGTCGTGGTCCAGGCCATGCACATGAAAATCCTGGCGATCAGGCAGCTTCCCGCCGGGCAGTCTTGCGAGCAACTCGGGTGAGGGCACGGCGAGCACCATGTGACTGAGCGCGGCTGGGGCGCCGCGGTGGGCAGTGCGCCGCCAGGGCAGAGATTTGTCGAGCCAGCCTGCGGTGAGGTACGGGGCAAAGTGCGGATACAGCACCAGCCCATCCAGACGGCTCCAATTGAGCATCAGGTGATAGTCGATCAGCCCGCCATCCCAGTACTGCCCTGAGGGTGCATCGGCAGGATTGATCACGGCCTGCGCCACGATCGGAATGCTGCCGGAGGCGAGGAGTGCCTGGGCGGCATTGCGTGCATGCAGGGGCACGTGCAGGGTGTCGAACGGATCTGCGGGTTCGATGAGCGCTTGCAGCCCCGCACCTGAATGGCTGTGAGCCGCGCCGGCACCGCCTGGATGTTCGAACACGACCCGCTGCAGATGCGCCCCGAGCCGATGCCGTGCGACCAGGTTGGCGAGCGCAGGGCGGATGAAGTCGCGCTTGCGCGCATGATGCGCGAGCGCACCGCGTGCCCGGGCGGTGATGACCGCGAGGGTGTGGCCCCGGGACGCACCGTCGATGAATGCCGGCACCGGCCCGAGCATGGCATTGACCACCTGCTCGCAGGCCTGCGAGACCTCATGCGCCGGAGGCTTCAGGCGATAGCGTTGGCACTCGAGATAGGCTTCGCCCAGCCGGCGCGTCGCCGCTGGACCGTCGGGATGCACCGCGGCGGCCATTCGCCAGGCGCCGATGGATGCGCCGGCCAGCAGGCGCGGGCGTTCGGCCTGCGCCAACCATTCGCCGAAGAGCCAGGTGTCCAGGTGCAGGAAGGCCAAGCCTTTCGGTCCCCCTGCGGCCGCCGCCACACCCGCTACATCCCGCGGCTGCAGTCCGTGCCGGGCAATGTGCGTGCGCGCAGCAGGCCCGGCGAGCAGCCGCAGCGCGCGGGTGACGCGCATCACGCGGCCAGGGCGATGCGTGCGTGCCCCACGATGCCTGTCATGGCGTGCGCGCTTGGGTGTGCAGGCGCTGACCTGCGCGTTCGAAGTGACCCTGGGTCAACGCGGGCACCTGATCGAGCGCAAGCTCCATGCGGGTGTCGATCGCCTGTTGCTCATCGCGCGACGGTCTGGCCAGTACAAAGTCGATGACTTCACGACCCGGGTACAGATCGCGTGGGTGTCCGATGCCAATGCGCAGCCGCCAGTATTGAGGCCCGCCCATCGCAGCGGAAATGTCTTTGAGCCCGTTGTGCCCGCCGCTGCCGCCACCCAGTTTCAGACGGACTGTGCCGGGGGGAAGGTCGAGTTCGTCGTGGGCGACGAGTATCTCGGCCGGGCTGATGCGATAAAACCGCGCAAGCGATGACACCGACTGACCCGAGCGGTTCATGTAGGTGGTGGGCTTGAGCAGCCAGACATCGGCGCTTCCGATCTGGGCGCGCGCCACATCGCCGTGAAACCGTGACTCACTGCGCCAGGTGGCGCCGTGTGCCCGCGCGATGAGGTCGACAAACCAGTAGCCGGCGTTATGCCGGTCGGTGTCGTGTTCGGTGCCCGGGTTGCCCAGGCCTGCGATCAGCCGGATCGTGGTCATGGATCGAATCGGGCGAGGCGCTGTGCCAGGGGAGAGGAGTCCCCGGACACAGCAGAAGCGCGCCTAGTGCAGCCGATTGATTGCAGCTGTTTAATTGAAAGCGCGTCTGTGCAGGCGATTACTTCTTGCCAGCGGGTTTGGCTGCGGGTGCAGCTTTGGCAGCAGGCGCGGCCTTCGCAGCAGCGGCTGCCGGCTCTTCTGCTTCACCACCGCCCTTGACCGTCGCCACCACCAGCACCGGATCGGTGTCGCGGCCACGCACCACAGGCTTGACACCCTCGGGCAGCTTGACCGACGACAAGTGCAGCGGATGGCCGGCGGTCAGTCCGGACAGATCGACCTCGATGTACTTGGGCAGCTGGGCCGCGAGGCAGGTGATGTCGATTTCGGTGAGCACATGGCTGACGATGGCGCCCGAGACTTTCACCGCGGGCGAGACATCCTGATGCGTGAAGTGCAGCGGCACCTTCATGTGAATGCGGGTATCGGCCTCGACACGCTGGAAGTCGATATGCAGCACTTGCGGCTTGTAGGCATGCCATTGCACATCGCGCAGCAGCACCTGTTCGGTCTTGCCGTCCAGCTCCATCTCGAGCAGGGACGAGTGGAAAGCCTCGACGCGCAGCGAATGGTAGAGCGGGTTATGGTCGAGCTCGATGGCCGAAGGCTGGGTGCTTCCACCGTAGATGACGCCCGGGACCTTGGCGGCTCGGCGCAGTCGGCGGCTCGCACCCGATCCTTGCGCAGTACGTGTTGTAGCGATCACTTTCATCGCAGTTCCTTTTTAAAGTTCCCGTGCTCCGCGACCAGAGCGCCGGGCGTTTCAACCCTGCCCGCAGGCAGAGACCTGTGCCGCATGATCGCGGCGATTGCACCCCGCACACTGCGGGGAATGGGGCGTTCCTCGATGAATTACTCGTCGATGAACAGAGACGACACCGAGTCGGCGCGGTTGATGCGCAGGATGGTCTCGGAGAGCATCTGGGCGCAGCTGATGACACGGATCTTGTCGCTGGCCTGGCCAGCCAGCGTCAACGGAATGGAGTCGGTGACAACGAGTTCGTCGAGGGCGGAGCGGTCGACGCGTTCGACGGCGTTGCCTGAAAGGACCGGATGCGTGCAATACGCCAGCACCCGCGTGGCGCCTTGTTCTTTCAGGGCATCGGCGGCCTTGGTCAGCGTGCCGGCGGTATCGACCATGTCGTCCATGATCACGCAGGTGCGTCCGCGGACTTCACCGATGATGTTCATGACCTCGGAGACATTCGCCTTGGGACGGCGTTTGTCGATGATGGCGAGATCGGTGTCCAGGCGCTTGGCCAGTGCGCGCGCGCGCACCACACCGCCTACGTCGGGCGAGACCACGATCGGGTCCTGTAGCTTGCGACTGGCCACGTCGGCCAGCAGCACGGGCGCTGCGTAGATGTTGTCGACCGGGATATCGAAGAAACCCTGGATCTGATCGGCATGCAGATCCATGGTCAGCACGCGATCGACGCCGGCCACTTCGAGCATGTTGGCCACGACCTTGGCGCTGATGGCGACGCGCGAGGAGCGTACTCGGCGGTCCTGGCGGGCATAGCCAAAATAAGGCAACGCTGCGGTAATCCGGCCTGCCGAGGCGCGCTTGAGCGCATCGACCATGACCATGAGTTCCATCAGATTGTCGTTGGTCGGCGCGCAGGTGGACTGCAGGACGAAGACGTCCTTGCCACGAACGTTTTCGAGGATCTCGACCATGACTTCGCCGTCGGAGAAGCGGCCGACGGTGGCCTTGCCCAACCCGATACCCAGATGCTCGGCCACGGCGCTGGCCAGTAGCGGAATAGCGTTGCCGGTGAAGACCATGAGGCCTTCCGGGTGGAGTGCATCACGCTGCATGGTATTGGACGGAGGCATGGGTGCTTGCGTGAAGAAGGGGGCTGGGGAGGAAGGACTCGAACCCTCGCATGCCGGAATCAAAATCCGGTGCCTTAACCAACTTGGCGACTCCCCAACGGATGTCTGGCCAGCCCGTGACAGACACGAACCGACCCAACCTTGAACCTGGCAACATGCTGCGCGATGCGGTCTGCGATGGCATGCGACGGAGCCGGGCAAAACACGCAAGCACCCGACCCCGACATCCGGGCATGCGTGGGGTTGACCCCCGCCGAGCGCGCCGCGTCTGAAAGCACCGCGAGCGCCGACGCCACCGCCGGATACCGTCTCAGGACAACCGGCTGCAGATCATTGTGACCCTGCCAGATCCGCTCATCCAGAGAACCGTCGATTTTGAGGGGCGGCGTGTTCCGTGTCAAATCCGCTGCGCCGAAGACACTCGCCGTTGGAACGGCGACCGCGGGCGCAATGACCACGAATGACCGCTCCGGCAGTTCAATGGGTTCCAGCAGATCGCCCACGCCCCGTGCCAGTGCCGTGCGTCCGAAGATGAAAAACGGCACATCGGCCCCAAGCGCCAGGCCTAGTTCGGCCAGCTCGGCCTGGGAGCGGCCCAGGCCCCACAGCCGATTGAGTGTCATGAGCACGGTGGCGGCGTCCGAACTGCCCCCGCCCAGGCCTCCGCCCATGGGAATGTGTTTGTCCAACCCGATGTCCACACCGAACGTGGTGGCGCCATGGTGCTGCAGCAGCCTGGCCGCCCGCACGGTGAGGTCCTGCTCGGGGGGCACATCGGGCAGCGGGTTGACGCGGGTGATTTGTCCGTCGTCGCGACGGCGCAGGTGCACGCGGTCTTGCAGGTCAATCAGTTGAAAGGCGGTTTCGAGCTCGTGGTAACCGTCGGCACGCCGCCCGGTGACATGCAAAAAAAGGTTGAGCTTGGCCGGTGCCGGTGCATCGCGGATCTCTGCGGGCGTCATGGGCTTACCGATCCAGAACTAGGATGACCCGCAGCCGTCCGGTGGGCTGGCTGCGTTCGAGTTCCCAGCGATGGGGTTCGCGACGGATGAACCAGCCGCTGTCGCGCGCCGACATCACTTGCCCCTGGGCATCTCGGGAGATGACGTCTTCAAAGCGGTCGTCGAGCCAGTCGGTGAGGCGCTCCACTGGGAGCGACCAGCCGAGTGCCTGCTCGATCACCGCGTCGAGCGAGGCCGCCTGCAGCATGCTGCCGTTGGCCAAGGTCAGCGTGGCCCGGCCGTCAGGGCGACGCCGCCCGCTGGCCATGACCTGCCCGAAGGGCGAGAGCAGTTGGAGCTCCAGTGAGGCCTTGGGTTCAGAGGCCATGCGGGTGAGCATGAATCGTCCGCCGCCGCCTTCCTCGCGGCTATCGGTGCCGTCGGGTTTGAGCGAGACCGCGAATCGGCCTGACCATTCACGCAGATCTGTGGGGCTGGCCGGTCCTACGGGGGGCGTGGGCGAGGCGCAGCCGACCAGCAGAGCGGCTCCGACCAGTGCGCAGAGCGTTGCGCGTTTGGTCATGCGCAAAGCGGACCGTCGGCCCCCGCGTGTTGCGCCGCTCGATGTTGCCTTAGAGCGCCACATTCAGCCGGGTGAGGGTCTCGCGCAGGGTGGTGTTGGCGGGGTCGCGCTTGTTCACCTCGCGCCACAGACGGCGGGCTTCGTCCTGTCGCCCGCTCACCCACAGAACTTCACCCAGATGTGCGCCGATGTCGGCTTCCTGGCTGAGGGACCAGGCCCGGTTCAGGTACTTGAGCGCACCTTCCAGGTCCTTTTGACGAAACAGTACCCAGCCCATGCTGTCGAGGATGTGGGCATCGTCAGGCAACAGCGAGAGGGCTTTCTCGATCAGCGTGCGGGCTTCGTCGAGCCGCTGATTGCGATCGGCCAGCGAGTAGCCCAGTGCGTTGTAGGCATGGGCGCTGTCAGGCCGCATCTCGATGATCCGGCGCATTGAGCGCTCCATCTCGGGCATGCGGTCGAGGCGCTCAGCGGCCATGCCGTGGTCGTACAGCAGATCGGGCTGATCAGGGTAAGTCTGCACGTTGCGATCGAGCAGCTCGAAAGCTTCCTGGGCTCGTCCTGCTTCACGCAGCAATTGCGCTTCGGCTGAGACCAGCTGCAGGCGCTCGCGCGTGCTGCCGACCTCGGTGTTGCGCAAGAGCTCGCGCGCTGCGTCCAGTTGCCCTGACTTGCCGAGCAGCAGCGCACGGCGCGCAGTGGCCAGCACGTAGTCTTCGCCGCGCGGCACCTGAGCCAGCCACTGCTGCGCTTCGTCTGGCTGGCCGGCATCGGCTGCAACCTGGGCCATGAGCATCAGACCCTGGTTGCGCTCACGCGGTGCGAGC
This sequence comes from Burkholderiales bacterium, assembly GCA_947463885.1. Classification (GTDB taxonomy): domain Bacteria; phylum Pseudomonadota; class Gammaproteobacteria; order Burkholderiales; family Burkholderiaceae_E; genus UBA4615. The sequence continues at coordinate 9,820 of CANHUQ010000119.1, forward strand.
TTGGGCAGATCGAGCAGGCGTTGCAGATACGTGCGTGCAGCCCCCGGCTGCTTGTCCTGCAAAGAGACCTGGGCCAGTGCCAGCAGCAGCGAGGGATTGGTGGGATGGTCGGTGAGTGCGCGCTCGAACTGCGCACGCGCCGGGCCCGATTGCCCCGAGGCCAGCAGCAGGCGTGCATAGAGCGAACGGCCTTCAAGCGACGTGGGTTGGCGTGAAAGATAGGTCTCGAGCAGGCTGATGGCCTGGGGCATGTCCTGGGACTGGGCCAGCAGCCGCGCGGTGCTGACCACGGCGTCTTCGTTGTCGGGCGCCAGGCGCATGGCTTCGCGTGATTCGACCAGGGCGGCGGCCGTGTCATTGGCAGCAGACGCGACGGCGGCGCGCACCAGCCGCGCCTGGGCTACAGACAGATCGGGCTCGCTGAGCCGTTGGAGCAGCTGCCAAGCACCCGTTCGATCGGCGCTGCGCAAGAGCGCGCGTTGCAGCCCTGCGTAGGTGTCGTTGAGCGTGCCGTCTGTGCGGGCCTGCGCAAGGCGTTGTGTATAGATCGGTTCCAGTTCGGCCCACTTGCCGCCAGCGACCAGCAGCGTTTGCAGGGTCTGCGTGGCATTGACCGAATTGGGAGCGAGCTCGATCCACAGCTGCGCCGAACGTGTGGCCTCGGACAGCGCGCGGTTGCTGAGCGCGATTTCGGTGGCACGCGCTGCCAGACGCGGGTCGCGGGTCTGGCGCGCCACGGCGTGGTAGGTCGACCAGGCCGCGCCCGCTTCGCCGCGCTGCATGGCCAGATCAGCCGCGAGCA
>CANHUQ010000120.1 GCA_947463885.1 Burkholderiales bacterium
ATTGCAAGGCGCTCACGGCGGCTTGTGCCGCATCAAGCTCAGCAAACTGCGCATGCAGCGCCTGAGCAACCGTGACTGCTGTATCGGCGGCCTGCGCCGCCTGTGCAAGATCAGCCTCGGTAGCCTGCAAGGCCTCACAGACTGCAGTCTCGTGAGTCATGCGAAGCGCTACATCCTCGATGCTGGCGGCTCTCGCCTGTTCCAGCAGCGCCGTCTTTGCGGCAAGCCATTGCCCCGATTGACGCTGCAGGTCGGCTTCAGTGATACGCAGACGCTCTTCAATGCGCTTGTACAGCTCGGTGCCAAACAGCGTTTGCAGAATCTTTTCCCGATCCTGCGATCCGGCCTTCAGAAATTCGAAAAACTTACCCTGCGGCAGGATGATCACCTGCCGGAACTGGGCGCTCTCAAACCCCAGTAACCGGCTGACCGCCTCGGTCACTCGGCTCCAGCCTGCCGCCATGGGCTTGAGGCCGTCGGTCGATCCGTCGGCCTGCAGCAGATGCAGTTCAGCCTGCTGCGGCTCAAGGGTCTCGCCCCCGCCGCGCTTGGCCTTGCGCGGCTGCTCGGGCCTTCTGCGGACCCGATAGATTCGCTCACCCAGGGCAAACTCGAACAGCACTTCGGTCAGGGTCTGCGGCTGCGCATGGTGGCTGCGCATCTGCACCGCTTTGCGCTCACCGCCCGAACTGTCACCAAAGAGCGCAAAGCACATCGCATCCAGAATCGATGTCTTGCCTGCGCCGGTCGGTCCATGGATCAGAAAGAAGGGCCGATCGCCCAACACGCGAAAATCGATTAACTGCCTGTCGGCAAACGGCCCGAACGCACACATCTCAAGCCGGACCGGTTTCATGGCTTGGCATCCGATTCACTGCTGCGCAAGGCACGCAGCGCGTCGTTGAAAACGTCCTGCTCGGCATCGCCGAGCGCTTCGCCCATCACGTCCCGGTAAAACGCCTTGAACAGTTCCTCGGGTTGTCTGACGCGATGATCGATGTGCGCACCCATCTTTGCATCACCGCCTTGCCCGATCGAGACCATTTGCAAGGTCATCATGTTCGGGTAAACCGCCCTTAGCCGGGCCAGCGGATCGAGCAGCGGCGCCGTATCGGTCAGCTCAGCCATCAGGTAGTCATCGTGTGAGGCATCACGGTCAGGTGCAGCGAGCAATTCGGCCAGGGTGCCGCGCACGATCCGCACATCGCGCCGTGCTCCCAGCGCGACGCGTTTGACCTGCACACGTCCGTCTGCGGCCATCTCCACGATCGACACGCTCTTGGGCTGATCCACCTCATTGAATGAGTACTTCAGCAGCGAGCCGGCGTACTGGATGTGTTCACCGCCAACGGCCTGCGGCCGATGGAGATGCCCCAGCGCCACGTAATCGAAACCGTCGAAGGTCGCTGTGCTGATCATCCCGGAGCCACCCACGGACAGCGGACGCTCCGAGTCGCTCGCAGCGCCTCCGGCCACGAAGGCGTGCCCGACCACGATATTGCGCTGGCCGGGCACGCGCTGCGCCCGGGCCATCGCCATCAAGCTGTTCATGGCCGCCTGGTGATCGAACGCCCCTGAGTCCGTGCCTGGTGCGTCGACATCCTGCGCATCACTGGCGATTGCCCGCACGTAGGCTGGCTCCGCATAGGGGACCGGGTGCACCGCCACCACACCATGCGCATCGCTAAACAAGATCGGTGCCAGCCGGCCCAGTGTGCCGCGGATCATCAGACCGGCAGACTCGGCCATGCGGCTGCCAAACCCAAGTCGGTCGGCACTGTCATGGTTGCCTGCAATCAGCACCACCGGAATGCGAGCGCCAAGCACCAGCCTTGACAGCACGTCATCGAGCAGCGCGACGGCGTCGGTGGGCGGCACCGCCCGATCGTACACATCACCCGCAATCAGCACCGCATCGACCCGCTCGTCAATGGCCAGCTTGACCAGGCGATCAAGCACCCAGGCCTGATCCTCGATCAGGGAGAGGTTGTAAAAAACACGTCCCAGGTGCCAGTCGGAAGTGTGCAGGAACCGCATTCGGCGTCAGACCGCCCAGCGCTGGGGAAACTTCAGAGCCAGCCATCGTGCCAGCCCCGCATTGACCAATTCAGGGCGTTCCTGCGCCATCCAGTGGCCGGTGGGCACGGTCAGCTCGGTCAGATCACGGCAGGCCGCTCGCATGGGCTCAGGCAAGGCCGTATCGACGGTGTCGCAGGTGTAGTCATACGCCGCATGAAAAAACAGCACGGGCATATCCAGGTGCCGGTCGCCAGCTGCGCGCGCTGCAAACGCCATGTTCGCGTCGGCATTCATGTACCAGGCATCTGGCCCGAAAAAGCCATTGGTCTGCAGGGCACTCACATAGCGATGCAGATCTTCCTGTGTAAGCAGATCGCGATCCATTGGCAGATCGGGCGCCACCGACGCTCCGCCGAACCATCCGCCTTCACGTCGCACGAAGGCCAGCCTTGCGGGCTTTCCGCGCCCCGCAGGATCACCTTTACGAAACAGCACCTTCACCGTACGCAGCACATCGGCTTCGAACGTGGCCACTGCCTTGTCAAAGTGCTCGCGATAGAAGAGCTGGTAATCCCATTGACCCGCCGGATGCACATCGGCGGGATACAGCGTGCGATCAATCAGCGGTATCAGATGCTCTGGGCTGAACCCATCGGGCAGATACGGCACACACAGGCTCGCCACACCCGCGACCCGCTGTGCGTGATGCTGCGCAAGGCTCCAGACCACGGGCGAGCCCCAGTCGTGCCCGACCCAGATCGCCGACTGCACCCCGAGCCCATCCAGCAGTTCGATCATGTCGGCCGTGATCTGTTCCATCCCGTAATCAGCGATCTGCGGATGGACTGTTGAGCGGCCATAGCCGCGCATATCAGGGGCGATTGCCCGAAAACCCAGCGATGCGAAGCACTGCAGCTGGTGGCGCCAACTGATCGACAGCTCGGGCCAACCATGCACAAAGACAATGAGGGGCGCCTGCTCGGCACCGCAGGCCAAATAAAAGCTGGTGTGTCGCGCCGTTTTGACAACATGCTCGGTGACTGGAAATCGCATGGCACACCCTGCAGATGGATCAGCATTGCAGGATATCGGAACCCAGGGTGGTCGAGTCACGGTCCTGCCGCCACAATCCAAGGATCAGCGAGGAGTGCACACCATGCAAGAACGCATCGTCGACATCCCGACCCGCGACGGGCAGATGAACAGCTGGATCTTTCATCCGGACAAGCCCGGCCCACACCCTGTGGTGATCCTGTACATGGACTCCGTCGGTATCCGCGAGGAACTCTGCGACATGGCCCGCAGGCTTTCAACCGTGGGCTATTACGTGCTGATGCCCAATCTGTACTACCGGATGGTGCGCTCGGTGGACATCGATGCCGATCGCCTCAGCGACCCGGCGTATGCGCAGACCCGCGAGCACATGTGGACCCTGAACCGCAGCCTGTCCAACACCATGATCGAGCAGGACACCGAAGCCATGCTCGCCTTTCTGGATGCCGAGCCACAAGCGCGCAGTGCGCAGATCGGGGTGGTCGGCTACTGCCTGAGCGGGCGCTTCGTGTTCCGCGTGGCAGGGCGCTTTCCTGACCGCATTGCCGCCTCGGCATCGATCTACGGTGCGCGGCTCGTGACCGATCTGCCCGACTCGGCCCACCTGCTGGCTGAGCACATCAAAGGGGAAATGTATTTCGCCTGCGCCGAGTTCGATGACTACATCAGCCAGGACGCACTGAACAGCATTCAAGCGCAAATCGACCGGTACAAGATCAATGCCCGCATCGAGATGTACCCCGAAGCCCATCACGGCTTCGCCTTCCCGCAGCGCAGGGTCTATCACAAGCCCTCGTCCGAACGGCACTGGGAGCGCTTGTTTGAGTTGTTCGGTCGCAACCTGTAAGCCGCAGGTCCGGTACCCCTCATGAGCAGCATGACGGCCCTGGCGCCGTTCAAGTCGCGCAGCTTTCGCTTCCAGTGGCCGGCAGACCTGTGCACGGCCTGGGCGCTCGAGATGGAAACGCTCATCCTGGGCTGGTATGTGCTGGTCGAGACCGGCTCGGTGGTCATGCTCACCGTGTTTGGCGCACTGCAGTTTGTGGGCACGCTGCTGTCGCCCATGCTCGGGATGCTCGGAGACCGACTGGGCCTGCGCAATGTGCTGGCCGGGATGCGATTTTGCTACGCGCTTTTTGCCTGCGTGATTCTGCTGTTGGCCTTGAGCGGTCACCTCAACCCGATCGCGGTCCTGGCCGTGGCCACCCTTTCCGGTCTGGTGCGGCCCACCGACATCGGCCTGCGCAGCGCGCTGGTCAGCGCCACGGTGCCACCGGCGCACCTCACGGCGGCCATGGGCATTTCCCGAACCACCATGGATTCCGCCAAAGTAGGTGGCGCGCTAGCGGGCACGGGTTTCATGGCGATGTTCGGCATGGCGCCTGCCTACATGGTCATCACGGCCATCTACCTGACTGGCGCCTTGCTGACCCTTCTCACCGATGGCGCACCGCGCCCGAAAGGCGGCCCCGCCGCGGCAGGGCTCTCCCCCCAGCGCCCATCGGCCTGGAGCGAACTCAAGGAAGGGGTGGTCTACATCTGGCGCACACCGCGCCTGCTGGCGGCTATGAGCCTGGCCGCATTGGTGAACCTGACCGCCTTTCCCTTCACCGGTGGGCTGATGCCCTACATCGCACGTGATGTGTTTCATCTGGACCAGCGTGGGCTGGGCATGATGGTGGCGAGTTTTGCCTTGGGTGCATTGATCGGCTCGGTGGCCGTCAGCATGTTTGGAGCGCGCCTGAAGCCAGCCCGCACCATGATCGCCATGACGGTGGTCTGGTTTGTGTGTCTGATCGGCTTTGCGCTTTCACGCCATGCCTGGGTGGCCATGGGCATGCTGGTGTGCGCAGGCATTGCACAGAGCCTAAGCATGCTGCCGTTGGCGATCCTGCTGTTGCGTACCTCGGATGAACGGTTTCGCGGCCGCATCATGGGCGTACGCATGATGGCCATCTATCCCCTGCCGCTGGGCCTGCTGATTGCAGGCAATCTGATCCCCCGCATCGGTTACCAAGCCACTGCAGTGGGGCTGATTACTCTGGGGCTGGTGCTGACGCTAGCGATTGCCCTGGCCTGGCGACGCGATCTCCTGCAGCGCGATGCGCCCGCCAATGCCGTCTGAAGCAGAGCCCTCTGGCCTGCTTGACCGGATCTGGCAGGCGCTGCATCAAGCCACCGTCGAGCGGCAACATGCCTGGCGAACGCCCGTGCTCGCCACGGTCGACAACGAGGGGGCGCCTCAGGCACGCACGGTGGTTCTGAGGCACGCAGCGCAATCCAGTGCCATCCTGCATGTCTACACCGACCGGCGCAGCCCGAAAGTCGCCCAGCTCGCCGCTTGCCCGGCCGGCGTGCTGGTGTTCTGGTGCCCGGCCCTGAGCTGGCAGCTGCGCGTGCGCGCCGCATTCACTGTGGACGACTGCAGCGACAGCATGCAAGCCGTCTGGAGCCAGGTCCGTCACACGCGCGCCGCCAAAGACTACTTGTCGGCTGCAGCGCCGGGTGAGCCACTGCCCGCAGTGGGGCGCCTCACATCACCTGAACCCCAGCTGGCCGTACTGATTGGTCGGGTCGAATCAATCGATTGGCTGGAAATCGGTCGCGACACCCATCGACGTGCGCTGTTCGATCATCAGAGCACGAGATGGCTCACGCCCTAGCGATCGCCACCCGGCCCAGGGGGCACGCCGCGCGCTCCCGTATCATGGGGCGTTGCGTTCTGCATGATCTGGCGCGGCTCTGAACCCCGCGGGCATTTTTTACATCCAACCGTCCCGAGCGTGTATACGCTTCGCAGCACGATGATCCAGCCGCCCCTTCGTGCGATTGCATCAGCTTTGCTGATGTGCCTGTTGCTCGCATGGCCCTCTGTGCATGCTTGGGAGGCCACCACACGCCTGACCAATGTTCCGGTCGCCGATGAAGACGTGGCCAGCATCATTTCTAGGGCGTTGGAACCTACGTTTGATACAACCTTTCCTCCGGCGCGCTACAGCATCCTGGTGTACGTCGACGCCATCGAGATGCGCAACGGTCAGCAGGTCATTTATCTGAGCGTCGGGCTCGCGCGCCGTCTCTCGGGCGGCCAGCATCTTCAGCAGCACGCCAATGTCTCGGCCGCGCTTCTGCGCCCAGCGAGCGAGCCGCGCGAGTCACGGCGCGAAGCGGTGATTCAGACGCTCTCCGAACTGATCGCAACGTTTTCAAAAGTCATGGAGGACAACGCCGACCGGGTGCGCTGATGCAGGCGCCCACGGGTCGATCCTGCTCAGCCCTGCCATACTCCTTGATCGGATCACAGCGCATGGCCTGCATCACGGTCATGCCCGGCCTCCCCCAATGCAACCTGAACATCCCTATCCATGTCCTACAAACTGATGTCTTCGCGCGCGTTGACGCTTGCCAAGGCGCTCGGCGCCCTCCTGATCACCCTGTTTGCACAGACGGCCCAGGCACAGGACTTTCCCGTGAAAAAAGGGGTCACGCTGTTGGTGGGGTTCGCGGCAGGCGGCGCGGCCGACACCGCGGCACGCATCATTGCCAAGAAGCTGAGCGAGAACATCGGCCAGACCGTGACGGTGGAGAACCGACCGGGTGCTGGGGGCAACATCGCGCATCAGATGGCCGCCACTGGCCCCATCGATGGCAGTCTGATTCTGCTGGGGTCTGTCGGACCGCTCGCCATCGCACCGCATCTGATGAAGGTGCCCTACGATCCCATCAAGGATCTCGCCCCCCTCACCATGGCGGTGAATTTCCCCAACGTGCTGGTGGTGCACACCGGGACGGGCATCAAGACCTTCGCCGAGTTCATTGCCTATGCGAAGAAGTATCCCGGCAAGCTGGATTTCGCGTCGACAGGCCCTGGCTCGGCTTCACACCTGGCCGGTGAGCTCCTTAACGACATGGCCAAGATCGATACCGTGCATGTTCCATACAAGGGCGGGGCACCGGCGCTGGTCGACATCCTCGGAGGGCGGGTTGCATCGTGGTACGCCACCATGTCGACGGCCCAGCCGCATATCGAGAGCGGCAAGCTCGTTGCGCTGGCATCCACCGGCACCGAGCGCATCCGTGGGCTGCCGCAAGTGCCCACGATCGCCGAATCGGGCTACCCGGATTTCAATGCCACGAACTGGTACGCATTCGTCACCTCTTCCAAAGTGCCTGGCCCCATCCAGGAGCGTTGGAACGCCGAGCTCATCAAGGTGCTGAAATCGCCCGACGTGGTCGAGGGCCTGGCCAAGCATGGTTTGCCGGCCACCCCGGGTTCGCGCGAAGAGCTCATGCGCACCATCGCCCGTGAATCCACCATGTGGGGGCGGGTGATCCGCGAGCGGAAAATCACCGGCGAATAACTGCGCCTGCTGCACCGAGCGTGCGTCCCAAGCGCCCTGCCGCTCCCGCCTGAAACCGCTCCCGATTTATGTCCGAACTGCTCGAATACCTGAAACAAGTTTATGTCGTCCGCACGCCGCAGATGCGGGACATCGGCCTCGAGATCACCGCTGTCGAACCGGCACGCGGCACCATGCGGCTGCCGCCGCGCGAAGATTGGCTGGGCGACCCCGAACGCGGGCTGATGCATGTGGGCCCGCTGATCGTCCTGGCGGACTCCGCCTGCGGGATCGCAGTGGGGGCAGCGGTACAGGCGCGCGATGTCACCTATGCGACGCTGGATTTGCGTCTGGACTGGCTGCGCCCCGCACTGCCCGGCAAAGCCGTGTTCAGCGAAGCGCACTGCTACCGCCTCACCCGCAGTGTGGCCTTCATTCGGGCCGAGGTGTGGCAAGACGATCGCGCGCAGCCGGTCGCCACTGCACAATCTGCGTTCATGCTGGGCACGCCTTCCAGCACGAGATCCGCTACAACGGCACCCATCGAAGCCTCGCGCGCGCCCCGAACAGACGCCTCCAGCGCAGCACCAACAGACTGGGCGGCGCCACAGGCCAGCGAGCCGCCCTTGCCCGGGCAACATATCCCCTACGTCGAATACCTTGGCATTCGGGTCGCCCCGGACACCCAGCAGCCCACATTCCGATTGCCGTTTCAACAAAAGCTGATCGGCAATCCCCACCTGCCGGCATTGCATGGCGGCGTGGTGGCAGGGTTCGCGGAAACATCCGCCATCCTGCATCTCATGCAATCGCTTCAAGGCGCGAAGCAACCCAAGGGCATCGACTTTTCCATCGATTATCTGCGCAGCGGTCGACCCGAAGAGTGCTTTGCCCGCTGCGAAGTGGTTCGACTGGGCGGGCGCGTCGCCCTGGTCACGGTGCGTGTGTGGCAGCGCAGCCCCGATCTGCCCATCGCCGTCGCACGCGGACACTTTCTGCTCGCAGCCAAGGACTGAACCCAGCCATGAGTCGGCCCGCACAGCGCGCCTCGGAGCCGCCACACGACCGGAGTATCGAAGCCCCGGAAACCTTACCCATTGCCCGGAGACTGGCTCAGGCGGCCGGGGCGCGGGGGTTCCCCTTGCGTTGGAACGGCAAACAAGATCAGACCCCACGCATGCCGATGGTGGGATGGTTCGATCCCGGGCAACTGATTCGGACTGGGTTTAGGTCTGCGGTCTCGATCATCGTCGGTGAGCAGTCCGATCGCAGGGTCATTCAAGCCCTGGGGCCACGTCATGTCGATGTGCACGACTACAGCACGATCGATGACCCGCTGATTGGCCCGCATCTGCGCGACGGCTTGTGGCTTGATTATCTGGCCGATACCGGTGATGGCTTCAATCCCACCTACGCATGCGCCTGGCTGCTCTCCCAACCCCGCCTGGAGGTCGCCGGCACCGATGGGCAGTCACACCAGTTGCCGCGTGCCGCCCTGCTGGTGTTGGGTGGCGATCAAGTCTATCCGGCGCCCTCGCGTGAGGCTTACCAGAGCAGGCTGGTCGTTCCCTTCGAAACCGCCAGCCGATGGACCGACCCGGCCCACACTGCCGACGTGTTTGCTGTGCCGGGCAATCACGACTGGTATGACGGACTGTCCGCTTTCTTGCGCCTCTTTTGCTCAGATGTGGGGGGGCGCCAGCTGGGCGCCTGGCAAACGCGCCAGACGCGCAGCTATTTCACGCTCAAGCTGCCCGGCGGGTGGTGGCTGATTGGTGCAGACAGTCAGCTGCAGGCCGATCTCGACGTCCCTCAGATTGCCTATTTCGAGTCGGTTGCACAGCGAATGAGCCCGGGCGAGCGTCTGATCATCTGCCTGTCCACGCCGGTCTGGGTGCATGCGCACAAGTATCGGCAAATGGGCGAGGTCATGGATGAGACCGACCTGATCTACCTGCGTGACCATGTCTTCGCCCCTCGTGGCGTGACCGTGAGCGTGCACCTGTCGGGAGACCTGCATCATTACCGACGCCATGAAGAACTCGACCCAGACGAGCCACTGGCGCCAGTTCAGAAGATCACGGCGGGCGGGGGCGGTGCGTTCCTGCACCCCACCCACGATGAAGATGTATCGCTGATCGAGGATCATGAAGAACGGCACGATGGCAGCGCAGGACGCACAAGGCACTTTGCCCTGAAGTCGTGCTACCCAAGCATGCGCCAGTCCTGGTGGATGAGCTTCGGCAACCTGGCGTTCGGCGTCATCAATCCGCGCTTTGGCATTGTCCCGGCTCTGATCTATCTGATGACCGCCTGGCTGGTCAGTGCCGCCGTGGGCTATCGGCAAGCGGACAACCCATTGCAGGCGCTGCGCCTGACGATTGCCGCATTCGCCAACGAGCCGGGGCTCACCCTGTGGGTGATTGCAGTGGTGGCGGCCTTCGTAGGGTTCAATGCCACCCGTTCGGTATGGCACCGATGGGCGGGTGCCATCGCGCATGCAGCGGCCCACTGGGTGGCCATGTTCTACATCGGATGGGGCGCCAGACTGCTTGTCGAACAATGGCTGCCAGGCGAAGGCCCCTTCAGCCTGCTGCTCTCTGCAGGGCTGATCTTTGCAGGTGGCTGGGTGGTGGGGTCAGTCATCATGGGGCTGTATCTGCTGATCTCGCTCAATGTCTTCGGACGCCACAGCGAAGAAGCCTTTTCGGCATTGCGGATCCAGGACTACAAGAATTTCCTGCGCATCCACATTGCCTCGGACGGCACGCTCACGATCTACCCGCTTGCAGTCGATCGGGTGCCTCGCCGCTGGCGCGATGCCACCGATCAGGATGCCAACAGCCCCTCTGCGCTCATGCCCGCTGAACCGCTTCAGGCGCGGCTCATTGAGTCACCGATTGTTCTGCGGCCAGGCCAGACCTGAAGACGGGTCCAGACGCTGCCAGACCCAAGCGTGCATATGCAACCTTATCTGATACACTTGCATATACATATTTTTGACGCACGGCTTTCATGACTGCTCTTTCTCGTTCCTGGCTACCCCTGGTCATTGGCGCGGCCGCCCTCATGGCGGTCGTCATGGGCGTGCGTCAGTCCCTGTCACTGTTTCTGAGTACGCTCAACACCAAGACCGGCCTGGGGATTGCGGCAATCAGTCTCGCCTACGCCGTGGGACAGCTCATGTGGGG
>CANHUQ010000121.1 GCA_947463885.1 Burkholderiales bacterium
CCGCATCTGCCAAAAGATTGTCGATGCTGCCCGGGCCCGCGAGGCTGCTCGCAAGGCCCGAGAAATGACTCGTAAGAACGTCATGGCTGGGCTGGGATTGCCGGGCAAGTTGGCTGATTGCCAGGAACGCGACCCGGCCAAGAGCGAAATGTTTGTCGTGGAGGGCGACTCTGCCGGTGGCTCGGCGAAGCAGGGTCGGGATCGCAAATACCAGGCGATCTTGCCGCTGCGAGGCAAGGTTCTTAATGTGGAGCGGGCCCGGTTTGAAAAGCTGATTGGTTCGGAACAGATTGCCACGCTGATTACGGCACTTGGAACCAGCATCGGCGAAGACTTCAACGTCGAGAAATTGCGTTATCACCGCATCATCATCATGACCGATGCCGACGTAGACGGCAGCCACATCCGCACGCTGTTGCTCACGTTTTTCTATCGGCAGATGCCCGTGCTGGTTGAGCGCGGGCATATCTACATCGCCCAGCCGCCGCTCTACAAGGTCAAGCACGGCAAGGATGAGCGTTACATCAAGGACGATTTCGAGCTCAATCAGTACATGCTCAAGCTTGCGTTGGAAGGAGCCGTGTTGCTGCCTAATGCGCTCGCCAAGATCGAGTATGAAGCGCGTCTGGGAACGCCAGTATCCGGTGCAGCGGGTGCTGCAGCCACGCAGGCGGCAGCGTCTGCACCCGGAGCCATTGCAGGTGAGGCCCTGGGTGAATTGGCTCGCAAGTACCTGTTGTCAGAGGCTGTGATTGAACGGCTTTCGCGCATCATCGATCAGGATGCGTTACGCAGCATCCTGGACGGGTTTGAACTGCAGATGGGCACCCAAACCGACGCCGAATCGACCGCGCAGCGACTCCAAACTGCGATGGCCCGCTACCAGAGCGAAGCGCAAAAAGTGGATAACGATTCTGGTGCGACGGTGCAGGCGGTGTACGAGGAAAAGGAAGAAGAATGGCGACTGCGCATCGAGCGCAAGCACCATGGCAATGTGCGCGTGAGCATGATTGACCCGCACTTCGTCAATTCATCTGACTACAGCACCTTGGTCGAGTGTGCACAGACGGTAGGTGGTCTCATCACTCAGGGCGCTGAAATCAGACGCGGCGACGGTGATCGTCAGCGAGCGCATGGTGTCGTAGATTTTCGTGATGCCATCCGCTGGCTGCTGACAGATGCAGAACGCAATGTCGCGCGTCAGCGATACAAAGGTCTTGGTGAAATGAACGCCTCGCAGCTGTGGGAAACCACCATGGATGCATCAGCCAGGCGATTGTTGCGTGTTCAGATTGAAGACGCGATTGCAGCCGATCAGATCTTCACCACGCTGATGGGCGATGAAGTAGAACCACGTCGCGCATTCATTGAAAAGAACGCGCTCGTGGCTCGCAATATCGACGTCTGATACGGACGACTGATTCAGACGTCTGCTCAGGGCCTCACGCTTACTTCATCGGTGAGTAAGACGTGGGGGCCATGATGGCATTGCTGAAGTGCGAAATCAGTGGGCCATTCTTTTCGGTGTCAGCGCGTGCGGTGAGCCATTCCGGATCAGCCGCAAACGCCCCCCACTTGCGTTCACGGTCGGCCATGCTGTCCCACTGCAGCACATAGATCAGGGTTGCGTTGCTGTCGCCGATCACGTTAGTCCAGAAGGCAACCGGCACGATGCCATGCTTCTTCCAGATGTTGAGCGTGATGGTCTCGAAGCGCTTGTTCAGATCCGGCAAGCGGCCCGGCATGCAGAAATAGGTGCGCAGTTCATAAAGCATGCGAAGTCTCCTTGTGTTGAGTGGTGAATGGTCAATGGCGAGCGGCTGTAGCAAACCATGAAGCCCGGCACACTATAGACGAGACCAAGGATCGCGAGGATGAGGCTTCGAACCGGCTTTGTGCGCTGGGGTACCCTGACCGCTGCGGTGGGGTCGATCAGCGCTGAGGCATGTCCTTGAGGCCATACACCGGACTGATCGTGGCATCGCTCGGGATAGCAGGCATGCCTGCATTCCAGGCTTCCCATGCCGATTTCATCTGAGCTAAACGCTCCGGCTCGCGCGTTGCGCGATTCGAACGTTCGCGTTCATCTTGCGCCAAGTTAAACAGATAGTCGTGCGCATCCACACGCAGATACTTCCAGTCGCCCAGGCGATATGCTCGCTGGCTGCGGTGGTTCATCCGCCAGTACATCGGCCGCTCAAAGGGGTGCGTCGGGTTGCGCAGCACGGACATGAGCGATACACCGTCAAGCGGATAGTCCGGGTCGGCTGATACCCCCGCTGCATCCAGGATCGTGGCCATCCAATCCATACTCAGGCAATGCTGAGCAGATTGGTTACCTGCCTGAATGATGCTGGGCCAGCGTGCAATCCACGGCACGCGAATGCCGCCTTCGGTGAGGTCCATCTTGCCGCCGACCAAAGGCCAGTTGTCGCTGAAGCGCTCACCGCCGTTATCGCTGGTGAAGATCACCAACGTGTTGTCATCCAGCCCTGTGCGCCGCAAAGCGTCCATCACCTGACCGATGCCTTCATCCATGTGATGGATCATGCGCCGGTAGGTCTCGATGTTGCCGCCATCCATGTGATAAATCTGGCCGTCCAGGGATTGCGCCAGGGCTCGGTCTTCACGGGTTTCCCAGGGCCAGTGAGGCGCGGTGTAATGCAGGCTCAGCAGAAATGGCCTGGCAGGTGTCGCAGCGTCTTGCGCAGGCTGTGCTGCCTCCTCGATCCATCGCACAGCGCGGCGTGAAAACAGATCGGTCAAATAGCTGTCGTCATCCAGAAGGGATTCTCCCTCCCACAAATCATGTTGACCACGGCTGTCCAGATGCGTGAAGTAATCCAGACCACCTGCCATCGCTCCGAGGAAGTGGTCATAGCCTGACCTCAACGGTCCGAAGTGGGGAAGGAACCCCAAGTGCCATTTGCCGATGAGTGCGGTGCAATAACCCGCCGTGCGTAGCAACGAGGGCAAGGTCGGGTGTGCGGGGGGCAGGCCCAACGTCTGACGCGTGATCGGGTCGCTGCGCATCGGCTCTTCTGCCGCTCCGCGCAAACGGTATTGCCAGCGGCCAGTGATCAGCGCAAACCGGGTCGGCGAGCAGACAGACGAATTGGCGTAACCCTGCGTGAAGCGCAGGCCTTCTCTGGCCATGCGATCAAGGTGGGGTGAAACCGGCCCGAACGCCGCATCGCGGCCTCCGTAACACCCCAGGTCTGCAAACCCCAAGTCATCGGCAACGATGAAGACGATGTTGGGTCGCTGGCTCATGGAGGTGGCCAGCGCCTACGAAGGTCGAGCACATGCGCCAACCCGGATCCCATGAGCGGCAACACAATCCAGGGCCATGCAGCCTGCGTTGTGGCCGCCCGCACGGCCAGCATCAGGAAAAGCCCAGCCATCAGATTGGGCAGCATGCCAGCGGGCGCCAAGCCCCTGCCGGTGACCCGATGGTAGAGCCACAACGCCAGGATTTCGAGGACGGTGAACCCGATGATCAGATCGATCAACCGTCCGCTGGCCACCAGTTCAGCCATGCCAAGAACGGGTCCTCAAGGTTGGCGACTCAGACCCGCGCTAGGCCGAGCAGATGGGCCATGTCCTTGAAAAAGATGCGCACATGCGCCATGGGTTTGCGTCGGGTGAGCGCTTTATTCATGTACGACTCGAAGGTGAGCTGCTGAACGTCGCGGTCTTTACAGATACTCACGAAGCGCTCACGTCTTGCATCGCTGCAATACCAGAAACGCTGCATGATCCCCAACACCCAGAACACTTTGCCGTGATCACGCATGAAGCGCTTGCGCGCCGTGGCCAGGGCTTTCGTGTCGCCTGTACTCAAGCAAGCGTCGACCGCATCAGCGGCTAAGGTGCCGCCCAACATGGCGTAATAAATACCCTCGCCCGAGGCTGGTGCCACCACGCCTGCAGCATCTCCTGCCAGAACCACGTCGCGACCGTTGTCCCAGCGTTTGAGCGGCTTCATAGGCAGCGGTGCGCCTTCACGCCGCAGCGTGGGCGCATCAGTCAGGCCGGTGGCTTCGCGCAGCGCCGCCACCGCATTGCGCAGCGAAAACCCTTTGTCTGCGCTGCCTGTTCCGACAGACAGCGTGTCGCCATGAGGGAACACCCAGCCGTAAAAATCGGGGGACAGCCGACCCTGGTACCAGACATCGCAGCGCGAGCCGTCGTAACCTTCGGGGCGCTTGGCCGGAACGGCAATGATCTCGTGGTACGCAAACACATAGCGCGTGTCTTCAGCCCCATCAATGGTCTGGCGTGCCACGGCTGATTTGGCTCCGTCGGCACCAATCACCATGCGTGCACGCACGCGCCCAGGCACGCCGTCGCTGGTGGAGCCACGCTCACGGGTGCGGTAATGGATGACGTTGATGCCGTCTTCTGCGCGGGTGATCCGATCGAAAACGGCGGTGCGGCGCACCGCTCCTGCGTCGGCCGCGCGTACCCGCAACCACTCGTCGAACTGATCGCGATCGACCATGCCCACGAAGCCGTTTTCAATGGGAATGTCCACGTTGACGGCACGCGGCGACACCATGCGTGCCGATGTGGCGCGTGCCACCAGCTGTGAATCGGGGATGTTGTAATCACGAATCGCACGCGGTGGAATCGCACCACCGCATGGCTTGATGCGGCCCGCGCGATCCAGCAACAGTACTGAATGCCCTTTGGCCGCCAACGTATGGGCTGCCGTGGCGCCGGCCGGCCCGCCGCCGACCACCACGACATCAAAAGTTTCGGTCGTATCCATCATGGTCATCCTCTTTCCAGCGCGGGTAAGTGATAGTCGTTGCGAGAATTTGCCGCGGCGGAAGCATCCGACGGGAGGGTTTCTCGGGCATCAGGGTCGATTCGGAATTCGCCCTGCTCAGATTGGCCGATGCGCGCAGCCAAACGCGCAGACAGCACAAAGAGCAGCGCTTCAATCGCAAACACCCAGGCATAGGCTGCGCCGGCGCTACCGACCAGCCAACGTGCAACATCGCTGGCCGCGGCGCCCGCGAGCCCGCCCGTACCAAAGGCGATCGCCTGGGCCGCACCCCACAGTCCCATGCGAACGCCTTCGCGCTGCGCTCGGCCTTGGGCGGCAAGCCGCATCATCGAGGCGATGGCTGCAATGGCAAACGCGCCATTGGCCGCACCCAGCAAAAAGACGTTGGCCTTCAGGGGCCAGGGTGCGCCGACGATACCCGCGGCAACAAGACCTGCCAGCGCCGCTGCCGAAGCAATGCACCCGCCGATCGTCCAGGCGCGCAGAGAACCCAACTGGCGGCCTGCCAGCCGGCTGCCTGCGAGCGCGGCCAATAGCATGCCGACAAAGGCGCCACCGTGCTGCACACCCGCCAGCTGCGTGGATTGCCCGGGTGAATAACCGAAGACCGCGCCGGCAAACGGCTCAAGGATGAGATCCTGGGCGCTGTATGCCAGCATCGAAACGAAGACGAAAACCGTGAACTGGCGGGCTGCGGGTTCCGCCCACACTTCTGCGAGCGCCTCGCGAAAGCGCGGGGTGGTCGGGGCGGTTTGCGCGTCGGCGGCTGCAGCAAAATCGCGAACTGGGCCTGCGGGCAACGCCCGTCCTTCAAGCCCGCGCAGTGCGATCAGGGTGAGGCACAAGGCCAACGTGGCTACGCCCGCAGTCACAAGTATCAGTCGGGACGGGCTATAGGGGTCGAGCAGCTTGCCGGCGACACCCGCGGTGATCGCGAAACCGAAAATCATCATCAGCCACACCGTGGTGGCGGCCGCAGCCCGGCGCTCAGGCACCACGCGCTTGGCGAGCAAGACCAGCAGCGATGTGCCGCATGCACTGACCCCGGCGCCAATGGTGGCGAACGCAAGGACAGCGGTCACGATGCCCAGACCCAGGTGGGTCGACATCAGTGCGGTAGCACCGGCCGCAGCCACTCCGCCCAGGGCTAGCACGGCCATGCCACCGATGATCCAGGGTGTGCGACGACCGCCGACATCTGACCCGTATCCCATCCGGGGACGCAAGCCCTGCATGGCGTAATGCACGCCCACAAGCAGGCCAGGCAGCAACGCAGGCAGCGCAAGCTCCACCACCATGACCCGATTCAAGGTGGAGGTGGTGAGCACGACAATGGCCCCTAAGGCCATTTGCACCAGGCCCAGACGAGCGATCGCCAGCCAGCCGAAGGGTGGGGGTGTGTGCATCCTGGCGTCCATGTCAGTTCACAGCCAGTGCGCGCAGGGCAAACGCACTCACCATCATGCCCGCCACAAACAAAGGCACTCCAAAACCGCTGTAGAACAGCGCCCTGGATGACGGCTGGGCGACGAACCAGCGCATCAGCACCGCCTGTGCGACCAGCAACGCCGCCACCCACGCTGCATGGACCGGGCTGCCCCAGTGCACCAGCAGCGCAATCACCACGACTTGCGGTAGAGCCATGGTCCAGCTGGCGACGTGTGCGGCGCGAACCACGCCGAGCTGCACAGGCAGCGAGTCGACGCCCATTTGTCGATCGCCTTCAACCGACTTGAAATCGTTCAAGGTCATGATCCCGTGGGCACCGAGGCTATAGAGGCCAGCCAGCGCGAGCGATCGACCGTCAGGAATGGCCCCGCCGGCCATGACAGCCGCACCAGTGACCCAGGCCAGCCCTTCGTAGCACAGGCCGCAGGCGGCATTGCCCCACCAACCGTTTTCCTTGAGGCGCACCGGCGGGGCGCTGTATGCCCACGCCAAGACCAGGCCGGCTACGGCCGCCGCAAAGCCCCAGGGCCCGAGGGCACTCGCCACGAGTAAGGACAGCACCGTCCAGGCGATTGCGATATACAGCCCCCACTGTCCAGGCATGCGACCCGACGGAATGGCACGCTCAGGCTGGTTGATCGCATCGACATGGCGGTCAAACCAGTCGTTGACGGCCTGGCTGGCGGCACAGACCATCGGCCCGGCCAGGATCACGCCGATCAGGACCATCGGCCATTGCTCGCGCGGCGACACTCCGGATGCCACCACACCGCAGGCAAACGCCCACATGGGGGGGAACCAGGTGATCGGCTTGAGCAGCTCGGTGACGGTGGACAGGGCTGGGCGAGGCATGGCCGAAGTCTGCATCTGACGCCCCAAAGCGTCAACCTTGATTTACACTCACCGACACATGACTGATTTGACAACGCTTCCCGCGGCGCAGCGCGGACACCTGCCCCACGCGGTCGTCATCGGCGCCGGCCTGGGTGGATTGGCGACTGCCATCCGCTTGAGTGCGCGCGGCTGGCGGGTGACGCTGCTTGAAAAACTCGATGGGCCGGGCGGGCGAGCCTATGTGTATCGCCGCGATGGTTTCACCTTCGATGCCGGGCCGACCATCGTCACCGCGCCATTTCTGTTCGATGAGCTGTGGGCGCTGTGCGGTCAGCGTCGGGCCGACCATGTGACCCTCAAGGCGATGGACCCGTTCTATCGGATCCGGTTCCACGATGGCACGTGGTTCGACTACACCGGCGATCCGCAGCGCATGCGGGCCGAAGTGGCGAAGTTCTGTGAAGCGGACGTCCCGGGTTACGAGCGCTTCATGCGCGATGCCGAAAAGTGTTTCAAGCTGGGCTTCGAGGGCATGGCTGAAACCGCTTTCGATACCTTTGGCGATCTGCTCGCAGCCATTCCCTCCTTCACCCGCATGAAGGCCTGGAACAGCATTCACACGCTTGCGGCCTCTCATTTCACCGATCCCAAGCTGCGCATCGTGTTCAGCTTTCATCCGCTGCTGATCGGTGGCAATCCGTTTTCGGTGACCAGTGCCTACGCACTCATCGCGTCGCTCGAGCGTCGCCATGGCGTGCACTGGGCGATGGGCGGAACCGGTTCGCTGGTGCAGGGTCTAGTCGATCTGGTGCAGGGCCAGGGCACACCGATCCGTTACAACACGACCGTCAAGAAAGTATTGGTCACCGACGGCCGCGCGAGCGGGGTGGAGTTGGAAAGCGGCGAGCGTATCGAGGCCGATATCGTGGTCTCGAACGGCGATACCGCCTGGACCTATCGCAATCTGGTCGACAAGGCCTATCGCAAGCACTGGACCGATGCGCGACTGGCGCGGGCGCGCTACTCCATGAGCCTCTTCGTCTGGTACTTCGGGACGAAGCGACAGTTCCCCGATGTGCCGCATCACATGATGGTGCTAGGGCCGCGCTACAAAGAACTGCTCCACGACATCTTCAAGCGCAAGCATCTGGCCGAGGATTTCAGCCTCTATTTGCATCGCCCGACGGCATCAGATCCGGGCATGGCGCCACCGGGTTGCGACGCGTTTTATGTGCTGTCGCCAGTCCCGCATCTGGACAGCGGCACTGACTGGTCGGCCCATGGTGATCGCTACCGTGATGCGATTGCTGCAGAACTGGAACGCACGGTCATGCCCGGGCTGCGTGAATCGCTCGTCACGTCGTTCTATCTCACACCGCAGGATTTTCAGGACCGGCTGCTCTCCTACAAGGGTGCTGCGTTCGGGATGGAACCGCTGCTGCTGCAAAGTGCATGGTTCCGACCGCACAACCGCAGCGAAGACCTGGAGGGTCTGTACGTGGTGGGAGCGGGCACGCACCCGGGTGCGGGCATGCCTGGTGTGCTGGCCTCAGCGAAAGCGCTGGAATCGGTGCTGCCGGATGCGGCCTCGCTGGTGCCGGGCCAGGGCTTGCGCGGGCGACGCTAAGGCACACCGGCTGCGTACGGGCGCTGCGTAAATTCCCACTGTTGACGGGAGCGCGACGTGAGTGCCGCGCTGTACAGGCGCTCAGGCAGATGCGTGCCGGTGCTGCTGTTGGATCACCACACGGTTGCGCCGTTGCCGTCCTGCGCGGTCCTGCATCAGCCTGGCTGCTGCTAGCCGTCCTGACAGTGCCGCCATCGGCACACCGGGCCCAGGGTGTGCGCTGCCACCTGCCAGATACAGACCGGGCAGCGCGCTGGCGGCGTCCGGACGTGCAAAGGCCGACATCCAGCCATGCGAGGCGCGCCCATAGAGCGCGCCGCCGGTGGCTGGGAACAGTCGCTCGAAATCGTTGGGCGAGGTGATCACCGTATTGGCGGGTGCACGGTCTACGTGCAGACCACAGCGCTCGAGCAGCGCAAAGGCACGGTCTGCGCAATCGTCGATCGCCTGTTGAGCGATCGGGTGGGCGTCACCCACAGCGGGCGCATTCACCAGACACAGCAGACGCTCGGGCGCTTCGGTGCCTGCCTGCATGGCGTCTGATGGCGGTGTTGCGCGGCCGGCATCGCTGCGGTCCTGTGCGCAGACGTAGACCGTCGGCTCAGAAGGCAAACGTCGATGACCGAAGATGTCGCGAAATTCGCTGGCGTAATCGGCATCAAAAAACACGTTGTGACGCACGAGTTCAAAGCCGCGGGTCCTCGCGTGAATAGACCAGGTCAGTGCCGAGAGCGATCGGGCTGCTGTGGGCACGACACCCGTTGCGCCGCGTGCCTCGGCACCCAAGTGGCCGGCTGAGAGTGCGCCCACGTCGCCGTTGAAAACCACCGCATCCGCAGGGATGCGTTCGCCATCCTCAAGGACAACGCCGGCCACACGACCGCGTTCGACGCACAGCTGTGCGACCGGTGCCTGGCAGCGGATCGTCGCCCCCTGCCGCTCGGCCAGCGATGCGAGTGCGCGCGCCAGCGCGATCATGCCGCCGCGCACGGCCCATACTCCCTGCATCTCGACCTGCGCCACCAGCATCAGCGTGGCAGGTGCCTCGAAAGGCGACGACCCGCAGTAGGTGGCGTAGCGTGCAAACAGTTGCTGCAAACGGACGTCGTGGAAATGCCGGCCGAGTGAGCGCCACAGGTTGCGAAACGGACCGAGACCGGTGAGCACCGCCGTGCCCCGCAGCCCGATGTCACGCGTGAGCGACGCCGCGCTGGGGCGCGATGACCGGATATACGGACCCTCGAGCGTGTCGTAGACCTTGCGCGCTTGCTCGCAAAATGCGCGAAACCGCCGCGCCTCGGCGAGCCCGCTGAACATCCCGATCGCGTCGGCCGAACGCTCGACATCGGCATGCAGATCGAGCTGACCGCCCGCTCCCCAGGCATGACGGGCCAGAACGCTGAGCGGCTCCAACTGCAGGTGAGATGACAGTAGCAGGCCGGCGTCGGCAAACAGATCTTCAAAAACCCATCGCATCGTGAACACCGTGGGCCCGCTGTCGATCCACGCACCGTCGGCCTGGACCTGCCGCAGTTTGCCCCCCGGCACGGCTGCGCGCTCCAGTACCGTGACCTGCATGCCGCGGCGCGCCAGGTCGGCTGCCGCGACCAGACCGGCAACGCCGGCACCCACCACGATCACGTGATGATCAGGCAAGCGAGCGCCCTTTCCAGCTGCCCTGGGTGGCTTCCACGACAAACCGAACGAACATCGATTCGGAAAAAAAGTGCCCGCTGCGAGCCGCTTCGATCGCATCACGGTGTGCGCCGCTGCGCGCATACCGGTCCATGTCCGCCACACTCTCCCAA
>CANHUQ010000122.1 GCA_947463885.1 Burkholderiales bacterium
CAATGCGTGGCCACGTGCATGCCGGTGGTCCACATCTTCTCGCCGTCAATGCG
This sequence comes from Burkholderiales bacterium, assembly GCA_947463885.1. Taxonomy (GTDB): domain Bacteria; phylum Pseudomonadota; class Gammaproteobacteria; order Burkholderiales; family Burkholderiaceae_E; genus UBA4615. The sequence continues at coordinate 54 of CANHUQ010000122.1, forward strand.
CCATCCCGAAACGCCATTGCGGGTCTCGCGCACCGCCTTGGTTTCCATGTGGGTGGCGTCAGAACCATGGTTGGGCTCAGTCAGACCGAAGGTGATGCGGTACTTGAACTCGAGCGAGCCCTTGATGAACTGTTCTTTTTGCGCCGGCGAACCGAAATCCCGCAGCATCACGATCACCGGAAAGTTGCCGACGATCGAGTGCTCGTTTTGCAGATCGTTGTGCAGCCCCAGGCCCTTGCAGGCGAAGTGGTCGCGAATCACCGCCATCCAGAGATTGCCACCGCCCTGGCCACCAAATTCCTTGGGCAATGAGAACCGAAAGAACCCCGCCTTGTCGGAGCGCTTCTTGGCCTCTTTGAGCAGGTCTTCCCATTCATGGCGTGGCAGCCCGCCATTGTCGAAATCGGTTCGGGCCCACTCGCGGCGATGATCAAAGAAGCGTTCGTTATCGTCCTGCGCCTGCAGCGGCTTGATTTCTGCGTCAATAAAGGCGTCCAGCTTGCCCAGGTAATCGACCAGATCCTTCGGTAAGTTGAAATCCACGCATCACTCCTTGGTGTGGGATGTCTTCATGAAGCCTTGCCCTGTTCATCGAGGGCACGCCGGTAACTGGCATAGGTCGGCTGATCGATCGACATCTTGGCTAAGGTGCTGGCCATGAGATGGTCGAGCAGACCCGGGGTAGTTGATGTGATCGAGCCGTCGCGAATGCGCAGACTCAAGGTGCGCTCCAGCATAGCCGCATCGCCGTCCTGGCCAAGCAGGCTGCGCAAGCGCGCAAGCGACTCAGCCTCAAGTGCCTCGCCGGACTCAAGTTGGCGGCGGACCAGATCGATGGCGTTGGCGGCCACGCGAGCATGAAACACGGCGGCGGCAGGCAACTGGGGCGCGAGCTGGTCGCGGATGTAAGCGGCCAGGACATCGAGCATCTCGACAGGAGTCGGTTGGTCGAGCATCTCAGACACTCCCGGCCAACAGGCGGATCAGATCCATTTCATTCTCCGAAGCACGGCGGGCAATCATGGCGCGCTCCACGGTGCGATCGCGCCCGCTGCGAAACCACTGCAGCATGCCTGCACAACTCACACCCCAGCGCAGGCTGCCCAACATTTCCCAGAAGCGAAACCGCATGGGATCGACTTCGCGACCACTGGCCTGCCCATAGGCCTGCAGCAACGCTTCGCGCGTGCCCAGCCCGCCTGCAGGCAAGTCCAGAAGCCCGAAACGCCAAGGCGGCAGACACAGCCAGGCCAGATCCTCGATCGGGTCGCCAAGATGTGCAATCTCCCAGTCCAGTACAGCACGCACGCCGTCCGGTCCGACGATCACATTGCCATGGCGATAATCGCCATGCACCAGACGCGCAGGCTCTACTTCTGCCGGCGCATGATCAGTCAACCAGCGAATGGCCAGATCAAAGACCGGTCGTGATTCACCCGACGCTTCATATCGAGCCTGCAGATCGGCGATCGTTTTGCGCACGCCACTGACCGGCAAAGACGCCGGCAGCGTCGCGACGTCCGTGGCATGAATAGCGGCAGCGATAGCGGCCAATTGGCCCACCAATTGCGGGCGGACAGCATCAAACTCGGTATTGCGCAAGATTTTGCGCGGAATGGTTTCGCCGGGAATACGGATCATGATGAATCCATCGCCCAGATCATCATCCGCCACCAGCGTGTGCACCACTTCAGCCACCATCGCACCGCCCGCACGCAGGGCTCGCACGAGGGCGGCTTCATCGGCCAGCGGCAAGGTGCGTGCAGCCCGCAGTCCGCCCGGTGAGCGTCGCAAGATCAGCGGCCAGCGCTGCGCTGTACCGACCGCATCAAATGACCAGGTTTCCAGCGTGGCACCAGCTGACAGGCGCACTAGCCCTTCAATCCGTTGGGCCTGCGGCAGAGCACGGCAGGCAGCCGCTTGCAGTCGGGCTTGAAACGCTTCATTAGGCAAGGTCATACAAAGGTCCAGTGCGCAGCAAGTGCATCAGTTCAGCTCTGGTCCCACCAGGGATAGGCGGGCGGCATATCGGCCGAGACCTTGCCTGGAAAGACCGGATTGCGCTTCTCAAGAAAGGCCGCCACCCCCTCACGCACATCGGGCCCGGCGCCTAATTGCTGATTCAGCAAGGCATCGACTTGCAGGACACCAGAGGGATCAGGCTGTGCGCTGAATCGCCACAGCATTTGCCGCGTGAGCGCGATGGACACCGGCGCAGTGTGATCGACAATCTCCCGCGCGATCACCCGGGCCTGCTCAAGCAAGTCCTCAGGCGGCACGACTGATTCGACCAAACCGCCCCGCAAGGCCTCCTGGGCGTCAAACACTCGGCCTGAATAGCACCAGCGCAGCGCCTGAGGCATGCCCACAATGCGCGGCAAAAACCAGGCGCTGGCCGCCTCAGGGACTAAGCCGCGACGGGCAAAGACCGCGCCGAAGCGTGCCGCGCTCGAAGCGATGCGGACATCCATGGGCAGAGTCAGCGTCAGCCCCACCCCCACCGCCGCGCCGTTGATCGCGGCAATCGAGGGCTTTCGGCATTCGTAGATCGCAGCAATGAAGCTGTCCGGGCGCGCATCGGCCGCGGGCTGGGCGCGGCTGAACATGTTGTCTGCCTGTGCCTCGCCGAAACTGTCGGCACCTGACGAAATATCCGCCCCGGCGCAAAAACCCTTGCCCGCCCCGGTCACGATAATGGCTCTTACTTCATCGTCTGCGTCGGCGCGCCGGAAGGCTGCGGTCAGCTCGCGACCCATTTGCGCGGTGTAAGCATTCAGTCGATCAGGGCGGTTCAGGGTCACCACCATGATGCCGGCTTCCACGGTCATCGCCAGTGTCTGCGCCGCGGTGTCGATCATGTCATGTCTCCAGCCTCGGGGCTCTCTGGTGCGGAGCCTCTCCTAGCTCTGATGCTCCGTTTTGGCTTGCCGACTGTCAAATCCGGCGCACAGGTCCTGAAAATGAGCAGGCTGAGGCCGTTACCGCAGCCACATCGCAAATGGGTCGCTACTGCTTCTCCACCGAGCTTCGCACACTGGAAAAACTGGGCGATGCCTCAGTCAAGGCTTTGCAAGCAGGACGTCGTCATGATATCTACGATGTGTCGCAGGCGATACAAGCCCGCCACCACCAGGATGCCACCATGACTCAATTAGCGCCTCCGAATGTCGCTTCAGGCGCGTTACCCGTTGCGCTGCAAGCGGATCAGGGCGCCAGCCGGCGACGCCTGGTCAGCGCGGCCGGGGCAGCAACGATCGCCGCACAGCTCAATCCGGTCTGGATCCGCCCAGCGCGGGCCGCGCCGAAGGTGCTGAAGATCATGCAGTGGAACCACTTCGTGCCAGCCTTTGACGAATGGTTCAACAAGAAGTTCGTTCGGGAATGGGGCGAGAGGAACAACACGGAGGTCATCGTGACCAACATCGGCATGACCAGCATCGAAGGGCGCGCCTCAGCCGAAATCGGCAAGAAGCAGGGCCATGACCTGTGCATGTTCCTGAGCCCGCCAGCGTCCTATGAGGACCATGTGATCGATCACAAGGACATTTATGCCGAATGCGAGCGCAAGTACGGCAAACCGCTGGACATTGCGATCAAGAGCACGTTCAACCCGATCACCAAGAAATACTTCGGCTTCTCAGACAGCTATGTCCCCGACCCGGTTAATTACCGCAAAGACCTCTGGGACGATGTCGGCGTTGCGCCTACGTCCTGGCTGGCGATCCTCGAAGGAGGCAGGAAGATCAAGCAAAAGCACGGTATTCCGGTCGGCATCGGGATGTCGAACGAGCTCGACAGCAGCATGGCGCTGCGCTCGATACTCCACTCATTCGGCGCAGCCGAACAGAATGCCGAAGGACAGCCCACCCTGAGTTCACGGCAAGCGCTCGAGGCACTCAAGTTCGCCAAGGCGCTGTACACAGAAACCATGACCGACGAGATCTTCTCGTGGGACGCATCGTCCAACAACCGTTTGATGCTTGCCGGCAAGGGGTCCCTCACACTGAATGCGATCTCGGTGACGCGCACCGGCGAGAGTGAAAAAATTGCGATCGCCAACAAAATTCACTTGGCCAAGCCAGCCAGCGGACCTGCGGCTCAATTGGGCGTCATGCACCTGATGAATGCATATGTGATCTGGAAGTTCGCCCGCAACATCGACGGCGCCAAGAAATTCCTGGTGGATCTGGCGGGTCAATCACGCGAAGCCTTCCTGGCGAGTGGCTTCTACAACTTTCCGACCTTTCCACAGTTGGTGCCCGATCTGAAGCAACTGATTGCCCGCGACCCCAAAGCCGTCCCAGAGGACAAATACGCCATCTTTACGGATGCGGACAAATGGACGGTCAATGTCGGCTACCCGGGCTATTCGAACGCAGCCGTCGACGAAATCTGGAAGGAATGGCTCTTGCCGCGCATGTTCGCCGATGCGGCCTCAGGCAGGCTGAAGCCCGAAGAGGCCCTGGACATGTACGCCAAACAGTCGAGACAAATCTTCGATAAGTGGCGTGCGAGGCGCAAGGTATGACAGCGGTGGATCAATCCCGCTCACAGCTCACTGTGAAGCGCAGCAGGCGTTCGGTCGTCGCGCAATTGGCCGCAGCCGGGATGCTCGTTGGGGCGACAGGTCATGTGCGCAGCAACACGCCCGCACGCAAGCGCATCTTCATCGTCGACAGCTATGACCGTGGGTATATCTGGTCGCAATCCACGCAAAAGGGCGTCAATGCCGCGATGCGCAAGTACGGCTACCTGGACAACGAGCAGCAGGCAGCGCAACTGGTGCGTCAAGACGCGGTGGATAGTTCGCGTGCCGTCATCCGCAAGGAGTGGATGAACTCCAAGCGCAAGGACAGTCGCGCAGACTTAGCCGATGCGACCACGCGCATCATGGGTGCACTCACTGCGTTCAAGCCCGACCTTGTCCTGCTGGGCGACGACAACGCAGCACGCTATATCGGCGCGCAATTACTCGACACGGCTATACCGGTCGTGTTTTGGGGCATCAACGGCTTGCCCCTGAAATACGGCCTGGTCGAAAGCATGGATGCGCCAGGACGCAACATTACGGGCGTCTGGCAATCCGGATACCACAAAGAAAGTCTGGATCTGCTCAAGCGGCTGGTGCCCAAAGCCAAAACCTTCGCGATCCTCGCATGCGACTCCGAATCCTCTCGCCCAAACGTCAAAATGATCGAGCAGCTCGCCCAGCGCGGCGAACTGCCCATGCAATTGGTCGATCGCGTGCTCACGAATTCACTGGATGAGTTCAAGGCTCGGGCGCTGGAACTGTCCAAGCGGGTCGACGCGTTCGTCGTCCTCAACCATGACACCCTGCGTGACGCCAAGGGCAACCATGTCGACATGCTGGAAGTGGGACGCTGGTACCTGACCAACATCAAGATCCCCGAGGCCTCCCATGAAGATCAGTTTGTAATGGAAGGCATGCTGCTCACCGCCAATGACTCGGGCTTCAATCAGGGCCATCTGGCCTTCGAGATGGCCTTCAACATTCTTGATCGCGGACTCCACCCGGCCCGCATGGCGGTCCGCACCCCGGAGCGCGGACCGTATCTGGTCAACCGCAACCGGGCCAAAGCCCTGGGTATCAAACTCGACGGTGCGATGTACCTGATCGATGAGGTGATCGACACCTCACTTGCCCTACGCCGATGAGCGCTGGGCAGCCGACCACTCCAGTGAACCGCGCGCGTGGTCGAATGCCGATATTTCAGCGGCTGCTCCTCGCATTTCTGGCGGTCGGTCTGATGATCAGCATCCCATTGATGATGGGCTCGTTCATCTTCAACAAGAACTCGTCGCGCCTGCGGACCGAACAGAACATCAGTCAGCAGCTGGCGATCATCACGCAGGCCTTTGAGCAGGAGTTTGGCATTGGGCTCAGGCGCTCACTCAGACAGACGACCTCCTCTGAAGCGCTTGCGCAATATCTTTCTGCCTCGATTGCCGAGCGCATCGTCAATGCGCGTGGCCTGGAAAACTACTTCCTTAGACTGCAATCGGACTTCGAGAATTATTCCGGGGTCTATTACGTCGATGCGGAAGGCCGCATGGTCGCGCGGGTCGAGGATCGCAAGCGAATAGGCTCGACCGGCACGGGTCTGATCACCGACGCTCAGGCCCCCGAGACGGCCACGGGTACGCGCTTCAAGCAGCTTTTTTCTCGCATCAAGACCACACCCACCTTATTGTCGTCAGGCAATATGGAGTGGTTCATGCCTCCCAGGGAAGTGACCCTTGAGGGCCCCTTCACGGATGAACTGGGCCGTATGTCCGTGCTGGTCGGATTGCCCGCACTCGATTTCGACAATGGTGCGTTCAGTGGTGCGGTCATCATTCGGGTGAACCTGGATGGGTTCGTCAATCGCGTCCGTAGCGTCAAGCTGTTCGACGCCAATCCCGTGCAGCTGTTTACACCGAATGGCAAGCCGATGCTGGCCACCGACAACAGCACCGCGCTGCAGTCCACGGCACTCGGCGATACAGCCTTTGCTTCTGAGGCCGTGTTCACGCGCTTTGAGAAGATGCTTGTGGCTTACCGGGATTTGTCGGTGGTACCCGGTGAATCGGTGGCCCGACTGGCATACGTCGTGCCCGATGCACTGCTCTTCAAGGACTTCCAGCCGACGCTCTATCTCTTTTCGCTGGTGATGCTGGGGTCACTGCTCGCGGTGGGTGCTGTGGCATACGTCGTAGCCCGAAAGTTTTCGCGACCCATCGTTGATCTCACACTGGCTGCGTCTCGCCTCGCCCAGGGCGACTTGTCAACGCGCGTGTCCACGGCCACCACCGGGGAGGTACGCGTCCTGGTGGATAGCTTCAATCAGCTCTCCGAGCGTCTGCAGCAGTCTAATGAGGCACGCTCCGCAGCATTCGCGGTGCTCCGACAGACCGCCGCCAAAATGCAAGATGCGCACTTGATGTCCGATTCCGACTCACCACACCTGCTGCCGCTTGCGTCGGTCGATCCGCCAGGCACGCTCCCTGGTTTCGCAGACCTTTATGATCTGCAGGCGATCTCCAAGCTCATAGAGCAGCTCATTGCAGACCGCGAACAGATCCTGCGCAGCCTGCAGACCGCCAAAGACTCCGCCGACCAAGCGAACCGCGCCAAGAGCGAATTTCTGGCCATGATGAGCCATGAGATTCGTACGCCGATGAACGGTATCTTGGGGGCCGTTCAGCTGCTCGAACACTCGCACCTCACCGATACCCAGGAGCGAGATCTCAACACGATCCGCAGCAGTGGAGACGCCCTGTTGGTGGTCATCGATGAGATCCTCGATTTTTCCAAGATCGAGGCAGGCAAGCTGGAACTGGAGTCACGCTCCTTCGACCCCCGGATTGAAATCTCCGAGACCGTCGCCCTGTATCGCCCTTCGATCGAGGGAAAGGGCCTTCAACTGGCGTTGGAGATCGCGCCTCACATCCCGGCACTGCTGCAAGGCGACCCCACGCGAATCCGACAGATCCTTTCGAACCTGATTTCCAACGCGATCAAATTCACCCCGCACGGCAGCATTCGCATCGAAGCGAGCGGACAGATGCTGCCATCAGGTCTGTACCAGTTGTCGTGTTCTGTGAGTGACACAGGGATCGGCATCCCCGCAGATCGCCAGGAACGCCTCTTCAAGGCCTTTTCACAGGTCGATGTCTCCACAACAAGGCGCTATGGCGGGACGGGTTTAGGTCTGGCCATTTGTGCGCGTCTATGTGAGGCCATGGGCGGGACGATTACGGTCTCCAGCGCCGCCGCTCAGGGCGCACGCTTTCAATTCGACCTGCGATTGGCGCAGGGTATCGCTGCGTCACCTGCTCGCCACAATGCCTTGGTGCAAGCGGGCCAGAGTCTGCATGCACTCAGAGTGCTCGTGGTGGAGGACAACCCGGTGAATCAGAGGGTTGCAGTGAGCCTGCTTGAGAAATTGGGGATCCGTGCCGACCTGGCCGAAGACGGTGAGAAGGGTGTTGAACGGGTGCGCACCGGCCACTACGACGTAGTGCTCATGGACATGCAGATGCCAGTGCTGGACGGCCTGGAGGCTACGGTCGCCATTCGCCAGATGGACCTGCCTGTGCAGCCCTGGGTCATTGCCTTGACAGCCAATGCATTCGAGACCGACCGCGAGCGCTGCCTGCGCGCTGGGATGAATGACTTCCTGAGCAAGCCATTTCGCATCGACGTCTTGCGCGAACGTCTGTCCGCCCGCAGCAACCGTCAACCGGACACGATCCAGCCAACCCGCTGACGCGGGGTGTGCTCAGAGGCGGCCCAAGGTCATGGGGCGCGCAGGGTCCGCCGACCACTCGAGCAACGAGTTGTCATAGACCGATACCTTTTTCCAGCCTGCATACTGCAGGGCGAATCCGGTCGCGGTCGCCGCGATTCCACCACCGCAATACACAATCACCGGGTGATCCGGTGGCGCAACACCCGCTGCCTGCGCCAAAGACTGGATGGTCTCTTTCGAGTGCCACAGCCCGCTCGTATGGTCGATGCATTCCCGCGCAGGCAAGTTCACGCTGCCTGGAATACGGCCGGGTCGGCCATAATGCGCGCCGCCCGTGCCCTCAAACTGTTCGGCTGACAGCGCGTTGACCAGGCATGCCTGCTGCGATTGCATCGCCTGCGCCACATCGTTCGCATCGGCCACGCGCGCAGCATGACGATGAGGACGAAAGGCTGAGGCTCCGAAATGCGGTGCCTCGGTCGACACCGTGCGCCCTTCCCTCACCCAGGCTTCCCAACCGCCATCCAGGATGGACACGCCGGCATGGCCCAGCGTGCTGAGGACCCACCAGGCCCGCGTGACGACCATCGGGTGTCGTGCACCATAAAGCACCACCCGATGGCCATTGTCGATCCCTAGACGCGACATGAGAGAGGCGATCCGCATATCGGAGGGCAACGTATAGGGAAAACGACCGTGGGGATCCGAGAGGTCTTCCACCATGTCGACATGTTGCGCACCGGGAATGTGGCCTTTGGCCCAGTCCGCACGCCCGCTCTCAATGCGTGAAGGTCCAACCGGTTGGGGCGTCATATACGTCGTGCAGTCCAGGATGCGCACATCGGGATCACCCAGATGCGCCTGCAGCCAAGCCGTACTGACCAAAAGTGGCGATGCGTGCGAGATGCTCATGACGGCCTCCTCGGGAAGCGAAACGACTGCCCGTAACGGGTCACGTTACACTTAAGTCCGAGAAAGCGCGACCGTTCAGATTTGACGGGCCGCGTCACAAAGCGATCGGCGCCTGCCGTTCAACAACGATCAACCAGGAGGAGCTTCACATCATGGGATTCCTACGTGCATCCTTCGCTGCGCTTGCAGCCAGTGCGTTCTTTGCAGCGCCGGTCGCAGCTCAACCCGTCAAAGTCGGGGTGATTTTTCCGTTGAGCGGCGGCGCGGGCCCCCAAGGCCAACACTTGGTTAAGTCCATTCAGACCATGGCTTCCATCATCAACGAGCAGGGCGGCGTGCTGGGTCGGCAGATCGTCATCGAGGCCCGCGACGACGAATCGACCCCAGCTGTGGGCGTGTCACGCGCCAACGAACTCATCTCAGCTGGCGTGTCGGTGATCATTGAAGGCTGGAACAGTCCGGTCACCCTGGCCATGCAGCCGGTGATCAGTCGCGCTGGCATCCTAGACATCACCGCCATTTCCAAGGCCGATCCGATCCTGTCGGGCGAAGGCAATCCGCTGGCGGTGCGTCTGAACAGCTCGAACAGCCAGGACGGCGCCGTCATCGCCGACTACCTGGCCAACCGGCTCAAGGCGAAGCGCGTTGCGTTCCTCACGCAAAACGACGCGTATGGCAACGGCGCACAGGCTTCAATCGAGGCGGAGCTGAAAAAACTCAATTACGCCTACGAGAAAGTGGCGGAGGAAAAGTTTCCTTTCACACAAGCTGATTTCCGCGTGGCGTTGACCAACGTTCGATCGGCCAACCCGGACGCAGTCGTGGCGATCAATGCGAGTGAAGGCCTGGGCATGCCCGCCCTGATCCGCCAGGCGCGCCAGGCACGCGTACCCGGCCAACTGATCGCAGCGGTAGGCACCATCGCCCCCAGCGTGATCGGCGTGGCAGGTGAGTCCTCCAATGGCGTGGTTGGTGCCGACATCTACTTTCCTGATGTCGAACCCTTCATGAGCAACCCGGTGAACCGGTCCTACGTCGCGCGCTCACAGCAGCAGCATCGCCTGATGCCCGACAAATTCATGGCTCTGGGCGCTGCGTCGCTTCAAGTCTGGGCCATGGCAGCCAATGAACTCAAAACCCTGGACCGCGAAAAAATCGCCAACAGGATTCGCGGGGGCACTTTTCGCAACACCATCCTCGGCGAGATGAAGTTCGCACCCAACG
>CANHUQ010000123.1 GCA_947463885.1 Burkholderiales bacterium
CCGGACGCCACGGATCGATGAAAAAGTCGCCGGCCTCGCAATAGAGGCCCTCGGGGCGCAGAACAAGCAGGGCTGGCACAACGCTTAGGCAAGGGCGGGACACAGGGGGCCCGAATGTTCATCAGGGAAACGGACCTGCTTGCGGGCAGTCTGGCGCGGTGTGCGCGGTGCGCCAGTGTGCCCGACAGGGCAAAAAAGACGCGGTTTTCAAGCAAGAGTGTCAGGACATTGTAGAGCGGCGCTCAACAGACACCTGTGACATCCAAGCGAGCCCGTCGCTGGGGCATACTCGCGACGGCGTGCGGATACCGGGGATGCCTGTACGGTGTTGTCGCTGCGCCACCTGCTCGCCTTCAACGATCCGCATGGTGTTCACGCGCCAGTTGTTCAGATCACATCATTCACGTCCTCCAGGAGAAGACTCTTGAAACGCATCGCCGCCTCGTTTGCCATTGCCGCATTCATGACCGCCTGCGCCATGCCGGCACATACGCCCAAGCCCGTGTCCCTGTCAGATACCGTCGAAGTGACTGCGCTGATCGATGCCATCGACCCGGCCAACCGGATGGTTCGCCTGCGTACCGCAGATGGTCGCGCACGCGTGATGCAGATCGGCCCGGGCGTCCAGAACTTCAATCAGCTGAAAACCGGTGACCGGGTCAGCGTGCGCTTCACCGAGGGGTTGGCTGCAGAAGTCGTGAAGCCTGGCACCGGCGTCACCAGCGCACGGCCCACTTATGAGGCCGGTCGTGCCATGCCTGGCGCCATGCCTGGTGCCTCGGGCACCCTGACGGCCCGGGGCGTGGTCAAGGTGGTCGCGGTTGATGCAGCCACCAATACGGTGGAAGTCTTGGGCGGCGACGGTGCCGTGCGCAAGGTCCGCGTGCAGGACCCGCAGGCCCAGGCATTTGCGCGTGGACTGAAGGCCGGCGACGAAGTGCAGCTCACCTTCACGGAAGCCCTGGCGGTATCGATCAGCCCGGCACCCTGAGCGTTGCGCTCAGCGGCCTCACGCTGAGCGGCAGTCCATTGACAGCAGAACATCGGGCTGCAGAACATCGGATGGACGTACGGACTGCAGTCCGTACGTCCGAAGGTCGTCCGAGCGATCGGGCGACCGCCTCCTGCCGGTCTCTTCCCCTCTCTCTTCCTTTGTCTCGGGTCAGGTTCAGTATCTCTGGCGCTCGCCTGAGACCAGAACACCCAGCCTGAGCAATCCGTACGCGATCCAACCCCAGGCACGTTGCCACCAGCCGCGCCTGCGATGCTCGTCGACCGCGATCGGCTGACTGCCCTCTTGCATCGCCGCCAGCAGGCGCGCGCGCAGGTTGTCTGCAAACGGCCTGTCACGAATCACCAGATTGGCTTCTCGCGCCAGCAGCAACGAGAACGGGTCGATATTGGACGAACCGACCGTGGCCCAATCGTCAACGACAGCCACCTTGGCGTGCAGAAAGCTGCGGTGGTACTCGATGATTTCAATCCCATGCCCCAGCAGTGAGTCGTACAACGCTTGCGCCGCATGGTGCGGCAAGATGTACTCCGTGCGCCCCTGCAGCAGCAGGCGCACGCGCACCCCTCTGGCGGCCGCCTCACGCAAGGCGCGCCGAAAACGCCTGCCAGGAAAAAAATAGGCTGTGGCGATGAGCACTTCGTGGCGTGCCTGACCAATTGCGCGAAGGTACGCACGTTCAATACTGCGTCGATTGGCGAGGTTGTCTCGCAGCAGCAGCTGCACGCGCGAGGCCTTGCCTGATGCGTCATGCCGCCTGGGCTCACGCACGGACCGCTCGATCATATGCGGCGCGATCAACTGCTCCCAGAGCCTGGACATGCAATGCGCCACGGCATCGACCTGCGTGCCCTGCAGGCGCACGGCATAGTCGAGCCGGGGATGCGTCAACGGTCCGTGATTCGGGTCAACGAGATCGTCCAAAATATTGATGCCACCGACAAAGGCCCACTGGCCATCGATGCAAGCCAGCTTGCGGTGCAGGCGACGCAGTCGGCTGCGATCCAAGGTGAGCAGGCGAGGCACGGGGGAATAGATGCGCAACTGCACGCCTGCCATCCGCAGTGGCGCGGCAATCGCATCAGACAGAGGACGGGTGCCAAATCCGTCGACCACTACCCGCACGTCAACGCCGCGGCGGGCTGCAGCCGCCAGACTCTGGGCGATGGCATGGCCGGTGGCGTCGTCTGCAAAGATGTAGGTTTCGAGCCAGACGCTGCGCTTGGCCGAGTCGATCAGCCCGCGCAATGCGGGGAAAAACTCCTCCCCCGACTGCAGCAGTTGCAGATCATCCCTTGGCTGCGCACGCCTGGTCATGCTGCGCGCTCAGGAGGGCAGCGACAGATCGGCCACAAGCGGGGCATGGTCGGACAGACGTGCCCACTCCGGCCCCTTCAGGACATCGGCCCGGTGCACCCGAAAGCCGCGCTGATAAATCCGGTCCATGCGCAGCCATGGCACCAGTGCAGGAAACGTACGGGCACCGCCCATCACTTCGGTCACCCCGACCGAGTCAATCAACCGACGGCTCAGACGATCGCGCCAGTCATTGAAGTCACCCGCAATCAGCAGCGGTGCACGCTGAGGGACCTCACGGTTGATCCATTCGATCAACGCTTCGGCCTGGCGTTCACGGCTGCGCGCGAAGAGACCGAAGTGAATCACGAAGCAGTGCACATTGCGTCGGCCGATCCGGACCACGCAATGCAGCACACCGCGCTTTTCCAGCGCATGGTCGGAGAAGTCGCGGTTTTCGCGGCGCAGAATCGGAAACCGCGAGAGCAGCGCGTTGCCGTGATGGCCATGCAGATACGAGGCATTGCGGCCATAGGCCGATTCGAAGGTGTGCTTCAAGCCCGGTGAGCGCGCCAGATATTCTTCCTGCGACTCACCCGGCCACTGCTCAAAGCGCGCCGCACTGCGATCGTTCTTGCCCTGCACTTCCTGCAGAAATATCAGGTCGGCACTCAGTTCATGCAGTCGGTTGCGCAGCGCATGCACGCTCGCCACCCGCTTCAGACCAAACAGGTCGCGGATCACACCCTTGTGAATGTTGTAGGTCGCCACCCTGAGGGACCGCAGAGCGGTCGGATCGGGCGGCTGCGCGCTCATGCGCGTGCCAGCCTTTCAGGGAGCTGACGGATGGCCTGCACATTGGACATTGAGAAACAGCGATCAGCCGCTTCGTTCCAAGGCAGCCACTGGTATTGCAGATGCTCACGCGGCGCAATCTGCACCGGTTGCGGCTCGGGCAGACAGAGCCCGAACACATGCTCGGTGTTATGCGTCACACCCTCGGGATAGCGATGGCGCCAGTGCGGATAGATTTCATAGCGATTGCGCACACCCCAGTCCTGCAGCACGAACTGCGCAGCATCGAGCCCGGTTTCCTCGAGCACTTCACGCCGGCAGGTCAGCTCGAGCGGCTCGTCCAGTGCGTCCTTGCTGCCAGTGACCGACTGCCAGAAGCCCGGATGATCAGCGCGCTCAAGCAACAACACCTGCAGGTCGCGGGTGTGAATGACCACCAGCACCGACTCGGGAATCTTGTGGCCCATGTGAGCTCGGCGCGGCGATGCGGCTCAAGCCTTGACTTCAGGCATACGCAGACGAATGTGCAGCTCGCGCAGCTGCTTTTCGTCGACAGGCGACGGAGCCTGTGTGAGCAGGTCCTGAGCACGCTGCGTCTTGGGGAAGGCGATGACGTCGCGAATCGACTCGGCACCGGCCATCATGGTGACGATGCGATCCAGGCCGAAGGCAATGCCACCATGCGGGGGCGCGCCGTACTGCAGCGCATCGAGCAGGAAGCCAAACTTGGCGCGCGCCTCATCGGCCTCGATGCGCAGTGCACGAAACACCTTGGACTGCACGGCTTCGCGGTGGATCCGCACCGAGCCGCCACCGATCTCCCAACCGTTGAGCACCATGTCGTAGGCCTTGGCCACGCAGCGGCTCGGGTCGGTCGACATGAAATCCTCATGCCCATCCTTGGGCGCCGTGAAGGGGTGATGCACAGCCACCCAGCGGTCTTCTTCCTTGTCGTGCTCGAACATGGGGAAATCGACCACCCACAACGGACGCCAGGCGGTTTCGAACAGGCCATGCTTGCGACCGAACTCGGAATGCCCGATGCGCACGCGCAGCGCGCCGATCGCATCGTTCACCACCTTTGCGCTGTCTGCACCGAAAAAGATCAGGTCGCCATTGACCGCACCGGTGCGCGAGAGCACGGCGTCGAGAGCGCGATCGTGCAGGTTCTTGACGATGGGCGACTGCAGACCCTCGCGACCTTTGGCGGCATCGTTGACCTTGATGTAGGCCAGGCCCTTGGCGCCATAGATGGCCACGAACTGAGTGTAGGCGTCGATTTCGCTGCGGGTGAGCTCGGCACCACCCGGCACGCGCAGGCCCACGACGCGGCCTTCAGGCGACTGGGCGGGCGCCGAGAACACCTTGAAATCGACATCGCGCATGACCTCGGTGAGGTCGGTGAACTGCATGCGCACACGCAGATCGGGCTTGTCCGAGCCGTACAGACGCATGGCTTCGGAGTACGCCATGGTGGGGAACTGACCGGGCAACTCGACCCCCTGCACATTGCGAAACACCGTGCGGATCATCTCCTCGAAGATGGCGCGGATTTCGACTTCATCCAGGAAGGAAGTCTCGCAGTCGATCTGCGTGAACTCGGGCTGGCGGTCGGCACGCAGGTCTTCGTCGCGAAAGCACTTGGTGATCTGGTAGTAGCGGTCGAACCCCGAGACCATCAGCAGCTGCTTGAAGAGCTGCGGGCTTTGCGGCAGGGCGAAGAACTGGCCTGCATTGACGCGCGAGGGCACGAGATAGTCACGCGCGCCCTCAGGCGTGGACTTGGTGAGCATCGGCGTTTCGATGTCGATGAAGCCGAGCGAATCGAGGTACTTGCGCACTTCCATGGCCACGCGATAACGCAGCATCAGGTTGTTTTGCATCTGCGGGCGGCGCAGATCGAGGACCCGGTGCGTCAGGCGCGTGGTCTCGGACAGATTGTCGTCGTCCAGCTGAAACGGCGGCGTGACCGAGGCATTGAGGATCTCGAGTTCGTGGCACAGCACCTCGATCTGGCCGCTGCGAATGCCTGCATTGTCGGTGCCCTCCGGGCGGCGACGCACCTTGCCGGTGATGCGCACGCAATACTCATTGCGCACGCGCTCGGCGGTGGCAAAGGTCTCGGCACGATCCGGGTCACACACCACCTGGGCAATGCCGGCGCGGTCGCGCAGGTCGATGAAGATCACGCCGCCATGGTCGCGGCGTCGCTGCACCCAGCCAAAGAGGGTCACGGTCTGGTCCAGGCGGTCGATGGACACCTCGCCGGTGTAGCAGGTACGCATGCTGTGGTTCTCTTTGATCAGGTCAGGTTCGATGAGGAGGGTGCGGCCACGGGCACATCGGCAGATGCGGCATCGGAACCGTTGGGCAGACGGGCGCGCGCGGACGGGACGACTACGCCCATCGAGACCACGTACTTCAAGGCCTCGTCGACGGACATATCGAGCTCGATGGTTTCGTCTTTGCGCACCATCAGGAAGAATCCTGAGGTGGGGTTGGGGGTGGTTGGGACATAGACCGACACCATTTCGGGCCCGTCGGTCGCACCCGGCGCTGGTGCGGCCACCTGTGCACGCACTTCATCGGCAGGCACGCCCGTCAGAAACCCGATGGTCCAGCTGCCGCGGCGCGGATATTCGATCAGCAGTGCCTTGCGAAAGGCATTGCCCTGCGGCGAGAGCAGCGTGTCGCTCACCTGCTTGACGCTCGAGTAGATGGTGCGCACGATGGGGATGCGCGACAGCAGCGACTCCCACAGACCTACCAGGCGCTGGCCCAGAAAGTTGGCGGCCAGCACTCCGGTGATGAAGATCACCAGCACCGTGAGCAACGCCCCCATACCGGGCAGATTGCGCCCGAACACCTGCAGGGGCTGCCACTGCACGGGCAGCAACGACAGGCTGAGGTCGAGCGTGGTGACGATGAAGTTGAGCACCCACAACGTGATGCCGATCGGTATCCAGATCAGCAGACCGGTGATGAAGTAGCGACGAAACATCGTGGCGCTCGGATGGAGTGGGTGAAGGCGACGGATCAGCGTGGCGGCACGCGGGCGCGGCTGGCTTGGCCACTCCCTGGGCGCAACGCCCTCACGTGGAGGACGTTCCGCCCGCCGATGGCGGGGTGGCCGAAGCTGGACTCGGCGCAGCAGGGGTCGACCCCGAGGCGGATGCGCCCGCAGCCGAACCCGACGCGGTGGGGGCACCAGGAGATGCCGCCGGCGCAGCAGCCGCGCCAGCCTCAGGTGTGGCGGACGCAGCGCCTGCGCCTTCAGCCTCCTTGGCAGGCGCCTGGCCTTTTTTGCCCTGGTCGCGGAAATCGGTGACGTACCAGCCGCTGCCCTTGAGCTGGAAGGCGGGGGCCGTCAACTGCTTGCGGAAAGCATCGGCCCCGCAGGCCGGGCACAGCGTCAGCGGGGCATCGGAAAACTTCTGGATCACATCCTTGGCGTGGCCACAGGTCTCGCAGCGATAGGCGTAAATCGGCATGGCGCTCGGCTAAAGGACGGCAAAGCCGCAGGGTTCAGGGAAACCTGAAATTATAGGACGGATTGCCGCCGCCCTGCAGCCCGCCGACCGACTTACTCGGGTTCGACGCCCGCCGCCTTCAGGGTGTCGCGATAGACCTGGTACTGATCCTTGACCAGCGCTGCCAGTTGCTCCGGGCTTGAATGGACGTGCTGAAACGACTGCTTTTCGAAGGTCGACAGGACCTCGGGCTTCGAGCCTGCAGCGCCGAACTCCTTGTTCAGGCGTTCGACGATGTCGCGCGGCATACCCTTGGGTCCGAATACAGCCGCCCAGGACGAGAGTGAAAACTTGGGCATACCGGCTTCGGCAATGGTGGGCACATCGGGCAAGGCCGGACTGCGACGGTTCAGGGTGACGGCGATCGGGCGCAGCCGGCCTTCCTTGGCAAAGGCCACGGTGGTCCCCGCGGACGCCACCATGAACTGCACACGGCCTGCGACCAGATCGGTCAAAGCCTGCGGCTCTCCTTTGTAGGGCACATGCACCATCTGGATGCCGGCCAGCGACGAGAACAGCGCCGTCGAAACAATGCCGGTGGTATTGCCGGTGGCATAGGAAATCTTGTTCGGGTTGGCCTTGGCATACGCCACGAACTCGGCCACCGTCTTGGCCGGCACGCTGGGGTGCACATAGATGAAGAAGGTGTAGCGGCCGATATCGGCGATGGGCGTAAAGTCGGTGTTGGGGTCGTAGGGCGGAGTCTTCTTCATGGCCGGTGCGGCCGCCATGGGGCTGCTGGTCCCGAACAGCAAGGTGTAGCCATCGGGCGCCGCCCGCATCACCTCGGTGGCCGAAATGGCGCCGTCGGCACCGGCCTTGTTCTCGACCAACACCGGCTGACCCAGCGAGGCAGTGAGGGCTTGCGCATAGACGCGAGCCAGCGTGTCGGTGGCTGCGCCGGGCGGAAATGGCACCACCATCTTGATGGGCTTGGTGGGGTAGGCCTGGGCCTGTGCCGTTGCGGCACACACAGCGACTGCCGCAGCAGCGCACGCACGAATCCAGTGACGACGGGACATGGTGGAAAGTCTCCTCGGGTTGTTCGGATCGGAGGGGTCAGGGCAGAGTGAACGCAGAATCAATGAAACCCCGCCAGCACGATCTTGCCGATCGAGCGGCCAGACTCGATCATCGCATGGGCGCGGCGCAGATGCTGCGCATCGATCGGCCCGAGCGTTTGGGTGTGGGTGGTCCGAATACGCCCGGCATCGACCAGCTGCGCCACCTCGTCAAGCAGGCGGCCCTGTTCGATCATGTCGGGCGTCTCGAAGCTGGAGCGGGTGAACATGGCTTCCCAGTGCAGGGCCGCGCAGCGCGCTTTCAAGGGTCGCACATCGAAGGCGCCCGGATCATCGATCACGCAAATGCCGCCCTGCGGCGCCACCACCTTGGCCAGCTCAGGGAAGTGGGTGTCGGTGTGCGAGACGCTGAAAATGCGCTCGACCCAACGCACGCCGGCCTGTTTGACGCCCTCGGAAATCGGCTTGCTGTGGTCGATGACCGCATGGGCGCCCAGTGCCTCGATTTGCGCGCGTGACTCGGGACGTGACGCGGTGGCCAGAATGCGCGCACGGCTCAGCTGACGTGCCAGCTGGATGGCGATGGAGCCGACGCCTCCGGCGCCTGCCGTGATCAGCACCGTACCGGCATCGGCCTGGTCGTCGGGCCCAGCGGCGCGCGGCAGACGCAGGCGATCGAACAACGCCTCCCAGGCGGTGATGGTCGTGAGCGGCATGGCAGCAGCTTGCGCAAAATCGAGCGTACGCGGCTTGTGTCCGACGATGCGCTCGTCCACCAGATGCAGTTGCGCGTTAGTGCCGGGGCGCAGGCGCGAACCGGCGTACCAGACTGCGTCGCCCGGCTTGAAGCGGGTGACATTCGGGCCCACGGCCTGCACGACGCCGGCTGCGTCATAGCCCAGGATGCGCGCCTGTCCGGGCTCGGGCGCCACATTGCGGCGGACCTTGGTGTCGACCGGATTCACTGAAACCGCCTCGACGCGCACGAGCAGGTCTCGCCCGCTGGCCACGGGGTCGGGCAACTCGAGGTCGATCAGGCTGCGGGGATCATCGCTGGGCAGGCATTCGCGGTAGCCGATGGCTTTCATGGGAGTCGTCGAAAAAATGTGGGGTCGATGGAGGTACGCCGTTGGCCTGCGCAAACCGAGCACGCCAACGATGCACGGCGGGGCGCACACGTTAGGCGCATCGGCTTGCGCGGCCCCTTCTGGGCATCGGTGACAACCGTGCCGTGGTCGTCGACACCTTGCGCAGCAGCGCATGGTGCGGGTCGGGAGCTTACAGGTTTATGCAGCGACTGATGGCAGCGCAACGCGTGGCGCGACGCCTAGTCAGCCCGGTCCAGGGCAGTGGGGGCCGCGGGCTTAGCGACGGTTGGGGTCGAACCCTGGCGTCAGGTCCTGCCAGCAACGCCAGTAATCGGACTGCAGCGTGGGCGCAGCAAGCGCCTGCGCGGTAGGGTGCAAAACGCAACGGGTTTCGAACATGAAAGCGAGCGTGTCCCGGATGACTTGCGGCTGGCTGGTGTCGGCGATGCTCGCCTTCTGAAAGGTGGCGGCATCAGGCCCATGAGGGGTCATGCCATTGTGCAGACTGGCGCCGCCAGGCGCGAACCCCTGTGCTTTGCCATCGTATTCGCCATGGATGAGTCCCATGAACTCTGAGGCGATGTTGCGATGGAACCAGGGCGGACGGAAGGTGTCTTGCATCACCAGCACACGGGGCGGAAAGATGACGAAATCGATCGCGTCGACCCCGGGCGTGTCGGTGACTGACTGCAGCACCAGAAAGATGGACGGATCAGGATGATCGAAGCTGATCGAGCCGATGGTATTGAAGCGCCTGAGGTCGTACAGGTAGGGCACATGATTGCCATGCCAGGCCACGACATCGAGTGGGGAGTGGCCCAAGGCCGCAGACCACATTCGGCCCTGAAAGCGGGTGACCAGCTCGAAGGCGCCCGTGCGGGTTTCGTAGCGGGCCACCGGAGCGAGAAAGTCGCGCGGGTTGGCCAGCCCGTTGGAGCCGATCGGCCCGAGGTCGGGCAGACGCAATGGCGCGCCGAAGTTTTCGCACACATAACCGCGCACCGCCTCCAGTGGCCCCGCACGGGCTGCATCGGGGTCGGCGGCATCGACTTGCGGCAGCTCGACACGACACTTCACGCCCCGCGGCAGCACGGCGATCTGCTGTGGCTCCACCACGATCTCGCCAAATTCGGTGAGCAGGCGCAACGTACCCTGCTGCGGCACGATCAGCATTTCGGCGTCGGCGTTGCAAAAGAACCGATCGCGCATCGAACGGTTGGCCACATACACATGGATGCCGCAACCGCTCATGGAGGCTGGGCTGCCCGTGCCCGCCATGGTGAACATCCCGTCGATGAAGTCGAGCGGGACATCAGGCAAGGGTATGGGACCCCAGCGCAGTGGGTCGGGCGGCGTCTCGATGCCGCAGTCCGCCCCGAACGTGCTGATCCAGGTGCGATCGGCAATACGACGCGACGGCTCGTGCACGACGGAAGGCCGGATGCGGTAGAGCCATGAGCGGCGGTTGTCTGCGCGCGGCGCCGTGAACGCTGTGCCCGAGAGTTGCTCGGCATACAGACCGTAGGGGCAGCGTTGCGGAGAATTGCGCCCCTCGGGGAGCGCCCCGGGCAGTGCTTCGGAGGTGAACTCGTTACCGAAACCGGACTGATAGCGGGGCATTGGCAAGCTCCTCGTCGAAACCGATGAACGCAA
>CANHUQ010000124.1 GCA_947463885.1 Burkholderiales bacterium
AAGCGTATTCCGGCTTCGGTGGCCGGCTATGACCATGCCACCGGTTTTGGCGTGATTCGCACGGCGGTGGCCTTGGACGGCAAGGCCATGGCGCTGGGTGATTCCGACAAGGTCACCGAAAAGCAGCGTCTGCTGACGCTGGGTCACAGCGAGCCCGAGGCCACCGAGATTTTCGTGCTGTCGCGCAAGACCTTCAGCGCAGGGTGGGAATACCTGATCGAGCGGCCGATTTTCACGTTTCCGCCGGTCAACAATTGGAGTGGCGCGGCCCTGATTGCCGACGACGGTTCGCTGATTGGCGTGGGGTCGCTGATGGTGAACGACGCGGCGCAGGGCCGTAATGGCGTGCCCGGGAACCTGTGGGTGCCGGTGAACCTGCTCAAGCCGATTCTGAGTGACTTGCTGGCGCGCGGGCGGCGCACCGACGGAGTGCAACCCTGGTTGGGCATGACCACCGAGAACGTGCGCGGCAACCTCATGGTGACGCGCGTGGCGCGCAACGGTCCGGCCGAAAACGCAGGCATCACTGCCGGCGACATTGTGGTGGGTGTCTCGGGTGAGAAGGTGGCCGAGCAGGCCGACTTCTATCGCAAGGTCTGGCGCACAGGCCCCGCCGGTTCAGTGATCCCGCTGCGTGTGCTCAAGGGGGGCGATGTGCGTGAGGTGTCGGTTAAGTCGGTTGACCGCAGCGATACCCTACGCAAAGCGACAGGGATCTGACGCGGCGCCTGCGCCAGTCGTCTGGCGTGAGCCGTCAGCCGTCAGTCTTCAGCCGTTGACCTGCAGGGCTGACCGCGAGTTGTCGCGTCAGTCGGCGAGGCGCTCGTCGGCCAACCCAAGGGCCGCCCGCAGGCCCTCGAACTGCTCCACCGAGTCGAACCGGATCACCAGACGACCGCGCCCTTTCGCATTGGCGATCAGCTCGACCGGTGCCTGCAGGTGCTCAGCCATTCGCTCCTGCAGTCGACGCAGATCGGCATCCTGTTGGCCTGGCCGTGTAGTGCCCGGCCGGGGAGCTTCGGTGCGCTCGGCCAGTTGACGGGCGACCAGCGCTTCGGTCTCCCGCACGGTCAGGCGCTTTTCGATGACACGCTGGGCGGTAAGAATCTGCTCGGCCTTGTCCAGGGGCAGCAGTGCTCGCGCGTGGCCCATTTCCAGATCGCCTGCCAGCAGCATGGTCTGCACCGGGGCAGCCAGGTTGAGCAGCCGCAGCAGATTGCTGGTGGCACTGCGCGACCGACCGATCGCGTCGGCGGCTTGTTCGTGCGTGAAGTGAAATTCATCTAGCAGACGGCGGATCGCTTGCGCTTCCTCCAGCGGGTTCAAATCCTCGCGCTGGATGTTTTCGATCAGCGCCATCGCGAGCGCATCCTGGTCGCCGACTTCCCTGACCAGGACAGGCACTTCCTGCAGTTCTGCCAGGCGTGCCGCTCTGAATCGGCGTTCGCCTGCAATGATCTCGTAGCGCGCCTGGCCGATCGGGCGCACCACGATCGGCTGCATCACGCCATGCTGCCGGATGGAAGCGGCGAGCTCCTGCAGCGAGGTTTCATCCATGCGGGTGCGCGGCTGATATTTGCCGGCCTGCAATGCGGATAAGGGCAGCGCCGTGGGCAGGCGCGGTGCACCGTTCTCGGCGGTGGGGCTGGTCTGGCGGTCTTCGCCCAGCAGGGCTTCCAGGCCACGGCCCAGGCCCTTGGGTTTGCGGGTGGTCATCGTGAGGGTCCGGTGAAGATAGGCGGGTGAGCGTGGCGTGCCGTGCTCAAAGGTGGGCCAGGCGTTCGATCATTTCGCTGCCGAATTCAACGTAGGCGCGTGCGCCTTTGGAGTCGGGATCGAAGACCACGCCAGGCAGGCCGTGGCTGGGTGCCTCAGCCAGCCGGATGTTGCGCGGAATGACGGTACGAAACACCTTGTCGCCGAAATGCCGCTCGAGTTGTGCCGACACCTGCTGCGAGAGCGTCATGCGCGGGTCATACATCACCCGCAACAGGCCGATCACCTTGAGGTTGGTGTTCAGATTGGCGTGCACCTTCTTGATGGTCGCCACCAGATCCGACAGACCTTCAAGTGCGTAGTACTCGCACTGCATCGGGATGATCACGCCATGGGCGGCGCACAGGCCGTTGAGGGTCAGCAGCGACAGGGCCGGTGGGGCATCAATCAGAACGAAGTCGTACTCGTCGTCGACCGCGGCAATCGCCTCTTTCAGGCGGGTTTCGCGCTCATCGAAATCAACCAGTTCGATCTCGGCGCCGGCGAGCTCGCGATTGGCCGGCAAAACGTCAAAGCCGCCGCCTTCGGAGCGGACACGGCTCTCGCGGATATCGGCCAGACCGATCAGGACCTGATACACCGTTCGGGTGACGGCCCGCTTGTCGATGCCGCTGCCCATGGTGGCATTGCCCTGCGGATCGAGGTCAATGAGGAGCACGCGCTGACCGAGCTTGGCCAATGCGGCAGCCAGGTTCACGCTGGTGGTGGTTTTGCCGACGCCACCTTTCTGGTTGGCAATTGCGAAGATCTTGGCCACGGTGCTCGATTCGTCGGTCCGGAAGTTGAAAGAGGCGGTGTGCCGCTGAGGTCGACGGGTTGTCGCTCAGGCGCAGGGGCGCGGTGGCCCCGGTCGCATCAACACCAGATGGCGTTGCGCAGCCAGGCTCGGGACGCTGACCGGGGTGATCTCGACCTGCCAGCCGGGCGGCAGCGCCGTGCACTCGGCCTCGATACCGGCGCGCTGCCCCTTGAGTGCTGCGACGAGGTTGCCCGGTCCGATCAGGCCGCTGCACGCGCTTAGGAAATCGGCCAGCGCAGCGAAGGCGCGTGAGATGACCAGGTCGGTCGGGCGGCTGACGGCCTCGGCGCGGCTGGTGAGAATCTCGACGTTTGTAAGTGCTAGCTCAGCCGCAACCTGTTTCTGGAAGGCCGTCTTCTTGCCAACGGGTTCGATGGACAGGACCTGTGCCGCCGGACAGACGATGGCGAACAACAGACCGGGCAGACCGGCTCCCGACCCGACATCGGCGATGCGGGCGTGATCCAGGTCGAGTGCAGCGCGAAGCGGGCGCACCACTGCGAGCGAGTCGAGCACATGCTGGACGAGCATGGCGTGTGGATCGCGGACGGCGGTCAGGTTGTAGACCGCATTCCACTTCGCCAGCAGCCCGACGTAGGCTAGCAGGCGCGCCACCGTTTCGTCAGGCTGGGGCAGATCGAGCGTGTCGAGTCCGCTGCGCAGGGCGACCTCAAGGTCCGGTGTGCGCTGAAACCGGTCGGAGGCGGCGCTGGTGCGCGGCTCAGGCTGCATCCTGGGCCGTTCCATACCGCAGTCGCTTGAGGTGCACGAGCAGCAATGAGATGGCAGCCGGGGTGATGCCCTGAATGCGCCCGGCTTGGCCAACGGTCTCGGGTCGATGCTGCGCCAGACGTTGACGCACTTCCATCGACAGCCCGCGTACCTGGGCGTAGTCCAGGTCGTTGGGAATGGGCTGATGGGCCTGGTGGGCCTGACGTTCCACGTCAGCCTGCTGCCGGGTGATATAGCCCTGATACTTGTGCTGAATGTCGACCTGTTCGGCCACTGCAGGATCCTCGACCCCACCGCCAAGCGCCTGGTTCAGTGCCGCGTAGGGTACGTCGGGGCGTCGGAGCAGGTCGGAAAGGCTGTACTCGCGGTCGATCGGTGCGCCCAGTAACGCAGTGGCCCGCGCTGCGTCGAGCACCTTCGGGTTGACCCAGGTGCTGCGCAGACGCTGCGTCTCGGCTTCGATGGCGTCGCGCTTTCGGCAGAACGCTGCCCAGCGGACGTCGTCCACGCAGCCCAGCTCTCGGCCGACTTCGGTCAGACGCAGATCGGCATTGTCTTCCCTCAAGCTCAGGCGATACTCGGCCCGGCTGGTGAACATCCGATAGGGTTCGGCCACGCCGCGGGTGATCAGGTCATCGACCAGCACCCCGATATAGGCCTGGCTGCGTGGTGGGCACCATGCTGGTCGAGACTGCACTTGCAAGGCGGCGTTCAGCCCCGCAAGCAAACCTTGGGCGGCGGCTTCTTCGTATCCGGTCGTGCCGTTGATCTGCCCGGCGAAAAACAGACCACCGATGGCGCGCGTTTCGAGCGAGGCGTGCAGCGCTTGTGGGTCGAAGTAGTCGTATTCAATGGCATAGCCCGGGCGCAGGATATGCGCCTGTTCCAGGCCGACCATCGAACGCACCATCTCCACCTGCACGTCGAACGGCAGGCTGGTGGAGACGCCGTTCGGGTAGACCTCGTGCGTCGTCAGTCCTTCGGGCTCCAGAAAGATCTGGTGCGACGCCTTGTGTGCGAACCGGTGAATCTTGTCTTCGATCGACGGGCAGTAGCGCGGACCAACGCCTTCGATCACGCCGGTGTACATCGGTGAGCGATCCAGCCCGGCGCGGATGATGTCGTGCGTGCGGGCATTGGTATGGGTGACCCAACACGGCAGCTGTCGAGGATGCTGTGAGGCGTGGCCCAGAAAAGAGAACACTGGGATGGGATCGCTGTCGCCAGGCTGGACTTCCAGTTGTGTGAAGTCGATCGAGCGGCCGTCAATCCGAGGTGGGGTGCCGGTTTTCAGGCGTCCCTGGGGCAGCTTCAGTTCTTTCAGGCGCGCGGCGAGTGAGATCGACGGGGGGTCACCCGCGCGTCCGGCCGAGTAGTGATTCAGTCCAACGTGGATCAGGCCGTTGAGAAAGGTGCCTGCAGTGAGCACGACCGCGCGTGCCTGAAAGCGCAGACCGATTTGGGTGACCGCGCCAGTGACCCGGTCGCCTTCGACGATCAGGTCGTCGACGGCTTGCTGGAAGAGCCACAGGTTGGGTTGGTTCTCCAGGCGTTTGCGGATCGCCCCTCGGTACAGCACGCGATCGGCTTGGGCGCGGGTGGCACGGACGGCCGGTCCTTTGCTGGAATTGAGGATGCGGAATTGGATACCCGCTTCGTCCGTAGCTTCGGCCATGGCGCCACCCAACGCGTCCACTTCCTTGACCAGATGGCCTTTACCGATACCTCCGATCGATGGGTTGCACGACATCTGGCCGAGCGTTTCGATCTGGTGGGTGAGCAGAAGGGTGCGTACACCCATTCGCGCTGCGGCGAGCGCGGCTTCCGTGCCTGCATGGCCGCCGCCGACGACGATCACATCGAATGTTTCTGGAAACTGCATGGCAGATGAGGTCGGCGAGCGGCGTCGCAGCAATGAGGCGGGAGGCGAATTATAGGCGCCGAATGTGTGTGGGCGCTGGAATCTGCGGCGATGTCTGTTTCACGTGAAACAGGGCGTGGTGTGGGCTTCGCTGAACGTTTTCTAGGGCGCTGCTTTAAGTGCAGCACTTGCGCGCGCGGTCACAGGCATTGGCAGAGACTGAGGGTTCATCGCCCGGGTGCCCGGTACTCGGTCGGTTGGCTGAAGTCGAAGCAGGAGCGGCCAGTGTCTATATATATAGAGGGAGGGTGTGGCCCGCGCCGACCCTTGTTTCACGTGAAACGCGACGGGCTCTGTCTCAGCGCCCGTCGGCGATCACCATCTCTGCGCCGCGCTCGGCAATCATCAGCGTCGGGGAGTTGGTGTTGCCCGAGGTGATGCAGGGCATCACTGAGGCGTCGATCACCCGCAATCCCTCTACGCCACGCACTCGGAGCCGGTGGTCTACGACTGCGCTCGCATCGTCGTCCGGGCCCATCTTCGCGGTCCCTACAGGATGGAAGATGGTGGTGCCGATCTCGCCGGCCGCCTGAATCAGCTCTTCTTCAGTCTGGTAGGTGGCGCCAGGCTTGAACTCCTCCGGTTGGAAGGCTTGGAGCGCAGGCATGCTCATGATGCGCCGGGTCACTCGGATTGCGTTGGCGGCGACGGCCCGATCGTAGGGGTCCGACAAGTAGTTCGGCTTGATCTCGGGTGCTTGAAACGCATCGGCGCTCCGTGCGCGGATCGACCCCCGCGACGCCGGCCGCAACTGGCACACCGATGCCGTAATCGCCGGAAACCGATGCAAGGGCTCGCCGAAGCGGTCCAGCGACAGCGGTTGCACGTGATACTCCAGGTCGGGCCACGCCACAGACGGATCGCTCGGCGCAAAGGCGCCAAGCTGGCTGGGCGACATGGTCAGCGGGCCACGGCGCCATAGCGCGTATTGCACTCCCATCCACGCCTTGCCCATCAAGCTGTTCGCCTGCTGGTTCAGCGTGACCGCCCCCTTGATCTTGTAGGCCATCCGCAATTGCAGATGGTCCTGCAGATTGGCTCCCACGCCGGGTGCGGCATGCACGACTGGAACGCCGATCGACTGCAGCCAGTCCGAAGGCCCCACGCCCGACACCTGCAACAGGTGGGGTGAGCCGACAGCCCCGGCTGCCAGAATCACCTCGCAGCGTGCCCGAACCGTTTGGGCCGTGCCTGCGGATCCAGTCCGACCCACGCCCCGCACCACATCAACGCCGACCGCCCGACGCCCCTCGAAGCGAATCTTCTTCGCCTGCGCGCCAGTCCAGACCGTCAGATTCGGGCGCGACTGAACCGGTCGCAAGAAGGCCTTCGATGCATTCCAGCGCACGCCTTTGCGCTGGTTGACTTCAAAGTACCCGCAGCCCAGGTTGTTGCCGCGGTTGAAATCGTCGGTCTTGGGAATGCCTGCCTGCTCGGCCGCATTCCTGAAGGCATCCAGAATGTCCCAGGCAATACGCGGCTTCTCGACCCGCCACTCACCGCCATGGCCGTGCAGTGCGTCTTCAGTGCCCGCATCTCGGCCGTGGTAATCCTCATGGCGCAGAAAATAAGGCAGGACGTCGTCCCAGCTCCAGCCAGGGTTGCCGGCCGCCACCCAGCGGTCGTAGTCGCCACGCTGCCCGCGCATGTAGATCATGCCGTTGATGGACGAGCAGCCGCCCAGGGTACGGCCCCGGGGATAGATCAGCGAGCGCCCTTTCAGGCCGGGCTCGTTCTCGGTCTTGAAGCGCCAGTCGGTGCGCGGGTTGTCGATGCAGTAGAGGTATCCGACCGGGATGTGGATCCAGATGTAGTCGTCCGGGCCGCCCGCCTCCAGCAGCAGCACCTTGCGGGCGGGGTCGGCCGATAACCGATTGGCCAGGAGGCAGCCCGCAGTGCCCGCACCCACGATGACATAGTCAAAGGTGGCATCGTCGGGCCGCGCGGCCGCATCGCTTGTTCCAGACATCCCTTTCTCCCTCCCTCTGATCGACCGGCGTTGCCGCAGCCCGGACCTCAGCGCTCAAAGCATCCCGAAGCCTCAGCTCCGATGATTGTGTGTGCCCACTTTCTATGAAACGCCCTGAAAGCGGTGATCTTCATGACGACCGTCACGACGACCTTCACAACATCAGAGCGCCAGGCACAGGTACTTCAGCTCCAGGTACTCGTCGATGCCGTACTTCGAACCTTCACGCCCCAGACCCGACTGCTTCACCCCGCCAAAGGGCGAGACTTCGTTCGACAGGATGCCCGAGTTGATGCACACCATCCCGGACTCCAGCGCCTCAGCCACCCGGAAGATGCGTCCGACATCGCGAGAGTAGAGGTATGAAGCCAGCCCGAACTCGGTATCGTTGGCCATGGCGATCGCCTCGGCTTCGTCCTTGAACCGGAAGAGCGGTGCGACCGGGCCGAAGGTTTCCTCGCGGGCCACTCGCATGGCGGGCGTCACGCCGGTCAGCACGGTCGGCTGGAAAAAGAGCCCGCCCAGGGCATGCGGCGCGCCGCCCACGATCACCTGCGCGCCCTGCGCGACCGCATCGGCAATGTGCTCTCGGACCTTGGCGATGGCCGCGGGCTCGATCATCGGCCCCACCATCACGCCCGGCTCGGTGCCCGGGCCGACCTTGAACTGCTCGACCTTGCTGGCGAGTTTTTGAGCAAAGGCCTCGTAGACGCCGTCCTGCACATAGATGCGGTTGGCACACACGCAGGTCTGCCCCGCGTTGCGGTACTTCGAGACGATGGCGCCTTCCACGGCCGCGTCCAGGTCGGCATCGTCGAACACGATGAACGGCGCATTGCCGCCCAGCTCGAGCGACAGCTTCTTGACCGTGTCGGCCGACTGGCGCAACAGAATCCGACCCACTTCGGTCGACCCGGTAAATGACACCTTGCGCACGATCGGGCTGGTGCACAGTTCCAGACCAATGGCCGGTGCGTTCGGGGCATCGGCTGTGATGACGTTGAACACCCCAGGCGGCACGCCGGCCTGGCGG
Source organism: Burkholderiales bacterium (assembly GCA_947463885.1). Classification (GTDB taxonomy): domain Bacteria; phylum Pseudomonadota; class Gammaproteobacteria; order Burkholderiales; family Burkholderiaceae_E; genus UBA4615. The sequence continues at coordinate 8,231 of CANHUQ010000124.1, forward strand.
GACAGCTCCACCAGCGCCAGCGCGCACAACGGCGTGGCTTCGGCAGGCTTGGCCACCACCGTGCAACCGGCGGCCAGGGCGGGCGCCACCTTGCGGGTGATCATCGCGATCGGAAAGTTCCAGGGGGTGATCGCGGCGCACACGCCGATCGGCTGCTTGAGCACCAGCAGCCGGCGGTCGTTGGCCGATGTGGGGATCACGTCGCCATAGGTGCGCTTGGCCTCTTCGGCAAACCACTCCACGAAGCTGGCGCCATAGGCCACCTCACCGCGGGCCTCAGCCAGAGGCTTGCCCTGCTCGGCGGTCATGAGCTGCGCCAGATCTTCGGTGTGCGCAATGATCAGATCGAACCACTTGCGCAGCACCTGCGCACGCTCCTTGGCGGTCTTGCCGCGCCAGGCGGGCAAGGCCCGCGCAGCGGCATCGATGGCGCGACGGGTTTCGGCCGCCCCCATGTCGGCGACTTCGACCAGCGTCTGGCCGGTTGCCGGATTGGTGACCGCAAACACCTTGCCCGAGTCGGCATCGACCCACTGGCCGTCGATCCAGCCCTGCCGCTTGAGCAGCGTCATGTCCTTGAGTTGCAGCGTCATCTTGATGGTCTCCTTTGTGCGGGCCGGGCTCTGTGCGGGCCGTCTGCTGCGCGCCCATGCATGGGCTTGCCGCTCGTACGGCCGTACTCTCACTTCATGGTGGGCATGACGAATTCGGCTCCGGCACGAATGCCTGCGGGCCAGCGCTGGGTGATGGTCTTGTAGCGGGTGTAGAAGCGCACGCCTTCGGGGCCGTGCATGTGGTGATCGCCGAAGAGCGAGTTCTTCCAGCCGCCGAACGAATGGAAGGCCATCGGCACCGGGATGGGCACGTTGATGCCGACCATGCCAATCTGCACCCGGCTGGCAAATTCACGGGCGGAGTCGCCATCGCGCGTGAAGATGCAGCAGCCATTGCCGAATTCGTGCCCATTGACCAGCGCCAGGGCTTCTTCAAAGGTCTTGACCCGGCTCACGCCCAGCACCGGCCCGAAGATCTCGTCGCGGTAGATCGACATGGACGGCATCACCCGGTCGAACAGGCAGCCGCCCAGAAAAAAGCCGTTTTCGCGCCCTGGCACTTTCAGCCCGCGGCCATCGACCACCAGCTGCGCGCCTTCGCTCACGCCGGCATCGACATAGCCCTTCACCTTGTCGAAGTGTTGCTTGGTGACCAGCGGCCCCATTTCAGCATCGGACTGCATGCCATCGGCGACCTTGATCGCCTTGACCCGCTCGGCGAGCCTGGCCACCAGCGTATCGGCCGTGCCCTCACCCACCGCTACCGCCACCGAGACCGCCATGCAGCGCTCGCCGGCCGAGCCATAGGCTGCGCCGATCAGTGCATCAACCGCCTGGTCCATATCGGCATCGGGCATCACCACCAGATGGTTTTTCGCCCCGCCCAGCGCCTGGACCCGCTTGCCATGCCGACTCGCGGTTTCGTGGATGTACTTGGCGATCGGCGTGGATCCCACGAAACTGACCGCCTGAACCAGTGGGTGCTCGAGCAGCGCGTCCACGGCGGTCTTGTCGCCCTGGACCACATTGAAGGCGCCATCGGGCAGGCCGGCTTCTTTGAGCAGACGCGCAATGAAGAGCGCGGCAGACGGATCGCGCTCGGACGGCTTGAGCACGAAGGTGTTGCCGCAGGCCAGCGCCACCGGGAACATCCACATGGGCACCATCGCGGGGAAGTTAAACGGCGTGATGCCTGCCACGACGCCCAGCGGCTGTCGCATCGACCAGGCGTCGATGCCCGTGCCCACCTGCTCGGTGTACTCGCCCTTGAGCAGACTCGGAATGCCACAGGCAAACTCCACCACCTCCATGCCGCGGGTCACTTCACCGAGTGCATCGGACAGCACCTTGCCGTGTTCGGCCGTGATGATGGCGGCCAGCTCGCCCTGGTGGCGCTCCAGCAGTTCTTTGAACTTGAACATCACGCGCGCACGGCGCAACGGCGGCGTGGCTGACCAGCCGGTGAATGCGGCCGCGGCGCTGCGCACGGCTGCGTCCACGCCGGCAGCGTCAGCCAGTGCCACGCGGCGGGCCACGGCACCCGTCGCCGGGTTGAAGACATCGACCTGGCGTTCGCCTGTGGCGGGTGTGCGCGCT
>CANHUQ010000125.1 GCA_947463885.1 Burkholderiales bacterium
GAGCCGCTGCTCACGCCGATTGCACTTGACCCGGCTCACCCGTTTCCGCGCATTCTCAACAAGAGCCTGAATTTCGTCATTGAGCTGGAAGGCACCGATGCATTCGGGCGTGAGGCCGGGATCGCGGTCGTGCAGGCGCCGCGCATGTTGCCGCGCGTGATTGCCGTGCCGCCTCAGGTGGCTGGCGCGCCTCACGGCGTGATGCTGCTCACATCGATCGTGGGTGGCTTTGTCGATCGGCTCTTTCCGGGGCTGACCGTCCGGTCGGTGAACCAGTTCCGCGTCACGCGCAACAGCGAACTGTTCGTAGACGAAGACGATGTCACCGACCTGCGCGAAGCCTTGCACGTCGAGCTCACGCAGCGGCAGTACGGCGACGAAGTCCGACTCGAAGTATCTGCGGCCATGGGTGATGGCGTGCTGCAGACGTTGCGCCGCCAATTCGATCTGGGCGAACAGGACTGCTACCGCGTCGAAGGGCCGGTGAACCTGGTGCGTTTGCAGCAGGTGATCGATCTGGTCGATCGCCCCGAACTGAAGTTTTCCCCGTTCGAGCCGGGCTTGCCTGCCGGGCTGAACGGTCGCGATCTGTTCAGTGCGATTGCCCGTCAGGACATCCTGTTGCATCACCCGTACCAGTCCTTTGCGCCGGTCATGGACTTTCTGCGCAGCGCCGCAGTCGATCCGCAGGTGATCGCCATCAAGCAGACCATCTATCGCACCGGCGCAGACTCCGTCCTCATGGAATCGCTAGTAGCCGCTGCGCGTGCGGGCAAGGAAGTGACGGTCGTGCTCGAGTTGATGGCGCGCTTCGATGAAGAGGCCAATATCAACTGGGCCTCGCGCCTGGAGCAAGCCGGTGCGCATGTGGTGTATGGCGTGGTCGGCCACAAGACCCATGCCAAGCTGGCACTGATCATGCGCCGCGAGGCCGGAACCATTCGCCGCTACGCGCATCTGGGGACCGGCAACTACCATCCGCGTACCGCGCGCGTGTACGAGGATTTCGGGATGTTCACGGCGGATCCCGACATCTGCGCCGACGTGCACGAAGTCTTCCGGCGTCTGACTGGCACAGGCAGGTTGACCGAACTGAAGAGCCTGCTGCAGGCGCCCTTCACGCTGGCCGACCATGTCCTGCAAGCGATCGCGCGCGAGGCTGATATCGCCCGCGCCGGGCGCAAGGCCTATATCGCCGCCAAGGTCAATGCGTTGCTCGAGCCGCGGGTCATCGACGCCTTGTACCAGGCCAGCCAGGCCGGTGTGAAGATCGACCTGATCGTGCGCGGCGTGTGTGCGCTGCGCCCGGGCGTGCCTGGGCTGTCCGAGTCGATTCGTGTGCGCTCGGTCATTGGTCGGTTCCTTGAGCACAGCCGCATCTACCACTTCCATGCCGATGGGGCCGATGAAGTCTGGTTGGCCTCGGCCGACTGGATGCGCCGCAACCTCTTTCGCCGCGTCGAGGTGGCCTTCCCGGTGCGTGATCGGCGTCTGAAAGCGCGCGTGCTGTCCGAGGGCATTGCAGTCCATCTGCGGGACAACACGTCGGGCTGGGTGATGGACTCCGAAGGGGGTTACACGCGTCGTGTGCCGCGCGGCGCGCGCTCCGTGAACTCACAAAAGGCCTTGCTCGCCAAACTGGCTGCGCGCTGATCGCGGCTTGCACCAGACCGCATGGGCGCTTCGCAGCCAACGGTCTGGTTGACCCGATGCATGGGTTTACTGCGGCGGCAGGATGACAGTGCTCAATTGGTGCACCACGCCGTTGTTGGCAAACAGATCGGTGTTTGAGACGCTCGCAATCCGATTGCGCGCATCCGTGATCGTCAGTCCACCCGCATTGACGGTAAAGCTCGCATTGCCTGCCAGCACTGGATCCAGAGGCTGACCCACAGGCCATTCCGCGCGCAGCAGGCGGCTGCCCAGCAGGTGGTATTCCAGGATCGTGCGCACCAGCGCCTTGTTGGCCGGAACGAGCAGCTCCGCTGCGGTGTTTCCGGCGCCCAGCCATTCAACGGCGAGTGCATCGAAGGCTGCGTTGGTCGGTGCAAACAGGGTGTATCGACCGGGCCGCGACAGCAGCTGTGTCAGATCCTCGTTGTCACTGGCCAGTTGCAGCGCGGCGATCAGGCTCGACAGTTGAGGCTGGTCTGAAGCCTGCGCAAAAATGGACTGATCCGCAGGAAGCATCAGCTTCGTGACGATGTGGATCACCCCGTTCGAGGTATCGACGTTAAAGCTTTCGATGCCGGATGCGCGCGCACGTCCGTCAAACAGCACCGCCGAACCGGCCAGGGAATCGATCTTGAAGAATGCGTTGTTCCCCAGGATGGGTTCGATGCTTTTGCCCAGTTGCATGCCGGACTTCACGAGCCGGGTGGCAAGCACGTGATACTGCAGCACTGAGCGCATGAACGCTTCGTTTCCAGGTACGAGCAGGTCATTCACCGTCTTGCCCGGGCCCAGCAACTCCACCGCCAGCGCATCGAATGCGGCATTGTTGGGGGCAAACACCGTGAAGCTGCCCGGGCCAGACAGCGTGTTCACCAGATCGTTGCTCTGGCTGGCATAGGCCAGCGCCTTGGAAAAGCTGCTCAGGGTCGGATTGGCGGCGGCCGCTGCGACGATGCCCCTGGGGTTCTCGGTGCCACCACCACCACCGCCGCCGCCGCCGCCGCAGGCGACGATCAGGGCAGTCAGGCCGAGGGCCCCCAGGGTACGAACACGGATGCGAAGACATGGATTCATATTGAGCTCCAACAGAAGGGGCAGAGGGGAACAGGCCGTGGCCTGACCGGACAGGTCGCGCCGATCGGCAGACCAACCGGCCACGCCTGATTCTTCCGGCTAAGCCGCCCGGGCCCTGCAGGGGGAGTCCGATAGAATGCGTAGGACCCTCACCAAGAAAAAACAACGGGAGACACCATGAACGGCGCAGAAAGCCTCGTCCGCACGCTGCTCGACGAAGGCGTCGAGGTCTGTTTCACCAATCCGGGCACCTCTGAGATGCATTTCGTAGCGGCCCTGGACCGCATCGAAGGCATGCGGTGTGTGCTGGGCCTGTTCGAGGGTGTCGTGACCGGCGCCGCTGACGGTTACTGGCGGATGTCTCAGAAGCCCGCTTCCACCCTGCTGCATTTGGGGCCGGGCTTGGCTAATGGCCTGGCTAATCTGCACAACGCCAAGAAGGCGCGCTCGGGCATCGTGAACGTGATCGGCGAGCACGGCACCGCGCATATCGCGCTCAACGCGCCGCTCACCTCGGACATCGAAGGCGTCGCCCGCCCCATGTCGCACTGGGTGCACACCATCGGTTCGTCCATGGGCGTGCAGGCCGCCACCCGGGCTGCCGTGCAAGCCGCCGCCACCCCCCCGGGCCGGATTGCCTCGCTGGTGTTGCCGGCTGATTGCGCCTGGAATGAGGTGCCTGGCGCCCAGCAGGCGTCCACCGGACGCGCGCCGCGTCTGTCCCGCCGCGCGCCCGACCTGGCCTCCATCGAGGCTGCTGCAGCCGTGCTGCGCTCGGGCGAACCCACCCTCCTGCTATTGGGTGGTGTGGCGTGCCAGGAAGGTGCGCTCGCCACGGCCGGTCGCATTGCTGCGGCCACTGGCTGCGAGCTCATGTCCGAGTTCTCCATGGCGCGTATCCAGCGGGGCGCTGGCCGCGTGAATGCGCCGCGCATTCCCTACGTGCCCGATGCCGCCATGGGCGTGCTCAAGCCCTTTCGCAACATCCTCATGGTGGGCTGCACCGAGCCGGTCTCGTTCTTTGCCTATCCCGACAAGCCCGGCCGTCAGTCCCCGCCTGGCAGCCGGCTGCTGCAAGTGGCGCAGCCCGATCACGACCTCGACGGCACGTTGGCCGCGCTGGCCGAAGCCGTGGGTGCGCGTGCGACCGCACCCAAAGGCGTGTCGGCTTTGCAGCGCCCCGCGCTACCAGACGGGCCTCTGACGTTGGAAGGCATCGGGCAGGTGATTGCTGCGCTCATTCCCGAGCAGGCCATCGTGGTCGATGAGTCGGTCACCGGTGGGCGCGCGCTGGGGGGCGTCACAGCCACCGCCGCTCCGCACGACTTCCTCACCTCCTGCGGCGGTGCCATTGGGTTCGGGCTGCCTACGGCCATCGGTGCGGCCATTGCGGCACCCGATCGCAAGGTCCTGGTGCTGGAAGGCGACGGCAGCGCGATGTACACCATCCAGTCGCTCTGGACCATGGCTCGCGAAGGCCTGGATATCACGGTGCTGATCTTTGCGAACCGGGCCTATCGCATCCTGCAGGGCGAGTTTGCGGGGGTGGGCGCCGGCACGCCCGGGCCGCGCGCCAACCACATGCTCAACCTCGACAATCCCACGATGGATTTCGCTGGTATGGCACGTTCCATGGGTGTGGAATCAGGACGTGCTACCGACCTGGCCAGCCTGGCGCGCGAGCTCTCGCGTGGCCTGGCCTCCAAGGGCCCCTATCTGGTCGAAGCCGTCCTCTGATTGACGCAGCGGGTACCCAACCTTGGTGCCCGCTGCGCTTGAGCTTAGGCCTTCTTCAGGCCCAGCGTGTGCAGGGGCGCCAGCGGCCCCCACACGCCAAAGTCCAGGTTGGTGACATTCGGCCCGAATGCCCCGCTGTAGCCGGTCTCGAACACGAAGGCGATCGGGCAGTCATCGACCACGATCTTCTGCATCTCGGCATACAGCTTTTTGCGTGCCGCCTGATCGCGCTCCACCCCTGCACGGGCCATCAGGTCATCGACCTTCGCGTTGGAGTATTGCTGTGTGTTGGACCAGATCACGCCCTTGCGAATGTTCGAGGTCTGGTACGTGCGATGCACGCCAATGACCGGGTCGCCCCAGTTCCAGACCGAGTCGGTGGTGAGCTCGAAGTCATGCTCGCCCACCCGGCGGGCCCAGGTCGGAAAGTCGGGCGCAAAGCGCACAGTCAGATCGATGCCAATCTTCGACAACGCCGGGCGCAGGTACTCGGCCAGCGTGCGCTGATCGCCTGAACTTACGCTGTCGCAGGTCAGCGCCAGTCGTTTGCCGTCGGCGCCGGCCTTGAGCCCTGCGGCATCCAGCAGGGCACCTGCCTTGGCCAGATTGAACGCGTACTTCTCGACGTCTGCGCTGTAAAACGGACTGCCGCTGTGCAGCGGCCCGGTCGATACGCGCTGCGCCCCGGTCGACAGGTTCTTGACCACGAAATCGCGGTCGATGGCATACGAGATGGCCTGACGCACGCGCTTGTCGGCAAGCTTCGGGCTCTTGGTGTTGAACGCGAGCCAGACCAGTGCACCCACCCCGGGCACGAAGTCATCAATCACTGTGGCCCCGGCCACCTTGCGCACCCGCGCAATTTCACGCGGGTCGTTCATGAAGGGCACCACGTCGACCTCACCCCGCTCAAACCCCAGCACCAGGCTGGCGGAGTCCTTGTATTCGCGGAACACCAGACGGTCGACGTAGGGCAGGTCCTTCAGGAAGAACTGATCAAAGCGCTGCATGATCACGTGCTCGCCCGGCTTGAACTCGACCAGCTTGAAGGGGCCCGAGCCGACCACGTTGTTCACATTGCGCGGATGCGTGGGCAGCGGCGTGCCGTCGCCATAGATGTGCTTGGGCAGGATCGGCACAAACACCGTCGTCATGGCCAGTTGCAGCGCCGGGTGCGGCTCTTTCAGTCGCACGATCGCTGTGTGCTTGTCGGGCATGGTCACCGCATTGACCGGCGCAAACATGCCCTTGAAGGGATGGTGATCGCGCACCGCTTCCACCGAAAACTCCACATCCTCTGATGTGATCGGTCGGCCGTCATGAAAGCGCGCGTCCTTGCGCAGATGCAGCGTGATACTGCGCGAATCGTCCGACACCGACCAGCGCTCGGCCAGGTAGGGCTTAGGCTGCCACTTGCGATCGATCAGCAGCGGCGAGGCGAAGAGTTGCGCGGCCGGCATCATCGGCGAGCCCGACTGCAGGGCCGGGTTGAAATGCCGTGGCCGCCCGGGCGAACCCACAATGAGTTGCCCGCCGCGCACGGGTGTGCCCTGGGCGAAGGCGAACTGCGCAGTACCCAGCGCGCTGGCTGCCGTGACCGCGAGCCCGCTCTGTAAAAGACGTCGACGCAGGATGTCGCTGGATTGAGGCTCAGTCGTTCGAGTCATGATGCGTTGCTCCTCAGAGAGTGTTCGCCGCAAACACGCGGCCACCTTGTACGGTGCCCCACACCGTGATGTCCTTGAGCCGTTCGGGCGCAAGCGTCAGCGGGTCATCATCGAGCACGGCAAAGTCGGCCTGTTTGCCGCATTCAATCGAACCCACTTCGCCGTCCAAGTGAAGGGTGTAGGCCGCGCCCAGGGTGATGGCGTGCAAGGCCTGCTCCACGCTAATGCGCTCGTGGGCGCCCAGCAGTCGGCCACTGGCGGTGCGTCGGTTCACCGCACACCAGGCCACATGCAAGGGCCCCAGCGGGGTGACCGGCGCATCCGAATGGATCGTCCAGGGCAGACCGATCTCGGTGGCGGACGCACAGGGGTTCATGCGCTCGGCGCGGTCTGGACCGAGGGTCATGGCGTAGTGCGCATCACCCCAGTAGAAGTGGTGATTGGCAAAGAAATTGGCGCACATGCCGAGTTGCTTCATACGCCGCATTTGTGCGCGGTCGGCAAGCTGACAATGCTGCAGCGTGAAGCGATGGTCGAGGGACGGGTGCGCGCGCAGCGCGTCCTGCGTGCAGTCGATCGCCAGATCGATGGCCGCATCACCGTTGGTGTGGGTGTGCATCTGCAGCCCCGCTGCCAGCGCCTCGGTATACACCCGACGCAGGTATTCCGGCTCCACGTACCACAGGCCCTGCGGGGCGCCGTTGAAGTAGCCGGGCCAGCGCAGGCGTGCAGAAAAACCCTGGATCGATCCGTCGGCATGCGCCTTGATGCGACCCATGCGCAGCCGGTCTGTCGACCGCTCACGCAGCGAACGGGCACGCTCGACCGCCTGCTCCACGGTCTGACCGCGCACGTGCATGGCGGGAACCAGTCGCACCGCGTAGTCGTCTTCGCCGGTCAGGCGCAGCAGCGCTTGCACGGCATCGTCGGGGATGGGGGTGGCCAGATCGGTGGCGGTGGTCACGCCGCAGCGCACCGCCAGCTTCGAAAAGGCACGCATGCCCGCTTCATCGGCGGATGCCACGCCCTTGCCTGCCCCCACCTTGATCAGCACCGGGGTCATGGCGTCCGGGCTGCGCAGTTCGCCATCGGGCAGCTTGTCGGCGCCCAGCATGATGCCCGGATGGTCGTGGTCGGTGTGCATGTAACCCGCGAGCTCGAGCGCCTTCGTATTGGCGTTCGTGATGTGCCCGCTGGCATGCATGACCGCGACGGCGCGCTGCATGCTGACCCGATCCAGGTCATGACGGTTGACCCGCTGCTCGCCGAAATAGATCGGGTCAAAGCCCCAGGCCACCACGGGCTGCGCCGGGTCCTGCAGCATGGCCTCGGCCGCCTGCAGCCGTTGGATCATGGCCTCGATCGATTTCAGCCCGGGCCAGACGCGGCCGTCGGGGTCGGTGCGGTCATGAAAGCCGCAATAAATCCAGCGCCAGTTGCCGCCTTCACCCAGATGACTGTGGCCTTCCACGAAGCCCGGCATCAGCACTTTGTCGGCAAAGCGCTCATCCAGCTCGAAGCGTCCCCAGCCTGCGATCTCGTCCAGACTGCCGACCGCCAGCACGCGGCCGTCACGCACTGCCACATGCGTGGCCTGCGGGCGCGTCGGGTTCATGGTGATGATGCGGCGGGCGCGATAAACGATGGTCATGGTCGCCTCGCTCAATCGCGCCACGAGGGGTCGATCCGGTCGAGCTTGCGCAATAGCGCCGGCCACTCCAGTTCGCCCAGTGGACGCCTGCCGCCCTTGGCGAGCATCGCGTTGGTGTACTGCACCGACTCGGCCGGGGGCATGCGCAATGCCGTATTGCACGACAGCGTCATCACCTGCAGTTCGCAGGCGCGCTCCAGTCGGTACATGTTGTTGAAGCACTGGGCGATCGAGCCGCCCACGGTCAGCAAGCCATGATTGCGCAGCACCATGGCTTCGCGCTGCCCTAGCGCGCTCACCAGACGGGCCTGTTCTTCAGTGCGCAATGCCAGGCCCTCGTAGTCGTGGTACGCGATGTCGGTAAAGCGCATCGAGGACTGGGCGATCGGCAGCACGCCGCACTCCATGGCCGAAACCGCCATGCCGGCCAGGCTGTGCGTATGGATGATGGCTTCCACATCGTGCCTGGCCTCGTGGATGCAGCTGTGGATCACCCACCCTGCCTTATTTACGCCGTAGTCGGTGGCATTGAAGAGCACCGAGCCGTCCAGTCCGACGCGAATCATCGAGGACGCCGTCATTTCCTCGTAGAGCATGCCGTAGGGGTTGAGCAGGAACTGATCATGCCGACCGGGCACGCGCACCGAAATATGGTTGGCAATCATCTCGGTCAGGCCATGTACGGCCATGAGCCGATAGCAGGCGGCCAGGTCCAGACGGACTTGCCATTCGGCCTCACCCACCTGCTGGCGAACGCTGCGTTTCAACGGCACGGCCGGTGCGGTGGCACTCATGGTCTGTCTCCTTGGCGGTGATCGCGCAGGGTGCGCGCGGGTCGATCGGCCAGCGTATCCCGCGATCGGTTGATGTCAAGTTGATTGCGCGAAAAACCGAAGAGCGATTGCCGGAACGCCAGCGTGTGTTCCGCGGGGACACGGCGCCCTATCTGAGGGAAAATGCGATCAGCGATGAAAATTTTCTATGGTTGGCGCATGGTCGCCGCGGGCAGCGGGCTGCAGTTTCTGCAGGCAGGCCTGATGCAGCAGTCGTTCGGAGCCTACGTGGCCGTGCTGGCTGCCGAGCGCGGCTGGAGTAAAACCGCCCTGTCGGGCGCTGCCGCCCTGCAATCGGCCGAGACCGCCATCATCGGGCCCCTCATGGGCTGGTTGATTGATCGCATCGGCCCGCAGCGTCTCATCCAGATCGGTGTGGTGGTGTTCGGTCTGGGTCTGATCGGTCTGGGCTTCATTCAGTCGCTGATCGGCTTTTATGTGGCGGTGCTCACCATTGCGCTGGGCACGAGCATGTGCGGCTACTTCCCCATCAACGTGGCCATCATTCATTGGTTTGAACGCAAGCGTGGCCGCGCGCTGGCGGGCTCCAGCATGGGGCTGGCGCTTGGTGGACTGCTGGTGCCGCTGGTGGCTGCCTCCATGCTGGAGTTCGGCTGGCGAGCCACCGCCATCGGCTCGGGCCTGATCGCCATCGCCCTGGGTGTGCCGCTGTCGCGATTCTTTCGCGGCCGTCCGGCCGATCTGGGCGAAACCATCGACGGCGAGCCGCCTCTGGAGCGTTCCGCTGACGGGCCCCCCGCTGCTGCGTCTGAGGGTGCGCAGGATATCGAATTCACCGCCCGCGAGGCCATGCGCACGCGCGCGTTCTGGTTGCTGGCTCTCGCCCATGGTGCCGCGCTGCTGGTGGTCACCTCGGTCAATGTGCATGCCATCACGCACATGAAGGAAGGCATGGGCTACACGGTGGCCCAGGCGTCGCTCGTGATCTCGCTCATGACGGTCGCGCAGATCGGCGGTGTGGGCATCGGGATGCTCGTAGGCGATCGGTACAACAAGCGCCTCATGGCGGCCGGCTGCATGGTCATGCATGCCCTGGGTCTGCTCATGCTCACCTGGGCCAACGGGGTGGCCATGCTGGTCGGCTTCGCCGTGCTGCACGGCACGGCCTGGGGTTTGCGCGGCCCGTTCATGCAAGCCATTCGTGCTGACTATTTCGGTCGTCGTTCCATTGGCATGATCATGGGTCTGTCCTCGCTGATCATTTCGTTCGGCCAGATTGCCGGCCCGCTGGTAGCCGGTGGCATGGCCGACCTGACCGGCAATTACCGTACGGGCTTCACCTTTCTGGCGCTCTTGGCCGGGGCTGGTGGCATGCTCTTCGTGTGGGCCCGCCCGCCCGGGCCGCCCCAGCGACTGCGCCCGTCCGCACCTTCTTCACATTGAACTGCCCTGAGGTTGACATGCAGCAAGCCACCGATTTTCCTGACATCCGCGACGGCATCCGCGCTCTGTGTGCCGAGTTTCCGGATGAGTATTTCCGCAAGGTCGATGCCGAGCGTGCGTACCCGGAAGCGTTCGTTGACGCGCTCACGAAAGCAGGCTGGATGGCTGCGCTCATTCCGCAGGAATACGGCGGCTCGGGGCTGGGTCTGGTTGAGGCCTCGGTCATCATGGAAGAAATCAACCGTTGTGGCGGCAATTCCGGCGCCTGCCACGGCCAGATGTACAACATGGGCACGCTGTTGCGCCACGGCTCGAGTGTGCAGAA
>CANHUQ010000126.1 GCA_947463885.1 Burkholderiales bacterium
CTCAAGGAACTGCTCACATCGCTTGACGACATCCTCCATGCCAAGGACCGCGTGCTGGGCACCATCCGCGAGCTCGATGGCGCATCGAAAGGCCTGATGGGCCTGGCCGACGTCGTCGAAAAAATCGCGCGCCAGACCAACCTGCTGGCGCTGAACGCCGCGATTGAAGCGGCACGTGCAGGCCAGGCCGGTGCAGGCTTTGCAGTGGTGGCCGGTGAGGTGCGCAGGCTGTCTGCCGAATCCGGAAACATGGGCAAGCAGATCGGCGAGCAGGTACGTCACTTTGGCGCGCAGGTCGACGCCACCATCCGTGACGCCGCCACGCAAGCCGAGTCCGACCGCGTGGCACTCGACACCAATGAGCAGCGCGTGCGCACCGTCATCGAACGCGTGGACGAAGCCGTCGAGTCCTTGCATCAGCAGTCCGAAGAAACCCGCGCCCTGTCTGCCTCCATCCGCACGGAGGTTGAAGAGCTGATGGTGGCCTTCCAGTTCCAGGACCGTGTAAGCCAGATCATTGATCAGGTGGTCCAGGCGGTCGAAGGCATTGGTGCACATGTCGAGCAGGCCACGCGCACGCAGCGTCTGCCCAGTGCGCAGACCTGGCAGGACACCTTGTCACGCGGCTATTCGACCGAAGAGCAGCAGCACAACCACGCATCGCCCCAGGCGCGCAGCGGGTCTGCCCAAGCAGCCTCCGAAGTCACCTTCTTCTGAGCGAGCCATGAAAAAAACCATCCTCATCGTTGATGACTCCTCCTCGTTGCGCCAGGTGGTCAGTCTTGCGCTCTCGCGTGCCGGCTATGACGTGCTTGAAGGCTGCGATGGCCAAGACGCGCTCACCAAGCTCGACGGTCGCAAGATTCATCTGATCGTGAGCGACGTGAACATGCCGCGCATGGACGGCATCGCATTTCTGACCGCGGTGAAAGCTCACGCGAGCTACAAGTTCACGCCAGTGATCATGCTCACCACCGAAGCGGGCGACGCCAAGAAGAACGCCGGCCGAAGCGCGGGCGCCAAGGCCTGGATCGTCAAGCCCTTCAATCCGCCGGTGCTGCTCGACGCAGTCTCCAAGCTGTGTCTGCCCTGATCGTCCCGCCCACACCTAAGTGCCCCTGAAGGACTGTTCCATGGACATCGCCGTCGACCTGAACGCCGAGACGACCGGCACGCTGACACTCGATCCGGTGTCGCTGAGTCTGCCTGCCGAACTCGGCATCTATGCCGCAGCCGAGGTGTACCGCGACATGACGAGCGTGCTGGACGCGCTGGCCGCGCATCCGGAGCAGGACGCACTGCACATCGATGCGCATCGGGTCGACATGCTCGATGCATCCGGCGTGCAATTGCTAGTGGCGTTCACAGGCGAGTTGCATGGCCGCGGCATCTCGGTGCAATGGGTGGCGCCAAGCCGCACGCTGCGCGACAGTGCGCAACGCCTCGGTGTATCCGGCGTGCTGCATCTGCATGCTGATGCACCTGTGGCCTGAGGTCGCACGCCATGAGCTTGCACAACACCGACGACGACGATTTCCTGCGCGACGCACTACCGGCGTTCATCAGCGAGTCTGTCGAGTTGCTCGATCAGCTTGAGCAACTCCTACTGGAGCTGGAAGCCAGCCCGGGCGATCGTGAGCTACTGGATGCGCTGTTTCGCTGCGCCCACACCATCAAAGGATCAGCGGGTCTGTTCGGGCTGGACGACATCGTTCATTTCACGCATCACGTCGAAACCTTTCTGGATGCGCTGCGCACCGGTCAGGTCGCACTGAACACACACACCAGCCAGCTGCTGTTGCGCAGCGCAGACCAGGTGCGGCGCCTCATCGCACACATGGGCGCCCACGATGTGGCGGCGTCCAAGGATTTGCCTGACGAACGCGACGCGCTGATTGGCGCCTTGCACACCGCCCTCTCAGGCGACGACACCGGCACACATGCCGCTGCGCTGTCTGCCACGCCATCCAGGCCGCCTATGACCGATCACGACACGCAAGCCGCCCCACTGCAGGCACCCGCCAGCGGGCATCACCTGAGTCTGCATTTCAAGCCCGATACCTTTCGCGATGGCTTCGACCCGCTCGCGATCCTTGAATACCTGGGCACCCTGGGCGAAGTCGCTCAACTGACAATCGATTGCAGCCGGCTGCCGCGCTTTGCCGAACTCGACCCCGAGAGCTGCCATCTCGATGTCAGCCTCGACCTGTTCAGCCCGCGCAGCACGCAAGACATCGTGGCCGCCTTCGATCTGGTCCGTGAAGACTGCGATGTGCGCGTCACGCCGCTGGGCGCGGGCGCCGACGAAGGCACCCACGGCGCCGATGCAGCGGTCGCCACTGACCCCATCTCGGCTCACGCGTCAACGGCTCCCGTGGACCTCAGCACGCCGGCAGCAGCCTCCGCTCAGCGTGCGCCCACGCCCACCCAAGCGCCCGCCCCACCGCCCGAGCGGCGCGCCGGCAACGAGCGTCGTGCAAACGAAGACGCACGCTTCTTGAAAGTGCGTGCCGATCGGCTCGACGAGGTCATCAACCTGCTGGGCGAGCTCGTGATTGCCGGTGCAGGCACCGCCTTGCTGTCACAGCGCACTGGCGACTCCGAACTGATCGAGTCCAGTCATCAGTTGGGTCGCCTGATCGAAGAGATCCGCAACGGCACACTGCAACTGCGTATGGTTCAAATCGGCGAAACCTTCGGGCGCTTTCGCCGTGTGGTGCACGACCTGGCCGCAGAATTGGGCAAGGACGTACACCTGGACATCCAGGGGGCCGACACCGAGCTCGACAAGTCAGTCGTCGAGCGCATGACCGACCCGCTGATGCACCTGGTGCGTAATGCGCTGGACCATGGACTGGAAACCCGCGAGCAGCGCCTGGCCTCGGGCAAGCCGGAAAGCGGGACGCTGCGCATTGCTGCAAGCCATGACGCCGGCGGCATTCTGATCAGCATCAGCGACGACGGCCGCGGCATCGACCGCGAACGGGTGCTGGCACGCGCCCGCGAACGCGGCTTGGTGGCACCGGGTGTCACGCCAAACGATGCCGAACTGCTGGCGCTGATCTTTGAACCCGGGTTTTCCACCGCCGAGCACGTGACCAATCTGTCCGGCCGCGGCGTGGGCATGGATGTCGTACGTCGCAACATCGAAAGCCTGCGCGGTCGCATCGATCTGCACAGCGAGCAGGGCCACGGCACGACCATTGATGTGCGCTTGCCGCTCACGCTCGCCATCATCGATGGCTTCCTGGTCGGTGTGGGCCCATCCAAGTTCATCTTCCCGCTTGAAGCGGTGGTCGAGGTCATCGAGAACCGGCCCACTGAAACCGATCTCAATGCGCAGGGCTGCAGCGTGGTCGAGTTGCGCGGACAGGTGCTGCCTGTGCTCAGTCTGCGCAGACTCTACGGCATCGAGTCTTCTGAGCCCGATCGCAGCAGCGTGGTCGTGATTCAGTCAGGCGGCCGACGTTACGGCGTGCTGGTCGATCAATTGCTGGGCCAGCACCAGACCGTGATCAAGCCGCTCAGCCGCATGTTCCGCAGCCTGCGCGGCATGTCGGGTTCATCCATTCTGGGCAACGGCGAAGTGGCCCTGATTGTCGAGGTCACCTCACTGAGCCAACTCGCGGAACACCCGCCCGATCAACGTGCTCATCTGCCGGCCACCGGCGCATCTTCAACAAACGCTCTCATTTGAACTCAAGGACCCACATCATGAATCAACACTCTGCCTCCTGGATGGCGCGCCTCGTGGCCGGCGCCGAACTCAAACAAGCCGCCGAGACCGTCTCTGTGCAACAGCACGCCCTGCAGCAGGCCGAGCATGCACTGGCCGAGCAGCAGCGCGCACGCGCCGAGGCCGAGGCTGCGCTGAAGGCGGTGCAGGCCAAGCTCACCGAGGTCGAGTCGGAACTGAAAGTGCGCACCGACATCATGAACGTCACGAGCATCGTCTCGGAGGCCGACAAAAAAGGTGACATCCTCTCCATCAACGAGAAGTTCATTGAGGTCTCGAAGTACAGTCGCAAGGAGCTGATCGGTTCGCCGCACAACACGACGCGGCACCCCGACATGCCCAAGGAAACCTTCAAGCAGCTGTGGTCCACGATCGGGCGCGGCGAGCTGTTCCGCGGCGTGATCAAGAACCGCGCCAAAGACGGCACGCCGTATTACGTGGATGCAGTGATCGCCCCGATCATGGGTGATAACGGCAAGCCCATGAAGTACCTGGGCGTGCGCTATGACATCACCGAAGCCGAGATCGAGCGGCAAAATGCCCGCGGCATCCTCGACGCGATCAATCAATCGTATGCCTTCGTCGAATTCGATCTGAGCGGCACCGTGCTCAGCGCCAACGAAAATTTCCTCAAGGTGCTGGGCTACACGCTGCCGGAAATCGTGGGCAAGCATCATCGACTCTTCGTTGCGCCCACGTTCGCAGCCACCGAAGCCTATGCGCAGTTCTGGCGTGACCTGAACGCCGGCAAGGCCCAGACCGATGTCTTCGCACGCGTCGCGAAAGATGGTCGCGAAGTCTGGATCCAAGCGGTGTATGCCCCCGTGTGCGACGAAATGGGACGTGTGGCCAAGATCGTGAAGATCGCCACCGACGTGACCGCCGAAGTGGTGGCCAACCGCATGCTCAAGGAAGCCGTGGAGCAGGCGCGCCAGGTCACCAGTGCCGCACGCGATGGCGACCTCACGCAGCGCATTCCCCTGGAAGGCAAAACTGGCCCCATCGGCGAGTTGTGTGCAGGCGTCAATACCCTGATGGAGACCACCTCGGTGATCTTTGACGATGTCGGTCGCGTCTTTGGCGCACTGGCTGCAGGCGACCTGTCACAGCGCATCAGCCGCGACTACGACGGCACCTTCGGCAAGGTGAAGGAGGACGCCAACGCCACCTCCGAGCGGCTGGCCGGCATCATCGATGACGTGGGGCGCGTGTTCTCGGCCCTGGCCAACGGCGATCTCACGCAGCGCATCACGCGCAGTGCCGAGGGCGTCTTCGAGCAGGTCAAACAAGACGCCAACAGCAGCAGCGAGAAGCTCGCCAGCATCATCGAGGAAGTGCGCGCTGCAGCCGATGCCCTCACCGGTGCCGCCAATCAGGTGAGCGCTACGGCGCAGTCGCTGTCCCAGTCTGCGAGCGAGCAGGCCTCGTCGGTTGAAGAAACCACCGCCTCCATCGATCTGATGTCGGCCTCCATCTCGCAGAACAGCGACAACGCCAAGGTCACCGACAGCATGGCGACCAAGGCCAGCAAGGAAGCTGGCGACGGTGGCGAAGCGGTGCTGCAGACGGTCACTGCGATGAAGCAGATCGCTCAGAAGATCAGCATCGTCGATGACATCGCCTACCAGACCAATCTTCTGGCGCTCAATGCCGCAATCGAGGCCGCACGGGCGGGCGAACATGGCAAGGGCTTCGCAGTCGTGGCGGCTGAGGTGCGCAAGCTGGCTGAACGCAGCCAGGAAGCCGCCAAGGAAATTGGCGATCTGGCCGGCAACAGCGTGAGCACGGCCGAGCGTGCCGGCAAGCTGCTGGGCGAGATTGTCCCGTCCATCCAGAAGACCTCCGAGCTGGTGCAAGAGATTGCTGCGGCCTCGCAGGAGCAGAGCCAGTCGGTCACGCAAATCGGCGGTGCCATGGGTCAGTTGAGCAAAGCGACCCAGCAAAATGCGTCGGCTTCCGAGGAATTGGCCGCCACATCCGAAGAGCTGTCGGGTCAGGCCGAGCAACTGCAGCACTCGGTTGCATTCTTCAATCTGGGCGGACCGGCCGCGGCTGCACCGTCAGGCAGGTCGGACTTCTCCGAGCGTCGCGGCACGGCTTCGCCGATGCGCGGTGGTGCGCGGCCCGCACCCGAGACTGCTGCACGCGGCGTACGCGCTCCTGCGGGCGCCACCGGCACACACGGCAACTTCCGCCCCTACTGAGCAGGCCGACACCATGAACCAGCCAGCTGACCGCGCCACCTTCGAAGGTGGTGCGCAATACCTCACCTTCGCGCTGGGCGATGAGGTATTCGCCATGGACATCCGCACGGTGCGCGAAATCATCCAGTACGGCGCCATGACCACCGTGCCCCTCATGCCGGCCTTCGTGCGGGGCGTCATCAATCTGCGCGGTGCCGTGGTGCCGGTCATCGATCTGCAGGCGCGCTTTGGGCGCCCTGCAGCCGATGTCAGCAAGAAAACCTGCATCGTGATCTTTGATTCGATGCGCGATGGGGAGCGGGTCGAATTGGGACTGATGGTCGACGCCGTGAGCGAGGTGATCGAGATTGCCGCTGATCAGATCGAGCCGCCACCCAACTTCGGCACCGCCGTGCGCCGCGACTTCATTCAGGGTATGGGCAAAGTGGCGGGCCGGTTCGTGATCGTGCTGGAGCCCGACAAGGCTTTCGACGTCACCGAGATGGCCCAGCTGTGTGAATCGGCGCAAGCCGCTGCCACGGTCTGATGCACCATGCATGCACTGCGTGACGACACCTACGGGCGCATCTGCGAGCTCATGTACGGCGCCATCGGCCTGTCGCTCAATCCGAGCAAAAAGCCGCTGGTGTCATCACGCCTTGCGCCGCGCATCCAGAAGCTGGGCATGGAGGGCTTTGAGGACTACCTGTCGCTGATCGCCGGTGGCGATGATGGCGGTGAGTTCCAGATGGCGGTTGATCTGCTCACCACCAACGAGACCTACTTCTTTCGCGAACCCGCGCACTACGATCTGCTCGAACAGGAACTGGCCCGCACACGGCCCCGCAAGCTGTCGGTGTGGAGTGCGGCCTCTTCGTTCGGCGATGAGGCCTACAGCACCGCCATGCTGTTGTCCGATCAGCAGCAACTCGGGCGCATCGGCAGCGACTGGTCCATCCTGGGGACGGATATCAGTGACCGCGTCCTGCGCAGCGCCATGGAAGCGGTGTACCCGCAAGACCGGCTGCGCAATGTCTCGCCCGAGCGGCTCAAGCGCTATTGCCTGCGCGGCGAGGGCCCCTCTGAGGGTCTGATCAGTGTGCATCCCAGAGTACGCGAGCATGTGCGCTTCGGGCAGCTCAATTTGTGCAAACCGATTGAAGACATCGGGCCCTTCGATGTGCTCTTTTTGCGCAACGTGCTGATCTATTTCGATGCGCAGACCAAGCGCGACGTGGTCGACCGCGTGCTCACGCAGCTCAAGCCCGGTGGCCTGTTTTTCATCGGCACGGCCGAAGGCCGGGTGCCTTGCAAGACGCCCTTGCAGTCGCTCGCGCCAGGCGCCTTTCGCAAGGCGGTTGCATGAGTCCGAAGGGCTCGCACGACAAGGGATCGCACGACATCACACGACCGGTCAGCAGCCAGGTCACCGTGCTGCACCCGGGCGACGTGGCCTGCGGCGAGCGCGGTGAGCGCTTCGAGACGCTGCTGGGCTCGTGTGTGGCTATTGTCCTGACCGACCCGCGTCGCACGCTTGGGGCCATGTGCCATGTGGTGCACAGCTCGCCTGCACCCGCCGCGCATCAGGATGACAGCGCCTGGGGCGACGCCGCCCTGCGCAAGGTGTACAGCCTGCTGCAAGGGCGCGGCATCGATCCGCGGCAGTGCGAGGCCTGGGTCTACGGCGGGGGCAACATGTTCCCCGAACGGTTCAGCGGCCCGCATGTGGGGCAGAACAACGCGCAATGGGCACTCGATACCTTGCAGGCCGAAGGTATTCGGGTCATCGATGCCGACCTGGGCGGTGCGCATTACCGCAAGCTAGCCTGGAGCGTCGGCGCGCAGCCGCCTCAGGTCGTCTGCGTTCCGGTCTGAGGAATTGAAATGGCGATCAAGGTCTATGTGGTGGACGACTCGGCCGTGGTGCGGCAGACCCTGCTGCATCTGTTGCAGGGCGACCCAGAGATCGAGCTCATCGGCAGCGCCCCCAACCCGCTGATCGCAGGTCCGGCGATTGCCAAAAATCGGCCCGATGTCCTGCTGCTCGACATTGAAATGCCAGGCATGGACGGCCTCACCTTCCTGCGTCAGATCATGGAGCGCTCGCCGATTGCCACCGTGATCTGCTCCACGCTCACCACCGCAGGCAGCAGCGCCGCGCTGGAAGCCTTGTCGGCCGGTGCGGTCGCCATCGTGGCGAAACCCCGCCTGGGCCTCAAGCAGTTCCTCGAAGACTCACGCCGCGAGCTGGTGCGCACCCTCAAAGCGGCGGCCCTGGCGCGTCCGCGTGCCGCCATGCCGTCACGCGCGTCCTCAGGCCTCAGTGCCCCGGCCGGCGCCGCCACCGGCGCAAGCGCGTCCGCGCGGCCCGCTGCAAGGCCGGTCATTGCAGGGCTGCATGCCCTGTCGGTCAACAAGCCTGTGGCCATCGGCAGTTCCACCGGCGGCACGCAGGCGCTCGAACAGGTGCTCACCCAATTGCCGGCCGATGCCCCGGGCATTGCCATCGTGCAGCACATGCCCGAACGCTTCACGGCCATGTATGCCACGCGTCTGGATGGCATTTGCGCCATGAACGTGCGTGAAGCCAAGACGGGTGATCGGATTGAACGCGGCGTGGCGCTGATTGCGCCGGGCGGCAAGCACATGCAGGTGCGCAAGCAGGGCGGCCAGTATTACGCCGAGGTGATTTCCGGGCCGCCGGTGAATCGCCACTGCCCCGCGGTCGATGTGCTCTTCAAGACCATGGCCGAGTGTGCCGGCCCCGATGCCCTGGGCATCATCCTGACCGGCATGGGCGATGACGGCGCACGCGGGCTACTGGCGATGCATCAGGCCGGCGCCCGCACGCTGGCGCAGGATGAGGCCAGCTGCGTGGTGTTCGGCATGCCCAAGGAAGCGATCAAGCTCGGTGCTGCCGATGCGGTGGTGCCCCTGGATCGCGTGGCCAGCGAGATTTTGCGCTTCGACTCGCGGGGCTGAGCGCCCGTCGCAGCGCCATGCTGCGACGGCGACAGGGCTGCCATGGCCCCGTCAGGAATTCGACATGCAGCAGCGGGGATCGCTGGCTGCACTCTGTGCGAAAAGTCCGCACCCATCGTTGACGATCTGCACGTATCAGCGCTGTGACGCCCGGGGCGTGCAGTGCTGAGGCCTCTGCACGCATCCCTGCGCCGCCTCTGCTCTTCTTCATCAAAAACAATCACATGCAGAAGGTGGTACGCGCTTTGCAATGGAACGTTCGACAGCCCCGCAACGCTTCTTTGTTTCGTCGTCATCCATTTCACAGGAGTACTCGATGTTCAGCGTCCGCAACCAGGTCTTCGCCTTACACGCACTGACAGCGCTGTGTGTGGCTGCGCTGTATGCGCCTGCCTCGGCTCAGACCGCGAGCACAGACACCGCGCCGGTGGTCAACACGGCGGCCATCGACCGCATGTCAGTCAAACCCCCGGTCAGTCTCGCTCCACGTGGCAAGCCACGCACGCAAAGCACCTGGTGTCGTGCGACCGGCGTGCAGCCCGCCTCCAAGATGGTGCCCCGCGGCTCGGTGAGCTTCGGCAAGGGCGTACTGCTGGACAACCAAATCGGCGCGTGCGCGGCACGGCCTGCTGGTCTCTGAAACCACCAAGAACTGCAACCGTCACCGAAATTTGAGAAAGGCCCCCATCATGAATCTCGCACTCCACCGGATCGTCCTCGCACTGTCGCTCGCAGGCTTGAGTGGCCACACGCTCACCGCGCAAGCACAAAGCTCTGCCGTCGAAGGCGAACTGCGCGAAATCACCGTGACCGCAGGAAGTCTGCAAGCCCCCACCGGCATCCTGATCGACTGCAGCGGCGTGAAATTTCGATTGAACGCACAAACGCGCATTACATCGCCAACGGCCACACTGACTCTTGCGCAACTCAACTCAGATGTGGAGTTTCCCGGCGCGCCTTACATGATCGGCAGCACGGTGACACGCAAAGGGTTCCGGGGTGGCACCTGCATCGTCAACGGCAGCGTTGTTCCCAATGCCGACCAGACCATGAATGCCACTGATGTGTTCGTTGAAATGGCCGAGAATGTACTGGTCGGGCCGTTGTTTGCGAACGGCACCGTGATGGGTGTCCCGGTGAAGCAGATTGCGGATGACCGCATGCCCACCGCGAAGAAAGCAGCGGGCCTGTTCACTGCAAATCTCACGCACCCAGGCACGACCGAGATGATCCGCAATCAATTCGGTTTCGGGGTATCAACCGTTCCGCCTGGCGATCTGATCGCTGCAGAGGGCTATCGAGGCGTGGATGGCGCCCTGTATGCGCACACAATCGAATCCACCGGAGGGTCGGTGATCGAGCCCGCCACGCCCCGGCCCAGCATTCAGCGCGCGCAATGTCAGAACAGCCCGGGCAATGTGCTGCGCGATTCCATCGAGGTTCGCGGAGGGTGC
>CANHUQ010000127.1 GCA_947463885.1 Burkholderiales bacterium
GCCTGGGTACCGGGTTGGATGCGCTCCATGGACTCTGCTGCACATGCCTTCATGCGCAATGAAGAGCGGCTGAAGAAGCTCTCTGCCAAACCCTCAGAGATCGTGCAGCGCCAGTTGCGCGTCACGCCTTATCCGCATGAAGATGTGGGTTGGATTGTGGCCAATGCCGGTGAGCAGGTCTGCCTGTTTTCGTCTGACTATCCTCATGTCGAAGGCGGACGCAATCCGCTCAAGCGATTCGATGAGTCGCTGACCGGCTTGTCCGCCACGGCCATCGATCGTTTCTACACCGAGAACTTCATCGATCTGATGGGCGAAGGTCTTGCCCACGACCTGCGCCGCCCGGCGCATCTGCGCGCTGCCTGAGCGCTGCCGGAGCGCCCATGATTCCTCGCACCCTGTTCTCTTCCGAGCACGACACCTTCCGTGAATCGGTTCGCCGATTCGTTCAAGCCGAACTGGTGCCTCATCACGCGGATTGGGAAAAAGCTGGCATTGTTCCGCGCGAGGCATGGCTCAAGGCCGGTGCTGCCGGCCTGCTGTGCTGCCAGATCGCCGAGGCATATGGCGGCCCGGGGGCAGACTTCCTCTACAACGTGGTGGTCATCGAGGAACTGGCGCGGGCGGGCATCACCGGGCCCGGATTTGCCGTGCACTCGGACATGGTGGCCACCTACATCGAGCGCTTTGGCAGCGAAGCACAAAAGCGCCGCTGGCTGCCCGGTATGGTGAGCGGTGAAGTGATCGGATCGATCGCCATCACCGAACCAGCCGCAGGCAGCGATGTGCGAGGCATTCAGACCCGTGCGCATCGGGACGGCGATGAGTACGTCATCAGTGGGCAGAAAACTTATATCTCGAACGGTCAGTCCAGCGATGTGATCGTCCTGGTGTGCAAGACCGACCCCCAGCGCCCGCGCGAGGCGATCAGCCTCATCCTGGTCGAAACCGATCGGGCCGGTTTTTCTAGGGGCCGCAACCTTGAAAAGCTGGGCCTTAAGGCTCAGGACACCTCGGAGCTCTTTTTCGACAACGTCAGAGTACCGGTCACGAATCTGGTCGGCGAGGAGCACCGCGGCTTCGATTATCTGACGCGCAATCTGGCCCACGAACGGCTGGTCCAGGCTGTGCGGAGTGCGGCAGTCGCTGAAGTGACAATCGAGCAGACGGTCGCTTACACCAGCGAGCGCAAGGCCTTCGGGCAATCCATTTCAGAGTTCCAGAACACGCAGTTCAAACTGGCCGAACTGAAAGCGGCCACGGTTTCAGGACGCGTGTTCACCGATCGCTGCATCGAGCTTCAGCTGCAAGGCAAGCTTGATCCGGTCGATGCTGCGGCCGTGAAGATGCAGCTTTCTGATTTGCACAACCGGGTCGTCGACGAGTGTCTGCAGTTGCACGGCGGCTGGGGCTACATGTGGGACTACCCGGTGTGCCGTGCCTATGCCGACGCGCGCATCGTGAAGATCGCTGGGGGCTCCATGGAGGTGATGAAACAGATCATTGCCCGCGACCTGTTTCGCCAGGCCAAGGCTGACGCCAAGCGGCACTGAAACACAGGCCGGCACGCGCGGGCCTGCCACTGTCCCGAAGCACTCGAGCGCTCATTCGGGTTGTATGTCGAATGAGCGCTCCGTTCAGCGTCGCCTGACCCTTACGCCAGGCTGGGGTTGATCAGATATTTAGTGCCGGTCGCCCGCTTGCTGAATGCGCCAATGGCATCGGCCTGCAGGACCTGAGCAAGCGAGATCTGCTTGGAATAGCCGCTGGCGAAGGTGGTGTTCAGTTCGTCGGCCACCCGCTTGCGCAAGGCCCCTGCGGCAGCGTGACCGATCTTCTGCAGAAAGGGCGTCAGCAACCAGCCGCCCACGCTCCAGTACATGCCCACGTTGCGGTTGATTTCGGTGGGACCGATATCCAGGCCGCCATAGATGTAGACCTGCTTGTGAATGGTGGTGCCGTAACGGCTGTATTCCTTGGCCGTCTTGTTCAGCGCAGCCTCCATGCAGGTGAGGATCGTGCTGGCAAGCTTGCCACCACCGATCGCATCAAAGGCGATGGTTGCGCCGGTGGCCACCAGGGCGTCGGTGAGATCATCGCTGAACGTCGGTGCGCTGCTGTTGCAGACGTACTTCGCACCGATGCCACGCAACAGCTTTTCCTGCTCGGCGTTGCGAACGATGTTCACCAGTGCAATGCCGTCTTTCATGCAGATGCGATTGAGCATCTGACCCAGGTTGGACGCCGCGGCGGTGTGGACGAGCGCGGTATGCCCTTCGCGGCGCATGGTTTCGGTCATGCCCAGCGCCGTGAGCGGATTGACGAAACACGAAGCCGCTTCAGCAGCCGTCGTGCCGGGTTTGAGCGTCAGGCACTGCTTGGCTTTGACGGTGCGGTATTGCGAGTACATGGAGCCACCCATCACCGCCACCACCTGGCCCAGCAAGGCCTGCGCCTCGGGCGAATCGCCCGCGGCAATCACCGTGCCCGCGCCTTCATTGCCAACCGGCATCGACTGATCCATCCGACCCGCCATGGCTCGCATCGCCCGCTCGGGCACCTTGGCGGTGGTCACAGGCTGTGCCGCCGTGCCACCCACCTGAACGGTCGACAGGTCGGCCGCACCGAACAGCAAGCCCTGATCAGAGGGGTTGATCGGCGTGGCTTCAACACGGATCACCACTTCATCGGAACCCGGTGCAACGACCGGTTCATCGACCAGGGTGAGTTCGAGTTGGCCACTCGACTTGATGGTCGAGCGCAGTTGGAGTCCAGTACGAGGAAGCGTTGAAGTCATGTCGAATATCCTGTGAAAGCTCAAACGTGGGTCGGAATTGAATCGATCGCGCCGTGCCCTCTGAGGGGCTGCGGTGTGTGTGGTGGAAGTAGCTGGGCGGCGGGTTGGCGTGTGTGTTGGCGTGTGTTTGTACAGGGGCTCAAATGCCAGCGAGCCGGTAGACGCGCTGCGCAGTCCCGCTAAACAGTGCAGTGCGCTCGTCTGCCGAGGCGCCTTGTGCCATGCGCTTGAAGGCATTCCAGAGGACTGCATAGCTGGACGTGATCTTGTCGACCGGGAAGTTGCTCTCGAACATGCAGCGCTGAGCGCCAAAGGCCTCGATGCAGGGCTCGATCCAGGGGGCCCACGCCTGAGCAATCTCTTGCGACGTGGGCGGTGTGCTGCGCAGATGAAAGTCGAAGACGCCCACCCGCATGCCCAGCCCACCGAGCTTGACGGTCACATTGGGACACGATGCCAACTCACGCATGTGCTTGAGCCAGACGGCGTGGGTCTGGTCTGACTTGCCCGCGTAGGGACCGATGCCCAGTGGCCCGCCGCAGTGATTCAGAATGATGGAGGTCTGCGGGAACGCTCTGGCGAGTGCGATGACTTCGGGGAGCTGCGGGTGATACTGCCAGGCCTCGAATGACAACCCCAGGGGCGCCAGCTGTGCGAAGCCCTCTCGAAACGCAGCCATCCCGTAGAGCCCTTGCGGCGGGTTGGTGTGACTGTTGCGCACCTCATCACTGGCATCCCAGCCACCTGCATGTCGGATGCCGCGAAAGCGTCCGTTGCCGGCTGCGATCTGTGCCTGAAGCACGTCACCCGCGGCCGCACCTCGAGTCAGGTCAGCAAAACTGACGATGCCGGCACAAGCCTGCGTACTGCCATACACGCCACTTGCTGCCATGGCCGCTACGCCATTGGCAAATTCGGTTTCTCCCAGAGGTCGCAGTTCTACCGGACCCCCTTGCCGATAAAAGGCCATGCAGTCGACGAAGACAGTCGCCTGCACCCGATGACCAGACCCCGTATCGGCTAGCAGTTCATCCAGCAGATAGCGATGCTGCGGCCGGTCCCACAAATGATGGTGCGGATCAACGATGGGCAGCTCTGGGTCCAGGATGTCCTCAGGTGCCTGCCCGGCCAGCCAATCATCGGCCGGCGGAACAGTCACACCCATGGGCAGCGTGCGGCTTGAGGCAGTCATGCAGGTCTCCTTGTTGCGGCCGGGGCACCGGGCCTCTACAGCCTTCTACTCTATACAATCGGACCACACCCCATGCCCGGCCTGTGCAGCGCGGGCGGGCCTGGAGACCCCGGACCATGCCGAATTTCGCGCAATATCTCTTTGACCGCGCTCGCAGCCAGCCTCGAGCACCTGCGGTGAGCTTCGATGGGCAAACGCATGATTTCGGGACGCTGGCGCGGCGAACACGCAGCCTGGCGGGCGCCTTACGCAGCACCCTGGGGCTGAATGCCGGTGACCGGGTCGTGCTGTGCATGGAAAATCGTGCTGAATTCCTGGAGCTGCTCTTTGCCTGCTGGACGGCCGGTCTGTGTGCGGTTCCGGTCAATGCCAAGCTGCATCCCAAAGAAGTCAGCCACATCGTGCGCGACTGCGGTGCGCGCGCCATGTTCACCAGCGACGCATTGATCGAGGGCCTGGCGACCGAGCTGATCGGCCTGGCGCCCGCTCCGTACCTGGGTGTGGCGGGCAGCCTGCGCTACCTGCAACTGCTTGAGGCCTCGCCGATCGATTGCGTCGAGCGCAAGGCGAGCGACACCGCCTGGATCTTCTATACCAGTGGCACCACAGGCCATCCCAAGGGCGCCATGCTTTCGCATCGCAACCTCACGTTCATGTCGATGGCGTACCACGCGGACATCGACCGCATCGAACCCGGGCATGTGAAATTGCATGCCGCACCACTGTCTCATGGTTCGGGGCTCTATGCGCTGCCGCATCTTCTGGCTGGTGGCCATCAGGTGGTACACCCAGGCTTTGAACCACAGGACGTGCTGCAGGCCTTCGAAGACTATCGGGAGGTGACGATGTTTGCGGCGCCCACCATGGTGACGCGCCTGGTACAGGCGGCGGGTCCTGGCGTGACCAGTCCCGGTCTGCGCACCTTGTACTACGGCGGCGCGCCCATGTATGTGAGCGATCTGGTGCGCGCACTCGATGTGTTCGGGCCACGACTGGTGCAGCTCTTCGGTCAGGGCGAGAGCCCCATGACCATCACGGTGCTCTCGCGCCAGGATCATGAAGGCGACCGCAGCGACGCCCATCTGGAGCGGCTGGGCTCGTGCGGACTGGCCCGCACCGGCGTGGAGGTGCGCATCGTGGGTGATGACGGGCAGCCGCTGGCCGAGGGTGAAATCGGTGAGGTGGTGACCCGCAGCGACTGCGTGATGTCGGGCTATTGGAACAACCCCGAGGCCACCGCACGCGCACTTCGCGACGGCTGGTTATGGACCGGTGACGTGGGCTCGATGGATGCACGCGGGTATCTCACCTTGCGCGATCGCTCCAAGGACATGATCATCAGCGGCGGCAGCAACATCTATCCGCGCGAGATCGAAGAAGTGCTGCTGCGCCACCCGGCCGTGCTCGAATGCTCGGTGGTCGGTCAGCCGCATGCCGACTGGGGTGAAGAGGTGGTCGCTTTCATCGTGACCCGCGATGGTCAATCGGCATCGGTGCATGAGCTGGATGACCTGTGCCTGGCCAACATCGCCCGCTTCAAGCGCCCCAAGCACTATCACTTCAAGACGGCGCTGCCCAAGAACAATTACGGCAAGGTGCTCAAGACCGCGCTGCGCCGTGAACTCGCCCAGGAGACCCCCCATGCGTGAAGTATCGATTGTCGGCATTGGATCGACCGCCTTCGGGCGACACCCGCAGACCCCGATCGAGCAACTGGGCGTGCAAGCGGCCGTGGAAGCACTGCTCGATGCAGGCATCGAGCGCGAACGCATCGGCGCGCTGTATCTGGGCAATTTCATCAGCGGCCCGCTCAACGGCAAGGAGGTGCTCGCCGGCATCGTGGCTGACCAGCTCGGTTTGCCCAATGTGCCCTGCACCAAGGTCGAGGGCGCCTGTGCCTCGGGTGGTATTGCCTTTCGCCACGCCTGGATGGCCATTGCCAGCGGC
Organism: Burkholderiales bacterium; assembly: GCA_947463885.1. Lineage (GTDB taxonomy): Bacteria > Pseudomonadota > Gammaproteobacteria > Burkholderiales > Burkholderiaceae_E > UBA4615. The sequence continues at coordinate 5,937 of CANHUQ010000127.1, forward strand.
CAGTGCGATGCGGCACTGGTGGTGGGCGTTGAAACCATGACGCACGCCTCGACCGCACAGACCACCGCTGCGCTCAACTGCGCCATGGACAACATGCATGACGGGCCCAGCGGCCTGACCTTTCCCGGACTCTTCGGGCTGGCCTGGCGCATCCATGCGCAGCGCTATGGCACCACGCGCAAGCAAGTCTCGGCGGTGATCCGCAAGAACAAGGCCAACGGTCTGCTGAACCCGCTGGCACAAATGGGCGCCACACTCACCGATGAGCAAATCGAGGCATCGGCCGCGATCTGCGATCCGCTGCAGCTCTATGACTGCTGCCCGGCCAGCGACGGCGCAGCCGCTCTGGTGCTGGTCGCCCGCAGCATCGTGCCCGAAGTGCGGGGCGTGCCGGTCGATGTGTTGGCCACCGTGCAGACCCGTGGTGCCTCGCGCATCGGTGGGCATGCCGATCTATGCTCCTTCGATGCCACGGTGGCCGCGGCGCAACGTGCGTATGCCATGGCTGGTATTCATGCCGCCGACGTGGACGTGGTGGAGCTGCACGACTGCTTCTCGATGGCCGAGATCGTCGACAGCGAAGACCTGGGACTGGTGCCGCGCGGCCAGGGGGCAGCCTGGGCGGCCGAAGGGCGCACCGCAGTCGATGGCGACATTCCGATCAACCCCAGCGGCGGCCTGCTGGCCAAGGGCCACCCGGTGGGTGCGACCGGCGTGGGGCAGCTCTATGAGGTGGTGCGACAGCTGCGCGACAACCATCCCAACCCGGTGCGCAACGCGCGCATCGGCATGGCCCACAACCTGGGCGGCACGGGCGTGGCGTGCACCGTGAGCCTGCTGGGGCGTGCATCATGACGCAGACCCTGGGCATGCTCTCGCTGCTGCGCTGCAAGGCCTGTGGCCGACTGGACACCGCGATGCGGGTGGTGTGCGCGGGTTGCCTGAGCAGCGATCTGCGGCCTGTGGGCAACGATGGCAGCGGCACGGTAGCCACCTACACCACCATCCGCCGCGCACCGACCGCCTTCAGGGACCAGGCACCCTATGACGTGGTGGTGGTCGATCTGGACGCGGGCCTGCGCATGACCGGGCGGCTCGACAAGGACTCGGCACCCCCCTCAGTCGGTGCGCGCGTTCGGGTGCTGCACAGCGCCGGCGCCGACACCGTCTTCACCGTGGAGACCCCATGAGCGATATTCGCTACGAAGCGCACGGCAAGGTGCGCCTGATCACCATTGACCGCCCAGCCAAGATGAACTCGCTGGACTTTGACGCCAACGATCGGCTGGTCGAGGTCTGGCGCCAATTCGATGCCGACGACGAAGCGCAGGTGGCCGTCGTCACGGGCGCTGGCACGCAGTCCTTTTGTGCCGGCGCAGATCTGAAGACCTACACCATGAACTTCGCGCGCCGACCGGCGCCGGAGTTCCGATCGCGCTTTACCAACGGGCCAGGGTTTGCCGGCATCACCCGCAATCTGGACATCGACAAGCCGATCGTGGCAGCCATCAACGGCTTTGCCATTTCCGGTGGCTTTGAGTTGGCCCTGGCCTGCGATGTGCGGTTCTGTTCACCTAACGCAGAGTTCGCTCTGCAGGATGCGAAGTGGGGCTTTCACGCCTGCGACGGCGGACTGATCCGCTTGCCGCAGATCGTGGGCATGGGCCATGCGATGGACATCATCCTGTCAGGCGATCGGGTGGATGCCGAGCACGCCCTGCGCATCGGGCTGGTGAATCGCATCGTGCCGCAAGCGACGCTGCTGGAATACGCGATGGCCTATGCGCAGAAGCTCGCGTCGCGCTCGCCGCTGTCGCAGCGCTTCGCCAAGGAAGTGATGCGCCGTTCGGTGGGGATGCACATGGGCGAGGCGCTGCGGCTGGAATCGGCATCGTTCCATGACCTGGGCCAGAGCGAAGACCTGGCCGAGGGCACTACGGCGTTTCGCGAACGCCGCGACGCGCAGTTCAAAGGACGCTAGATCACCCAACGAGGGAGGCAGGGTGCACCTGACGCGAGCGACGCGTCAGGCGTGCCAAGGTCTGGGCGTTCAGCCAGCCCGATGGCGTCAGGCCAGTGGCGCAGGCGCGTCTGCGCGCCGTGAAGGAATGACCGCCTTCATCGCCGTAAAGCCATGCACAAAGTTCGACTTCGTGCGGGTGGGTTCGCCCACCACATCGATCCGATCGAAGCGACGCAGAATTTCTTCCCACAGCACACGCAGTTGCAACTCAGCCAGCCGGTTGCCCACGCAGCGATGGATGCCGAAACCGAATGACAGGTGCTGGCGAGGCCGTGCGCGATCGATGATGAACTGATCAGCCTTCTCGATGGCGGTGTCATCGCGGTTGCCGGACAGGTACCACATGACGATCTTGTCGCCTTCAGCAATACGCTTGCCACCAAGGACCGTGTCGCGCCTGGCGGTGCGGCGCATATGCGCCAGCGGGGTCTGCCAGCGGATGATCTCGGGCACCAGGCTTGCCACCAGCGCAGGATTGGCGCGCAGTTTGGCGTATTGCTCGGGGTGACGGTTGAGCGCCAGCAGACCGCCCGAGATGGAATTGCGGGTGGTGTCGTTGCCGCCCACGATCAGCAGAATGAGGTTACCCAGAAACTCCCTGGGTCCCATGTTGCGCGTGGCAGGTGAGTGGGCCAGCATGGAAATCAGGTCATTGGCCGGCGGCGCATTCACGCGCTCGTTCCACAGCCGCGTGAAGTAGTCCTGGCACTTGCCCAATTCGGCCAGGCGCTGATCCCAGGAGGTGACCGGCCCATTGCCATCAGGGTCGCCGGTGGCCATGTCGGACCACCAGGTCAGCAGGCGCCGGTCCTCGAAGGGGAAATCGAAAAGCGTGGCCAGCATTTGTGTGGTGAGCTCAATGGAGACCCGCTGCACCCAGTCGAATTCTTCACCGATCGGCAGCCCATCCAGGATGCGGCAGGCGCGCTGACGAATGGTGGACTCGAGCATGGCCAGGTTGCCGGGCGCCACGATCGGGCTCACGGTCTTGCGCTGCTCATCGTGACGCGGGGGGTCCATCGCAATGAAGCTCGGAAGCATCTCGGGGGCCGGCCGCTCGGCAAGCGCAATCCCACCAAGACCCGATTCAGAGGAGTAGGTGTCGTGGTTGACCTCGACCTCCATGATCTCCTTGTAGGTGGTGACCGACCAGTAGCCGCCGTAGCGCTTGCTCACGGCGTGATGCACCGGGTCTTCCTTGCGCAATCGGGAAAAGTACAGCTCGACCAGGTCATGTTCGAACAGGTACCCCTTGGCCACATCGATCTGCTCCAGGGGCATGGTCCGGACCTTCTCGCGCTCGGCCGCCATCAGTTCGTTTTGCATCGTCTCATCCGCTCCATTTCCGGAAACGATACACCGAGCCGACTTTCGGACACCACTTCAGGGCAACAACGGGCAAGCCCCATGGCATCCTGCAGGCTCCCGCTCAGCCCGACACAAGGCAGCATACGCAGCACAGCCGGGCCTTCACTGACCACGATCTGAACCATGACCACCCACACGCTTGGCTCCTTGCGCACACGCCTGCGCCTGCCTCTCATTGCCGCTCCGATGTTTCTGGTGTCGGGCGTCGACCTGGTTTCTGCGGCCTGCAATGCAGGCATCGTGGGATCCTTCCCGACGGCCAATTGCCGCAGCGCCGAGCAGCTCGACCACTGGATGACCGAGATCGGACAGCGAATCGACTCGGCGCAGCAGGCGAGCGGTCGGGTCGCCGCACCGGTATGTCCCAACCTGATCGTGCACCGCTCGAACACGCGCCTGGCGGACGATCTGGCGGTCCTGCTGCGGCACAAGCCCGAACTGGTGATCACCTCGGTCGGTACGCCCACGCCGGTGATCGGCCCCTTGCATGACATCGGCGCCCGAGTACTGGTCGATGTGGCCTCGGTCATGCATGCCGAAAAAGCGGTGGCCGCCGGCGCCGATGGGCTGGTGCTGCTGACTGCAGGCGCAGGCGGGCAGACCGGCTGGCTCAACCCGTTTGCCTTCGTGCGCGCCGTGCGTCAGTTTTATCAGGGCCCCCTGGTGCTGGCCGGCGGCATGTCGGATGGCCATGCGCTGCGCGCGGCGCTGGCGCTGGGCTGCGAGTTGGCCTACATGGGCACACGCTTCATTGCCACCCGCGAGAGCATGGCCTCTGATGCGTACAAATCGATGCTGGTGTCGAGCAGCGCCGACGACATCCTGCTGACCCGCGCATTCACGGGTTTGCAGACCAACATGCTGCGCCCCTCGATCGTGGCCGCCGGGCTGGACCCGGACAACCTGCCTGCACGCGGCGAGATCGACATTTCCAAGGACATCAGCGTGGAAGGCCGCGAAGCTAACCGCCCGAAGCGC
>CANHUQ010000128.1 GCA_947463885.1 Burkholderiales bacterium
ATCGCGCGACATCCTGGCAACTCATGACCCGACGCATCGCCCTGGGCCCTCAAACATTCATCGCCATCGGCTACGACATGCTGGTGGCAGCTGGTGCCTGGACGGTCGCCTTCGTGGCCCGATATCAGTTCGCCATGGCGCCCGAGCAGTTGTCGATCCTGCTTTCCACGCTGCCGGTAGTCATCGGCATCGAGCTGGCTTGCTTCGTCTACTTTGGCCTGTACCGCGGCATCTGGCGCTATGCGTCCATGTACGACGTTAAACGTATCGTCACGGCGGTCGGCGTCTCAGCACTGATCGTGCCGGTTGTGCTGCTGCTGTGGCGCCACGGGCTGGGTGTGCCACGCGTGCTGTACTTCATCAACCCGCTGCTGCTGATTCTCTTCATGGGCGGTGGGCGCATCGTCTATCGCTGGTGGAAAGAGCACCGGCAATTCAGCGAGCTGAAGCGTCAAGGCAGGCCCGTGCTGCTGATGGGTGCGGGCGACGGTGCGCGCCGGCTGCTGCTTGAATTGGAGCGAAGCCCGTCCTGGCAAGTGGTGGGTTTGTTGGACGACAACCCCGCCAAGGTGGGTCGCGATATTGCCGGCTGCACGGTCATGGGCACCTGGGAGCAGGTGCTGGGCATTGCGCGGCGCACCGACTGCCGCCATGTCATCTTCGCCACTCCGGGAGCCAGCCAAGAAGCGCGGCGTCGGGCCTTCGAGCTGTGCGAAAAAGCAGGCCTCGATCTGATGGTCGTACCCGATCTGGATCAGATGATCGGCAGCCCACGCAAGCTGTCCGAAATCAGACATATCGAGCTCGACGATCTGCTCGGCCGCGACGAGGTGCAACTCGACAGCAGCGGGCTCACACGTCAGCTCAACGGCAAGATCGTGATGATCACGGGTGCTGGTGGCTCGATCGGTTCAGAGCTTTGCCGACAGATTGCCCGCTTCTCTCCACAGGCCATGGTGCTGTTCGAGCTCAACGAATACGCGCTCTATCAGGCTTCGGAAGACCTTCAGCGTCTGTACCCGGAAATTCGCATCTGGCCGATCGTGGGTGATGTCAAAGACCGTCGGCGCCTGCAGGAAATCTTCGAGCGTTTCCAACCCAACGTAGTCTTTCATGCAGCGGCTTATAAGCATGTGCCCATGCTTGAAGAGCTCAACAGTTGGGAGGCTGTGCGTAACAACACATTGGGCACACGCGTGCTTGCTGAGGTGGCCGCGGCCAGCCGCATCGAGCGATTCGTCTTCGTTTCCACTGACAAGGCCGTCAATCCCACCAACGTGATGGGGGCGAGCAAACGGCTCGCCGAGCTGCTGCTGCAGCGTATTCACCTGCGCACTGGCCTGCCCGTGGTGATGGTGCGCTTTGGCAATGTGCTGGGTTCAAGCGGCAGTGTGATCCCCAAGTTTCGAGAGCAGATTGCCCGCGGTGGGCCAATCACCGTCACTCACCCCGATATCACCCGTTATTTCATGTCGATCACCGAGGCCGCCCAACTGGTGCTGCAAGCTGGCCAGATGGGCGCGGGCAACGAAATCTTTGTCATGGACATGGGTCAGCCCATGCGCATTGCCGATCTGGCTCGCGACATGATTCGGCTCTCCGGGTTTTCAGAGAACGACATCGGCATTCGCTACACCGGCCTGCGCCCTGGAGAAAAGCTCTACGAGGAACTGCTGGCAGGCGACGAGACCACCCTACCCACCCGTCACCCCAAGCTGCGGATCTCCAAAGCGCTGGAACCGGTGTCAGCCGAATGGGAAGCCCAGGTCTTGTCCTGGCTTAGTAGCGAAGGATCAGGCAGCGACTCGCAGGTGCGCGGTTGGCTGCGCAGCTTCGTGCCCGAGTACGCGCCTCCGGCTGATCTGGAAGTGGTCGATCCGAGCACTGCATTGCTGGCCTCTGGCGCGGATTCGGCCCCTTCTGCAGTCGGGACTGTTGAGCCGGTTCGCCTGGTGCTGGTCGCAGGCGGTGTAGAGCAGCCAATCAGCGGACGTGGCACCATTGCCGGTCAGGGCTGACGGTCCTCGCCCTCTGTTCGGTGTCCGAACACGGACTGTGTGCAGATCCATGAAGGGTTGATCCTGACGCTCGACCCATCCTGACCAAATCACGGTCAGGTCGATCCGGTCTGACCATGTTCGCGTAATTCTCATGACCATAGCCATCGGCGACCTTCAAGGCTGTCACGGCCGCCTGCAGGCCCTGCTCAAACACGCCGACCCTGGCGCTGACCGCAATCTGTGGTTTGCAGGCGATCTGATCAATCGCGGCCCGCATTCCCTGAAAGCACTCAAGCGGGTGATCTCGCTGGGCGAGCGCGCCACGGTAGTGCTGGGCAATCACGATCTGCACCTCCTGGCTACTGCCACCGGGGCGCGCAAGCCGCATCGCAGCGACACGCTTGACGAAATTCTGTCGGCGCCTGATCGCGAGGCGCTGATGCGGTGGCTGCGCACAAGACCTTTGGCACACGCCGATAGCGGGTACCTCATGGTGCACGCCGGGGTATTCCCGCAATGGAGTTGCGAGCAGACCCTGGCCTTGGCAAGCGAAGTGGAAGCAGTGCTGCGCGGGCCGCATTGGGCCGACTTTCTGCATGTCATGTACGGCAACACGCCTGACCGCTGGAGCGATGCACTCAGTGGTGACGATCGCCTTCGGTGCATCGTCAATGCACTCACCCGCATGCGTTTCGTCGACGCCGAAGGCCGCATGGATTTCTCGCTCAAAGAAGGCGCCGATGCCGCACCCGATGGTCTGATGCCGTGGTTCGATGTGCCTGATCGTCTCACGTCGGACGTCACTGTGATCTTCGGTCATTGGTCGACGCTTGGCTTAGTCATTCGGCCCAATCTGATTGCGCTGGATACTGGCTGCGTATGGGGCGGAGCACTGACCGCAGTCAGGCTTCAAGACCGCGAGGTGTTTCAGGTGAAGTGCCCGAAGCATAAGGATCCGGCGGCGCATTGATCGCCATGTGGACCAATCAGCAAGCCTTGAGCACTGTCAGGCTTATATGCCGGGCTGAAAAGCACATTGGCATCCAGAAAGACTCGCTTCAAGCCCTCGCCTTTTTCTGGATCACTTTTCGGGCTTGATCTCGCTCCTGCTCGGTCAACTCACCTTCGCGCCCGCTCCTGATCCACCCAGCCCGCGACATACAGGCCGGGGAGCAGCGCACCCCGGTTCGTTCGTCAGCGAATCATCAGCAAAGCCTTGATCTTGGCGCGCACATGGATCATGACCTCGTCGCTGACCTGCCCCTTTTTCTTAGCGCGTCTGACCTTCCAATCCAATGACTTCACCTGATCCGACAACACGGCGCAGTCGACGTCATCGATACGTGTCATCACCTCGAATGGATGCCCCTTGACCTTAATCGTCAGCGGGCAGCACACCATCAGACCAGACTTAGCGTTGTAGCTGGAAGGACTGATCACAAGGGCAGGTCGATGCCCTGCTTGCTCATGCCCCGCCTGCGGATCGAACTCAAGCCACACCACCTGCCCGGTATCGGGCACATACGCCCGTGCCATCAGAGCGACTCTTTACCCACCGGGGCACCAAAGCCAAACTCATCGTGCTTGTTGGCTGAGGTCATACCGTCGACCAAAGCACCCAGGTCGTATTCAACCTTGTCAGACGGCTGAATGATGATGCGCCCGCGAGAAACAACCAGATCGACCCGCTGATCCAGGTGATAACCCGCTTCTTTCAACAAAGCGGATGGCAGACGGAGAGCGGGACTGTTGCCCCACTTGCGGATGACGGATTCCATGAGCTGACCTACATGCCTGGTTGGGAGTTTCTACATTGTAGATACGCGCACTAGGATTGACAATCCCGTGCGGTCTGATGCGTGCCAGCTTAGTCGGCACCACTGTTGTCGGAGCGAAGGGAGAGACCGCACATGTTGTGGGCACGCACGAAGTAGCTGCTCAAGGACGTCCCTCCTGTTTCAGGCTCTCGATGTCTTGCGCGTTGAATTGATCGCTTGGCAGCACACCTCGCAGTGCACGCACCCGGGCCAGCCTTTCGTCCACACTTATGCGGATCGGAAGCAATACGGCCTCCAGACACACGATTGCCTCACTGTTCAGGCTGCGTCTGTGCAACTGAGCAGACGCTTTCAGACGCGTGTACACCTCGTCCGGAATGCTTTTTAAAGTTAATGTCGTTGCCAATGAATGCCTCCGAAAAGGAACCATTATGGTTTCTATACGGTTCGCAAAAAACGCCGGTCTACGCCGTCTCAGCCTCCAGCGCTTCGCCCTCGAGCAGACCGGCTGCTGAGCCCTTCTTCAGGCGCCTTCCATGCCTCGCCATGCTGCAGCTCCACAGCCTTGGCATAACGACAGAACGTGCCCTCGAAATTGCCTAAGGCAATCACAAACTCGGCCCAACCGTCGATGAGTCCTCGATGAATTCAATACAAGGCGAACTCAGATCCAGCGACCCCGCAACGAGGTCAGGATAAACTGTGATCTGACCCCAATAAAAGAAAAAGGCCTTAAGCGGCGCGGGAAGTGCGCAGGCTCTCGGGGATCTCGTCGTCCAGCGGCAGGTTCAGGCGCTCGGCGATGGCGTGGCGGGCACGGCGGGCAATTTCCTGACGCGTGAGGCCGTCGGGGAGGATGTGCGGCAGGGCGTGTACCTGCACGATCAGCCTCGGGTGACCGGTGATGCGCCACAGCGACTGCATGAAGGTCGTGTCGCCGACGTACAGGGCAGCATGGCTAGGCTCGCCGTCGGGGTCGACATAATGCAAGCCGACGGGTACCACAGGCGACTGCGTTTCAAGCGCCGCCTGCACCAGGTTGCCGTGAAAGGGCAGCAAGCGCCGGCCGTCGCTAGTGGTGCCTTCGGGAAACACCGCCGCGCGATGCCCCTGCGCGAGCTTGGCACCCATGCTGCGAATGACACCGTGCACCGCATGGCGCCGGCCCCGCTCGATGAATACCGTGCCCGCCCGCGCCACCAGGGTGCCCGCCAACGGCCATGACGCGATCTCGGCCTTAGCCGCAAAGGAGGCAGGAGCGAGGCTGTCGATGGCGAAGATATCCAGCCATGAAATGTGATTGACCAGCAGCAGCCGGCCCTCGCCCGCGCCATGGCGCCCGCGCAGCGATGAGAGCGGCTGAGCATCCGGCGCGGTGTATTCCTGCACCCGCGCACCACACGCCCGCATGAGCAGTCGCGACCAGGTGGCGATCAGCCACTCACGGCGCGCATCGGCCACGAGGGGAAAGACCACAAAAACGGTGAACAGACCACCCAGGAGCAGGGCGATAAGCGCAGGGATTCGGTAGAGGCGACGCATCAGCAAGAGAAGATGTGTTGCACGAATGCGCTATGGGGTTCGATGCGATTTAAACGGGCGTCGGTCCATGAACCGTTGCCTTCCAGTCTCATGAAGCATTGCTGCGCAGGCGCAAGTGCGACAAGCGACTGGCGCATCGCACTCACCGCTTCGCGCACCAGTGCAATCCGATTGGAGGGGAACACCAGCACCGCAATCGTCAGACCAGAAAAGTTTTGCTGATACGACAGCCCCTGGTCAGCTGTGAGCAAGACATCGAAATGCGGATCCGCCTGGCGCAACAACACACCATTCTTGATTGCCGCCCAACCCGCTTCAGGGACAGTCACGCACTCCCACGTGGGTTCTGCTTCACTCAGCCAGCGCCTCAATTGCCTGGGCAAACATTCGTCAACCAGCACTCGCATCAGGCGATCGCCTGTGGGCGCTCCAATCGCAGTTCCGCTTCGCGCAGCGCCGACACCGCAAGCTCACGACTCAACGTGGGAAACGCATCGAGGATGTCGTTTAAGGTCATGCCGTCGGCCAAGTTCTCAAAAAGCGCCGACACGGGTACGCGAGTGCCCGAAAAGACCGGCACGCCCCCAAGTACATCGGGGTCAATGACAACAATGGCTGAGTTCATAGACGCAAGTGCCGTTTTAAAGTTCCAACACCATACCGGACAAGTGCAGCGCAAACGATGCGCCTAAAGGCATCGGTCAGACGACCTAGGCCGCACGCTCATTCACGCTCAGCCCGCCGCCTCAAACACCACCCTACCCCCCACCACCGTCCACAGCACCCTGCCCTGCACTTCCCGATTGGCAAAGGGTGTGTGATGCCCCTGGCTGCGCAGCGTGCTGCGCGACACCACCCAGGTGCCCAACGGGTCGAACACGCACACATCGGCCGGCGCGCCTGGCGCAAGCGCGCCGCCACCGCAGGCGGCGATACGCTCGGGGTCGGTCGTGATGCGCGCAAGCGCCGTGGTCAGCGGCACGCTGTGTCGCCTGGCCCACGACAACGTGAGCGGCAGCAGCAACTCCAGCCCCGTCACCCCAGGCTCGGCCTCACCAAACGGCAACAACTTGGCATCGTCGTCCACCGGCGTATGGTCAGAACAGATCGCATCGATCGTGCCGTCCGCCACCGCCGCGCACAGCGCATCGCGGTCACGCTGCGAACGGAACGGCGGCTCCACTCGACACGACGAATCGAAGTAGCCGATATCCACATCGGTGAGATGCAGGTGATGCACGGCCACATCAGCCGTGACCGGCAGGCCCTCCTGGCGCGCGGCGCGCAGCAGCGCCACGCCAGCCGCCGAGGAGATGCGGCACAGATGCACCCGACACCCGCTGCTGCGGATCAGCTCAAACAGGGTGTGCAGGGCTACGGTTTCAGCCGTAACCGGTACCCCAGACAAACCCAACCGCCCCGAGACCGGCCCGCTGTGCGCCACACCGCCGCGCGCCAGATAGGCGTCCTGTGGCTGCAGCCACACCGTGAAACCGAAGGTGCGCGCGTATTGCATGGCACGCGACAGCACCTGCGTATCAACCAGTGCCACATTGGCCTGCGAAAACCCCACGCAGCCGGCCTCGGCGAGCTCGGCCATCTCGGTCAGCACCTCACCCTTAAGGCCCACCGTGAGCGCGCCCAGGGGATACAGGTGCGCCTGATTGATGCTGCGCGCACGATGCTTGAGCATCTCCACCAGACCGGGCTCATCCAAGACCGGGTCGGTATCGGGCGGACACACAATGCGCGCCACGCCACCGGCCAGCGCCGCCTGCATTTCGGACTCCAGCGTGGCCTTGTACTCGAAGCCCGGCTCACGCAAACGCGCCGACAGATCGACCAGACCCGGGCACACCAAGAGCCCGCGCGCATCGAGGCTGCGATCGGCGTGAAAGCCCGCGGGCGCCGGTCCCACAGCGGCAATGCGGCCATGCGCCAGATGCAGATCGTCGATCCGGTCCAGACCCGAGGCCGCATCGATCAGATGCCCCCCGCTGATGGTGAGGTTCATCGCGTGCCTCCCAGAATGCTCATCACCGCCATGCGCACCGCGATACCGAAGGTGACCTGCGACAGGATCACTGACTGCGGGCCATCAGCCACCGCCGACTCGATTTCCACGCCGCGATTCATCGGGCCTGGATGCATCACGATCGCATCAGGCTTGGCCAGCGCCAGCTTTTCTTCGGTCAGGCCATAGTGCTTGAAATACTCTTGCGACGAGGGCAGCAGCGCACCACGCATGCGTTCATTCTGCAGACGCAACATGATGATCACGTCAACATCGCGCAGACCTTCTTTCATGTCGGTGAACACGCGCAGCCCCATCTGCTCAAGGCCCGGCGGCAGCAGCGTGAGCGGCCCGATGGCCCTCACCTCGGGCACGCCCAGTGTCGTGAGCGCATGGATGTCGCTGCGCGCAACGCGCGAATGCAGCACATCGCCCACCACCGCCACGCGCAGCTGCGTGAAATCCTTCTTGAAGTGACGGATGGTGTACATGTCAAGCAGCCCCTGCGTGGGGTGCGCATGCCGCCCATCACCAGCGTTGATCACGTGCAGACCCGGGCCCACATGCTGCGCAATCATGTACGGCGCGCCGCTTTGCGCATGGCGCACGACAAACATGTCGGCGTTCATTGCAGCCAGGTTGTCGATGGTGTCGAGCAGCGACTCGCCCTTGGACGTGGATGATGTGCGCACATCCAGATTCACCACGTCGGCCGACAGGCGCGTGGCGGCAATCTCGAAGGTGGTGCGCGTACGCGTACTGTTCTCAAAGAACAGATTGAATACCGACTTGCCGCGCAGCAGCGGCACCTTCTTCACCGCCCGATCACTCACTTCCAGAAACGAGGACGCGGTATCCAGAATATGCGTGACGATATCGCGCGGCAGGCCTTCGATGGTGAGCAGGTGGCGCAATTCGCCATGCTCGTTGAGCTGCGGATGGCGCATTACGCGGCCTCCAGCTGGAACGTGAAGAGATCGGGGCTCGCGGGACCGGGCACCTGATGCTCGGCCACACGACTGAGCACGAGGCTGGATGCTGCGCTCAACGCAATCCGGCAACCTGCCAGGGCCGCATGCACCGGGAGCTCGCGTCCGCCGCGATCGACCAGCACGGCCAACTCGACCCGCCGCGGTCGGCCGTAATCGAAAAGCTCGTTGAGTGCTGCGCGCACCGTGCGCCCGGTGTAGAGCACATCGTCGATCAGCAGGATGTCTGCACCGTCGACTTTGAAGTCGATCTGCGTGGTGCCTCGCGCGCCGCTGGTGCGCAGACCGCGCGCCGAGTAATCATCGCGATGAAACGCGCTGGACAGGAAACCGAGTGGTGCGTCCGGGCACAGCTCACGATGCAGCCGATGCGCGACCCAGGCACCGCCCGTGTGGATCCCCACCAGCACAGGTGGTTGCCCAGCGGGCGTAGCGTCCAGGCGCGCTGCAACCTGGGCTTTGAGTGCGGCATAAACCGCCTCGGCTTGCGGGATGGACGCACCGCTTGTTGCCGATGCGGGGATTGAAGCCGAAGGGTCGGAACCGGACCGTGTCATGCGCGCCGCCTGGCATCGAGGAATTGTTCGAGGATCACGGCGGCTGCGATCGCGTCGTCCTCGATCGGACCGCGCCTGACCTGCCGGGACTGTCGCTGGTCGGCGATGATAGCCTGAGCCTCGCGACTCGAAAATCGCTCATCGACCTGCTCAACAGTCAGACCGAAGCGCCCGCGCAACTGATTGGCAAACCGTTCGGCCAAGCGCGTGGTCTCAGTGGGGGTGCCGTCTTCATCGAGCGGTCGCCCGACCACCAGACGATCGGGCTGCCAGGCCTGAATCAGCGCGGCAATATGTGCAAAACGACGGTCGATGGGCACGCTGTCGAACACTTCCAGTGCCCGGGCCGAGCCGGTCAGGGTATTGCCCAGTGCCACGCCGATCCGGCGCACACCGAAGTCGAACGCCAACAGGGTTTCAGCAGCATTCGGGGCGTACTCGCCGCGAACACCGGCCTCAGGCATGCCCGGCGGAAGCCGACAGGAAGGCCGGATCGATGCCCAACAGACCGAAAGCTCGACTGAGGCGTTGCGCCACCGGTGTCTCGAAGATGACGTCAGGGTCGGCCTTGACCGTCAGCCAGGCGTTGCGGCCGATCTCGTCTTCAAGTTGCCCGGGGCCCCAGCCGGCATAGCCCAGCGTGACCAGCAAACGCGAGGGCCCGACCCCGGAAGCCACGGCCTCGAGCACATCCTTCGACGAAGTCAGACCCAGTGAGTCGCCGACCGTCACCGTGGAATTCCAGGTGCCCAGCGGCTGATGGAGCACGAACCCCCGGTCGGTCTGTACCGGACCGCCGAAATAGACGGGAGACGTGCCCAGTGGCGCGATCTCCAGCTTCAGGTCGATCCGTTCGAAGAGCGACTTGAGGTCGAGCTCCATCGGGCGGTTGATCACCAGACCCAGCGCGCCCTTAGCGCTGTGCTCGGCCAGAAAGACCACCGCACCCCCAAAATTGCTGTCGGTCATGCCAGGCATGGCCACCAGGAAGTGGTTGGTGAAATCGGTGGGTGCAGTAGCCGGAGGGACAGAGGACATGCCCCGATTGTAAAGGGGCACCCCGCACGGCACAATCGCGCTCCCTTCGAGCACGCTTTCTTGCTCCCCTTCCCGTCACGCCCCTCACCTTCCCCTCACCTTCCCCTCACCTTCCCCTCACTCCTCTCAAGGCGTCCACACCATGACCGCCATGCTTCATGACCGCGGCCTGGTCTGGCTGCGACGCGACCTGCGCACGCAGGATCAGAGCGCCCTGCACCATGCCCTGGCGAGCTGCCGACAGGTGTACTGCGCCTTCGTGTTTGACCGCGACATCCTGGAGGCGCTGCCCCAGCGGGCAGACCGACGCGTTGCATTCATCCACGGCGCGCTGATGGAGATCGATCAGTGGCTTGAGGCGCGCGGCGCG
>CANHUQ010000129.1 GCA_947463885.1 Burkholderiales bacterium
GATCGTCTCCGGTTGGGTTGGTGTTCCGTGCAGGGTATAGAACTCTTGGTGCCCTTGTCGCGCCGGATGCTTGCGCCTCCCGCGGGGCCTTGCGCGGCGACACCTGGAGCCTGAACCGTCCGCGGCCCTCATTGCCAACCCATCCCCTTGATGGACCGACTGCCCCCTAGATCACCGCCGCGCTCACGATCCTGCGTGATGCAGGGCTCACCGACGATGCGAGCTTCTTTCCACTCATCGAGCTGCATGAACCCGACAAGCCGTTGGTGCCGTCATGAAACGAGGGAGATCCTGTGCAATGGCAGGCCTAAGTCCATTTCAAGGGCATCAAGGGTGCACGGTAGGTACTCGTTGATCTGGGGCGGAACCTGGGCCGACCGTACGCGCCCGGTTTGGGCATATGAAGGGAACTCAGGGTTATGGAGCAAGAGGGCCATTCAACGGAATCAGCAGCCGGTCGTCGCCACCGCCCTCCACGCCGGTCATCGTCAGCAACTGCGCGCGCGCACTGGGTATTCCACGAACTTGCGCATCGAGGAAGGTGAGGGTCCAGGTCAAAATGTCCGGAGCTGACGCAGCATCGAACCCATGGTCGACACCGCCCAGCGCAACCAGTTGTCGCTGACCTTGGAGCCGCCCAATTGCTTGCTGCGTGACCAACAAAGGTGCCGTGGTATCGGCTGTCCCACTGATGGCCAGGTAGGGTAACGTGACAGTGTCCAGACCTGTCTGGTTGCGGCCAAATGCCGGCAGAAGCGGCTGACCGAAATAGGGCACATAGCCGACAGCCGCCTTGATGCGGCGATCAGCACCGACAGTTGTCGACGCGAGGCCGACTGATGTCGTCAGTGCGGCGCCACCCAGCAGCATCATGGTTTCGCCACCCATGCTTGCGCCAAATCCGCCGATTTGTGTAACGTCGATGTGGTCACGCCATTGCGGATGTGCCAGCACAAGGTCCAGTGCCGCCGACACAGAGAGCGGGCGAAGCGCTTGCACGGCGACAGCATCGCTCAGACGGGACAAGACGGTGAGGGCGTCGCCGAAATCCGCAATGCGCAGTTGAGTGAACCGCGGGTCGCCATGGAACGGTGCCACCACGACATAACCGTAGCTGGCCAACCATGACAGCACGACCAGGTAGTCGTCTGATAGGGGGCTCCCTGTCAAGCCGTGCGAGAGGGCGAGGACGGGGTAGCGGGTCGACGCATCAGCGAACAGCGGCGCCTGGGCGCCGCTTTGCATGCGCGGCACGACCTGGCCTGTGGGTAAGGCGAAGTCCGCTCGAGTGTTGTCCGCCCGAGTGGGATAGCAGGCGAGCACTAAAAACTGTACGGGCCTGCCGGAAAACGAGCCGAAAAGATTGGTGTCATTTGGCGTGTTCACCGTGACAAAGAGTGCATTCACTGGGTCTGTCAGCAGATCGGTCACATAGCGTGACGTGCCGTCAGATGCAGGCCGGCCTTCCCAATAGTCCTGGGCTTGGCCGCCATTGGGCACCACGCGCTCAAAGTCCTGGGCGACGTTACTGCAGGCAATCGGGTACGGGCCGGGCAGTGCCAGCGGCTTCACGAGTGTCTCTACGATGGCTGCAGCGCTGCCGCTGTCATTGCCGCCGCTACAGCCCGAAAGAATCAAGGCGAAGATCAGACACGTGATGACTTCTGCAGGTTTGCGTATCAGTGCGAGCGTCACCAGATGCCCAATATGCTGCGGTGTGAATGGGCGTCGGTAGGCCATGCGCTGCAAAGCGTTCCCCTTGGGTCGAGCGTCAGGGGTCAAAGACTGGCAACACCCCACAGTTCCGAAGCTTCAGGCGTCATCGGTTTGCAAGTTGTAGGACATGTTCGCCAGATCCCCTCAGTGTCGATGCGGTCACGTGCGCGGCGTGCGCGCTTAGTGCCCCTGCACATGGCGCTGCACGTTGCCTGAATACATCGAGATCAGTCGCTGGTCAGACAGCCAGTTGCCCGCCGCTTGAAGTCGGTTGTCGGACAGCCGTGCCAGCAGGTCCTGGGCTCGCGTATCGGCCTGACCGAGATGGGCACGGTCAAGCGTGCCTCCCACCGACTGCAGGGCAGGTGCGATCGCGGCAAGACAGTCGCGGGCGCACGCCACGAGATCGGGCTCGTCGGTGCTGCCGAGGACAAAGCCGCAGAAGGCGGCGTAGACGTACAAGGGCTCGACCAGGCCGAAATGCTTGATGCGACGTGGGTCGAGTGCGGTGGTGGCTGCAAGGGGTGTGCGGTCAAAGTGCGCCTGGCCCTGGCTCATCTCGCTCAGAAAGCGGCGCGTGTGGCCTGGCAACACGGTCAGCCCCGGTGTGTCACGCGGTATCAGCAGGTAGTGGGCATCCGGCCCGCTGCCCAGCTTGATGGCCAGTTGCTGAAGACTGCGTGCGCCAGCCACCCAAGTCTTGAAGCCATTCAGACAGCCATCTGCCAAGGTCACGCCCGGCAGCGGTGGGTCGTTCTTGCGGTCTTCTGATGCGGCATAGGCGATCCAGCCGCTGGAGCGGACATCGGGAAATGCGTCTCGGCAGGCGGCCTGATAGCCGGCCTGGAACACCCACGCCAGCCGATCTGCGATCCGGCCTGCCGCCACCGCCATGGGTAGCAGTGCATCGGCCCATGGCAGCGCATGCGCCTGCCACGCTGCCAGGTAGGCGGGTTCGTCCGGGCAGGCGATGCGCCTTGGACCATCGGCCATCAGTGGACGCAGGGAGTCAATGTCGGTCATGCGGGAGCGTTTCGTTAGGACTGAGCGATCAATGCATCAAATCGTCAGCTGGCCATCATGATGAGGGCGGTGCCAATCAGGATCGCGTACGTGACTTTCTTGAACCAGTCGGTCGGCGCAATACGAAAGAGATATTGACCCAGATATACGCCGGCCGCGAAGATCGGCGTCAGGATCGCTGCGTAAATCAGCACAGAACGGTTGTAGGCGCCGTTCAGGCTCAATACGATCAAGTACACCGTCAGGGTGCAGCAGATGGCTGCAAGGACGTTCGCCCGGATCTCGCGGGGTGATCGATCAGAGTGATGCAAATAAATCGCTGCAAGAGGAAAGGCCGGGACGCCGAAAAAACCGCTGATGGCACCGGCGACACCTCCTGTACCAAAACCGACCCAGATACGTCGTTTCCCCGTATAGCGGTAACCGAGCATCATGACGACCGTGATGAGCAAGATGAACACGCCCATCCCACGTCGAATGAACGTTGGATCTGCAGCCACCAGAAATGAGACCCCAAGCGGCATGGTGATGGCAGCTGCGATGGAAGGCGGGGCAAACTCTTTCCAGTCGGCGTTGCGCAAGGCCTCAGGAAACAGCGGCGCCTGGCTGAACAGCATGAGAATCACCAGGATGCTGAACCCGGTTGCCGGACCGAACAACAGAGCGAAGAACGGGGCTGCAAACAAGGCGCCGCCAAACCCCGCATATCCCTGAAGAATGCCGCTTGGCAGCGCAAGACACGCGGCCAGCAGCACATTCATCGTCCATAGATTTGCCAGGGGTTGGAGCGCTGTATCCATTCAGGACGTGAGTGCGTCAGGCTGCCGCCTTCAGGTGCGCCGGTCTGCGTAACGCTGGCGCCAGGCCCTCGCCCATCAGGTCGATGAAGTTATCTGCGTAGAAGGCATTGATCGCCTTGGGTGAGCAACCTTGCAGGGTTTCGTCAAAGCGCTTGAGCGGGTGCCGTCCTCCTTCAATGTGCGGGAAGTCTGATGAAAACAAGCACATCTCTTCGCCGCTGTTGCGAATGATCCAGCCCGTGTCTTCATGCGGGTACGGCGTGACGCGCAGTTGGCGCCGGGCAATTTCGCTGGGCAGGGCGGAGAGCTTCTGTAGACGGGTTTCGTTCTTGCGGAACGCGAAGGCGGCCGAATCCATGGATCGCATCCATCCCGGCACCCAGGCGGCCCCCAGTTCGATGGCACCCCACTTCAAGCGCGGGAAGCGGTCGAACACGCCGTCGAAGATCAGCGTCGATAAGGTTTGCATCGCCGAGTTGGGAATCGGCATGTAGCTGATCGACGTGAAATTGTCGTCCCCGCCATGAAAGTCTGGCACTGGCGGGCCGCCGTTGACCTTGTAGGTCTTGGACATTTTCTCTTCGCCGCCCACGTGAAAGAGAATCGGAATGCCGGCTTCCTGCGCCAGCGCCCACACCGGGTCGAGCTCGGCGTGGCTGGGCGCGTGCCGCATCGGGCAACGCGAGGGTACCAGCAGCGAGCGTGCCCCCAGACGCACGGCAAGCACAGCAGTCTGTCGCGCCCTGGCGAAGTCCTCCAGTGGCACATAGCAACTGGACAGCAGCCGGCGGTCGACGGCGCAGAAGTCAGTCATCATGCGATTGTGCGCGTCTGCGGCCGCGTAGCACAGCGCCATGTCGTCGGTCTGATCCAGCCCGAAATTGCCCAGGCAGTAGGTGGTAAACACCAGCTGGCTGGCGAAGCCGAACAGGTCCATCGCGTGAGAACGATCCTCACGAATGAACGAACCGTGGGCTTCATGGTTCTTGCGCAGCAGGATGTTTTCATCGACTGTGGCACGGAAGACCGGATCAGCATGCGCGGCGCGCGAACGTCCTGGCCGTTTCACGTAGCGCGCGGCTCGGGCGCGGTAATGCGTCGACGCATGAAAGCGCGCGAGCATGCTGCTCTCGAAGTACGGATCCAGGCAATCATCGAGCTCCATCAGATGGCTGTCGGCGTCGTGAATCAGGCGGCCTGCGGCGTAGGTCATGGGCGGTTCCTGTCAGAGGTGATGTGGGGTCGGAAGAGTTGGTGCGTCATTCAGGCGTGCCTTGGGGGTCGTTCGGCTGGGACTGGATTCGACCGGAGGTTTGCTCCACATCGGATTCGAGGGACTGTTCGCGCGCAAGCTCCTGCTGATAGCGCTCCAGGGCAACCTCCACCATCGGCAGGCGCTTGCCCTCGGTCGGCCAGGGCTTCACATGCCCTGGATCGCTCGAGCCGATACGGCGGACCATGAACGTGCTGAACGCGTTATGGATA
Organism: Burkholderiales bacterium; assembly: GCA_947463885.1. GTDB lineage: Bacteria > Pseudomonadota > Gammaproteobacteria > Burkholderiales > Burkholderiaceae_E > UBA4615. Next base: position 5,025 of record CANHUQ010000129.1, read on the forward strand.
TGGGCTGTAAACCCCTGGGCATCCTGCGCCTGGTTGATCGCCATCTTGGTGGTGCGCAGATCGAACGGATCATTGCGGGCAACATCGGCCGCATAGGCCAGGGTCTCGGCCTCCAACTGGTCGCGTCGCACCACACGATTGACGAAACCCAGCTCGCGCGCCTGACGGGCATTGATGAAGCGGCCCTGGAAGAGCAGCTCCTTGGCCATGCGCGGATGGATATCGTACGGAATCGAGAAGTACTGAAAGGCTGAACCCAGAAACAGTGCATCGTCGGCCGCGAAGATGACGTCGGCGGTTGAGGCCACCATCCAGCCACCGAAGATGCAGTAGCCCTGCACCGCGCAGATCAATGGCTTGGGCACGTTGCGCCAGCGCAAATGCATGTCCATGTGCAGGCGCCAGTTGCGCTCAAACAGACCGCGAGCACCATCCTCAATGGGAAAGCGCTCGCGGTGCGCCCGTTCTTCCGACGAGCCCAGGTCGTGGCCGGCAGAGAAATGGCGGCCCGCCCCGAACAGGCAGATCACCCGCACGTCATGGTCTGCACCTGCTGTGTCAATGGCATGGTCCAATTCCTCCAGCATCGCGGTGCTTTGCACGTTCACCTGATCCGGTCTGTTCAAGGTCACGCGTGCGATGCGATCCACCACCTCATAGCGGATGAACTCATAGGCTTGTCCGGCGTAGCGGATGTGCTGATAGCTGCTCATGGGCGGGTCGCTCCGTCGCTGTGGCGATAGGGTATTGAGGGGATCAGACGGTCCATTCTTCGATCCGAGCTTCAGTCGCAACTTTCCCGCGCACTGCCAGCCCGATGGCGGTCCATCGGCCGCCACGGTCATCGACCATCACATCGCATGCATCGTCCCAGAACACTGGGCGCCGAAACCGGATCTCGAGCGAGAGCGAGCGTGGGGCGTCACGTCGCCAGATTTCGGCAGTCAGGTAGCGCACGCACAGGGCGCCCCCGGCAATCGGCGCCCGGTAGCCTCGCTGACGCGCAAGCTCGGGATCAAAGTGGATCGGGTTATCTGGATTTGAAAAGGCCTTCACTACCGCGGGGGTCAACTGAATCGTTGACAGGCGCGCAAGCAGGCTTGTGTCGGCGATGGCAGGCGAGGGCGCCGCTGTCGCGTCCGAACCGGGTGCGCCAGTCATGTCCGGACCAGGCCGCAGCGAGTGCCGAAAGATCGACACCACCGCTTGGCCGTCATCCCCACGGAACAGAGTGTTGCCGATCACTAGCGTGCCGCGAGGGACCGCCTGCACGTCCAGTATTTCGCCACTCACAGTCAGGCGCTCGCCCAGTATTCCAGGCCGGTGCTGGACCAGACGTTCGGACAGGTGCACCCCGCCATGGATGGACATTCCGTTGCGCACCCCTTCATCAATCGCCAGCCTGACGAAGGCCGCGGGGTCGATCTGCTCGCCGTACAACGACGGATCAATGCCACACAGGCGCAGCACGTCAGCTTGCACAGGCGCTTCGAGCACGAACGTGCGTTCGGTCAGCCGTCGTCCGACATGTACATCGAGGCCGTGGTGATCCATGGATTTAGTCATGGGCCTGATTGCGCGCCTGGGTGCCTGCGGAAGGGTTAGACGACCGGCACAGCAGACAAGACGCCGAGCCGTTCGAGCTCGTCCACCTCTGCGGCGGACAGACCGGCGATCTGCCGCAGCACCTGGTGCGAGTCTGCACCCAGGCAGGGCGCAGCCACCCGGTGCGCAGCGGGTGTGTCAAACAGCCGAAACGGCAGGTTCAGGTACCGATGCTTACCCGCCTCGGGATGGGTCATCTCGACAAACCCCTGCCGCGCGGCCAGGTAGGGGCTGTCCAACAGGTCCGGTGGCTTGTTGACTGGAGCAGCCCGGATCCCGACGCCTTGAAGCAGCTCGGCAACCTGCGCCTTTTGCATCGTCTGTGTCCACGCGGTGATCGGTTCACGCAGCAGGTCTTGGTTCCGCCACCGCGCATCGAACTCAGCAAAACGAGGGTCGTCGGCTAAGCCCGGCTGGTTCATGAGGCTACACAGGCGCCGCCACTCGTCGTTGGTTTCGACGGCGATCGCTACCCAGGCATCATCGCCCTGAGTCCGGTAGGCATCGTGTGGCGCCGCCCAACGCACTCGGTTGCCATGCGGTTGCGGGTCAACCCCAGTGGCCAGTGCGTGCAACAACTCCTCACCGATGAAGGGCATGGACGCTTCGACCTGGGGCAGCTCGACGTGCTGGCCTTGACCGCTGGCCTGGCGGTGCAGCAACGCCACCAGCGCAGCCGCTGCACCGTGAAAGCCACCGATCGGGTCCGGGTAGTACTGGCCTGTGGTCTGTGGCGCGCCGCCCGGGTAGCCGATCATGCCGCCCATGCCGGCTGCCATCTCCATCGTCGTGCCGTTGGCCGCCGCCTTGGCCATGGGGCCGGTGTTGCCGAAGCCTGGCATCTCGACCACGATGATGTCGGGCCGAGCCTGACAGAGCACTTCGTAGCCCAAGCCCATGCGGGCCAGCGTGCCACCACTGAAGTTACAGAGGACGATATCGGTCACGGCTGCTACACGCTTTACCGCTGCCAGCCCTTGCGGATGCTTGAGATCCAGGCAGAGGCTGAGCTTGTCGAGATTCTGGGAGTTGTACAGGGCGCACCGGTTGTAGCGGCGCTCTCCCGCGATGCCATTGGGGTAACGCCGAGGCAGGATGGGCGAGGCAGCATGACGCCACAGGTCCGGACTGGTGGCCGATTCGACCTTGATGACCTGGGCCCCCAGGAACGCGAGGATGCGCCCGGATAACGGGCCAGCCCATGCAGTCGTAAAATCGAGGACGCGCACGCCGGCCAACGGGCCCAGTGTCGGGTCGCCCGTTGCAGGTGGCGCGCGTTGGGGCCTCTGCACCACTTGCGCGGGTTTCCAGCGCGAATCGTGCCACGTTGCGCGGTCCGACGGTCGCTCGCCGAGGTCTGGTGCGCGCACCTGTGCACGGCTGGGCGTACGACTCAAGCGAAACTGCGGGCCGAGGACGACCCGGGGCCCGGCAGCCGTGTTGACCGTTTGCCAGTAGTCGCGCGCTGCCAGATGCGGCATGTCCGACCACAACTGGCTTGCCCGATACGCCTTCGCAGCCACAATGCGGCTGTCCAGTAGCCGCTGCAGCAGGTCGTCGGCTCCCCACGCCCGCACCTCTTGCTGCACCCGCGCCTCAAGCTCGGGCCAATGATCCATCCGCGACTTGAACAACGCGAACCGTGGGTCGTGTTCCAGCGCAGCCAGTCCCAGCGTGCTGCAAAAGGCTCCCCAGGCAGGTTGCTGTAGCCACAGTGCCACCCAGCCATCGCGGCATTGAATGCACATGAACGGGCGGCGCACGTCCCCCCTCATCTCCTGCAATCCGCTATAGCTGTACTCCGTGATTCCAGGCGGCGCCATGGCCACAGTGTTCAACGCGACGTCCATGTCCACCCGCTGCCCGCGCCCGGTACAGCCGCGCACATGCAGGGCCGCCAGGGCACTGATAAACGCGCCGACACCGGCCGCATACTGGGCTCGGTGACCTACACCGTACAGCGGCTCACGGCCGGGCAGGCCGTTCTCGTTCATCATCCCGGACAAGGCTTGGAAGATCATCTCGCTGCCGCGCCAATGGGCCAGTGGTCCGTCAAGCCCGAAGTCCGACACTTGTACGACCACGCATGCCGGGTGATCGCGCTGCATCGCAGCCAGGTCGAGGCCCAGACCGGCGACGATGACGTCGGCCTGCTCGGCCAGACGATGCAGTGCGGCCTTGCCATCGGTCGCGCTGAGATCGATCTCCCAGGAATCCTTGCCCAAATTCAGATGAAAGAAGAGTTGGGAGCCGACGCCCGGCGCGGCGGGATCAAACGGAGGCATGGCTCGGACGACCGAGCCTCCGGGCGGTTCGATCAGGCTCACCTGGGCGCCTTGGTCGGCGAACATGCGACAGCAAAACTGCCCGGCCACGCTCTCGCTTAGGTCCAGCACCCGCAGGCCGCTCAGTGCACAGGGTGCCGTTGACATGGGCTCGGCTGTACCCATGCGCGTCAATTTTCCAGTGCGACAAGCTCGCGTTTGCGGCGCAAGCTGGGCAGCAGCGGACTGAGCAGGATAGCGAGCGCCAGAATCAGGCACACGCCGGAGATCGGCCGCGTCACAAAGGTACTCAGATCACCGCCAGAGATGATCAGCGCCTTACGCAGATTGTTCTCCAGCAATGGTCCCAGCACGAAAGCAAGCACCATCGGTGCCGGCTCGAAGCCGAACTTGCGGATGACATAACTGAATACGCCAAAGAACAGCATCACGTAGATGTCGAACACGTTGTTGCTGGACGCATAGACACCGATGATGGTGAACAGCAGGATCAGCGGGAACAATATGTTGTACGGCACCTTCAGCAAACGCACCCACATGCCGATCAGCGGCAAGTTGAGCACGAGCAGCATCACGTTGCCGATGTACATGCTGGCGACGATGCCGAAGAACAGTCCTGGGTTGTTCGCAATCATCAACGGACCTGGCTGCAGCCCGTGAATGATGAATGCACCCAGTAGCAAGGCCATGACCGCGTTGGGCGGGATGCCCAGCGTCATCAGCGGAATGAAGGCACCACCCGCACCGGCATTGTTGGCCGCTTCAGGGCCTGCGACGCCTTCAATTGCACCCTCTCCGAATTCCTCAGGCCTGCGCGACAGTCGCTTTTCCATCGCGTACGAGCTGAACGACGCCACCACTGCACCGCCGCCTGGCAGGGTTCCGAGGAAAAAGCCCAGCAGCGAACCCCGCCCGATCGGCGCCCAGCTGCGCCGCCAATCGTCACGGCTTGGCAGAAGGCCTGAGATCTTCGCACTGACGATTTGGCGCCGGATCGCCTGCTCGGTGTTGTTCAGTACCTCACCCACCCCGAACAGGCCCATCACCACGGGCACGATGCCAAGGCCGTCAACTAAAGGCGCGAACTCGAAGGTCAGACGGTGCTGGGCGTTGATCGTGTCCAGGCCGATCAGGCCCAGCACTACACCCACGCAGGCCATGAACAGCGCCTTGACCATTGAACCCTGAGTCAGAAAGGTCAGCATCGTCAGGCCCAACACCATCAGGCTGACGTACTCCGCCGGACCGAACGCGAGTGCGTAGTCGGCGAGTCGCGGCGCCAGCAGCATCAACATCACGATAGCGAACGTGCCGGCAATGAACGAGGCGAAGGCTGCCATGCCCAAGGCCGGCCCGGCTCGCCC
>CANHUQ010000130.1 GCA_947463885.1 Burkholderiales bacterium
CCGGTGCTGTGGGTGCTGCCCATGCTCACCTGGTACCAACTGATCAGCCGATTGCGCAACATTGCCGAGCATGCGGTCGTCGGTCCTGCCGACGATCCCTTGCGCAATACCCGGACCACGTATGCCGGCCCGCTGATGCGACTGAGCCTCGCTCCGTATTGGGTGAATTACCACCTCGAGCATCATCTCTTTGCCTATACGCCGTGCTGGAAGCTGGCGCGTGCGCACCGGATGCTGCGCGCACAGGGACTGCTCGACCGCATGGAAGTCGCTGGCAACTATTTGGAGGTATTGCGCAAAGCCACGTCGGCCGCACCGGGCTCGGACTCGCGCGGCCCGCGGCGATCGTCGGTGTCACACATCTGAGTGGGGTGTGTCCGACAGCGCACCGCTGTCGCAAAGCATGTGAGGTTTGTCACGTCACAAGACCGAACAGATGGCCGCGGAAACGCACTGTGTCGATATCACCAAAAAGAATGACACACCTGCGAAACCTTGATCCATGCGGATCTCAGCGCCCTGGCACAAGTCCTGCGTAGTGAACTGTAATCTTCAAGGTGACCACTATGCCGAACACACCCTCGCCCCAATCGCTGCAGCCCTTCGACCGGCCAACCGATCCTACAGGCACGCTCTTTCTGCACAGCGATGCTTCAGTGGGCGATCTGTTGTCAACGGGTCTGGCACGTGGCGAACAACTGCGTGCCTGGCTGGAGATGATGGAATGCTCCACCAGTGAACTGAGCTACCAGCCCAAGGACATTGCAGCCATGCTGGCCCCCACGCTGGCCGATCTGCTGATGCTGATGCGTGCCGCTCACCAGCGGATTCAGAGCAGCACACAGGTGCAAGAGGTGCACTCAGGTGCACGGCGTCAGGGCCGCCTTTACATGATCGATCCGAACGAGGCCTCAGCAGGCTGAGGCCTGGTCTGGCTCAATCAAATACGAGTTCTGCGTATCCACCTGCAGCGATCGCATCTGCCTGGGCTCGATACTCCGGGCCCGTCCCGCTGTAACGGGCCAGCACGCGTGTGGTGCGGCCTGCCACGTTGGAGTTCACACCGGTCATCCAGGAATTGACTTCATTGGACAGCAGACCCTGCGAGGCCTTGCGTACCACGTCCATCCAGGCATCTACTCCCGCGCGAGGCACCTCGACCCGATCGCGCTGCTGATCGCGCATATGTCGCAACAGCCCGCTGACCCACTCGACGTTGTATTCGATGGCTCGCGGAATATTGCCCAAAGAGCCCATCGGGCCCATGACCATCAACAGGTTGGGGAAACCATCGTTCAGGATGCCGTAGAAAGTGCGCGCGCCCTGCGCCCATTGATCTTTCAGTGAGCGGCCATCGGTCCCTCGGATGTCCATCGCGTCATACGCACCCGTCAGCGCATCAAACCCGGTCGCAAAGATGATCATGTCGAAGGCCTGCTCACGACCGCCGCATTGGATGCCGGCCGGCGTGATGCATTCGATCGGCGTCTCGGTGAGATCCACCAGGTCAACATTCGGCTGGTTGTAGACCTCGTAGTAGCGGGTTTCCAAAGGCAGGCGCCGGGTCCCGAAACCGTGGTTCTTCGGGATCAGCTTCTCGGCCGTGCGGGGATCGGTTACCCGACTGCGGATCTTGCGGGCGATGAAATCGGAGATCAGTGCATTGGCGTCACGGTTCGTGAGAATGTCGCGGAAATTGCCCACCCAGATCCCGAAGCCCGGTTCGCCGTAACGCTTCTCCCAGAAGGCTTCGCGCTCTTGCGCCGACACCTCGAGCGCACTGCGCGGGTCGGGCTGATGGATGAAGCCCGAGACGTTTTCACGACACTGCTTGTAAATCTGCGCATAGCGCGACTTGATGTCACGCTGTTCGGCGTCGGTGATCGGAGCATTGTGCAGCGGCGCACACCAGTTGGGGGTGCGCTGAAACACGGTCAGATGCGCAGCCGTCTTGGCCACTTCCTGAATGGTCTGCACCCCCGTGGCACCCGTGCCGATCACCGCGACCCGCTTGCCTTCAAAACTCACGGGCTCATGCGGCCAATTGGCGGTGTGACACGACTGACCCGCGAACGTGTCGATGCCGGCGATGCGCGGCAGGGTGGGCACGGACAGCGCGCCCATCGCCGTAATGAGGAAGCGAGACGTCAGCGTGCGCCCGTCGTCGATGGACAGACGCCAGCTGCGCGTGGCCTCCTGCCACTGTGCGCAGGTGACGCGTCGACCGAAGGCAATATCGCGTCGCAGATCAAACTTGTCGGCGACGAAACGGCAGTAGCGCAGGTTTTCGGGCTGGGGTGAAAAGTGCTCGGTCCAGTTCCATTCCTGCAGCAGTTCCGGCGAGAAGGAAAATCCGTAGGTCCAGCTTTCGGAGTCGAAGCGGGCGCCTGGATACCGGTTCCAGTACCAGGTGCCGCCCACGTCGGCGCCGGCTTCGATCACGTGCGCGGACAAACCCAGTTCGCGCACCCGATATAGCTGATACAAGCCCGACAGGCCGGCTCCGATGATCAGCACATCAAAGTCCGGCGCTGTGCCCCCGATCGGATCGGCCTGCATCGCCAGCCTCAGATGCGTTCGATGATGATGGCCGGGGCCATTCCGCCCGCTGCACACATGGTGACCAGCCCACGCTTGAGGTCGCGCCGCTCGAGCTCATCAAGCAGCGTGCCGATCAGGATGGATCCGGTGCCACCGATGGGGTGACCCAGGGCCATCGCCCCACCATTGACGTTGACCTTGTCACGATTCAACTTCAGGTCGCGAATGAATTTTTCAGCGACCACTGCAAAGGCTTCGTTGATCTCGAAGAGATCGATGTCATCGACCGTGAGGCCTGCCTTCTGAAGCACCTTGCGGGCAGCGGGCACCGGAGCATTGAGCATGAGCGTAGGGCAATCGCCCACGTTGGCCATGGCAACGATGCGCCCACGCGCCTTCAAACCCTTCTTTTTTGCGTATTCAGGCGAGGCAAGCAGCACGGCGCCCGCCCCGTCGACCACGCCCGAAGAATTGCCGGCATGGTGCACGTGCTTGATGTCGAGGCCCGGATACTTGGCCTGGATCAGGCTGCGAAAGGTGTTGCCGCGGTCATCCAGTTGCACATCGGCCAGCGCCGTGAACGCGGGCTTGAGTTCGGACAAACCCTGCAGGGTGGTCTGCGGACGGGGAAATTCCTCGTGGTCCAGTGCCAGGCTGCCATCTTCCTTGAACACAGACACCAGGCTGCGTTTGAAATGACCATTGGCAATGGCGTGCGCTGCACGCTGCTGGCTGACCAGGGCGAGCTCATCGAGCGCCTGGCGCGAAATACCTTCGAGCGTAGCCACCGCATCGGCGCACACGCCTTGATGCGACTGGGGCTGCTTGGCACGCAAACGCAGGTTGCCGGCGTCCATCATGTTCGGACCGTCTTCGGCGCTGCGTCGACCGGTCATGGACATCATTTCAGAGCCACCGGCGATCATGAGGTCCTCCATGCCGGACATGATCGACGCAGCGGCCATGTTGACCGACGTGATGCCCGAGCCACAGAATCGATCGAGGGTGACCCCACTGGCACGCATGTCGAATCCGGCATCCAGCGCCGCCATGCGGGCCAGATCGTTGGACTGCGGGCCGCGCTGCGAGCTGGTGCCCCAGATCACGTCGTCGACTTCGGCCGTGTTCAGGCCATTGCGATCGGCAAGTGCCTTGAGAACTGCGGCGGCCACGTGCTGCGGATGCATGTCCGCCAATGCGCCTTTGCCCACTTTGCCAATTCCACGGGGCGTACGGCAGGCGTCAATGATGAGTGCTTCGGGCATGGTTGTCTCCTCGTTGAATGCCTCTCATGATGCCACCAATCAGCCCCTGGCTCAGGCTGGGCGATCGTGGCGCGGCAGCCCGCGACCCTCCCCCCGTGGCCACGCCGACCATCGCAGGCGCGCATCGATAGCCTAGCGGCGTCGTTGGGAATTGCCTCGTCCGGACACTCTGGACGTACCCTGCATCAACAGACGGACAAGCAGCCGCGATTCAGGGATCCATCGGCGCGTATCGCATCCAGCCTCGGGCTGTTTTCTTCGAGATGCGTGCAGCCATTGCTTCGAGTACCCAAAGGAATCGCCATGTCCACGGTCAAGTCGTGTCTTCAGCAAAAAACTGCCGGCGTCTACTCATTGCCATCCAGCGCCTCAGTGCTGCAGGCACTGGAAATGATGCGCGAACGGAAAATTCGTGCAGTGCTGATCATCGATGCTGAGCGGCTCGTGGGCATCGTGTCGCAGGGCGACTGCGCCATCAAGGTGTTGCTGCCCGGTCGGAGTGCCACCGAGGTGAGCGTCAGCGAGATCATGTCGCGCAATCCGCTGACGGTGGCCCTTGGCGACAATCTGGATCTCTGCATGAAAACCATGATGACCCGCAGCATCCGCCACCTGCCGGTTCTGGACGCCGAGCGGGTCGTGGGGATGGTGTCGATTGGCGATATCGTCAAGGACATCATGGCCCAGCAAGGCCAGCATATTCAGTACCTCGAGACCTACATCAAGGGTCACGCAGTCGAATACTGAGCTACGCGCGCCGCCAGGTGCGCGCCGACTGACCAGTGTGCCAACACGGGGTAAGCTCGGGCCTGTTGCGGCGCGGCGTCAGGGCAGTCAGCCCGGTCCATGGCCGTGTGCCTGTGGTCCCCTTGTCTGCTCCGAATGCATCGAACGCCTGCTGAACCCGATGGCTCGATCACAACGGCCCGATCACCGCTTGCAGGCCTTGCGGCACTCGGGCTGGGCACGGCACTCGTGCCATTGGACTTTGCAGTCAACGTTGCCTTTCCTGCGATCACTGAAGCCTTTGCGCTGAACACCCGCGATATTCGCTGGGTGGCCGTCTGCTACGTGCTGACGTATGGCAGTCTGATGCTCGGATTTGGCGCGCTGGGCGATCGCATCGGCCATGTGCGGGTGTACCGCGCCGGACTGCTGCTGGCGGCCGTGGCGTTCACCTTGTGCACATTCGCGCCGAGCTACGACCTCTTGTTGCTTGCCAGGGTCCTGCAGGGCGTGTCGGTGGCCCTGACGCTTTCATGCGCGCCGGCCCTGGCCACGCTGATGGTGGACCCCGCGCGCCGCACCTGGGCACTCTCCACCTACGCGGCCATGAGTGCGGTGGCCGCAGTCACTGCCCCGCTGCTGGGCGGCGTATGCCTGGCAGGTTTCGGGTGGCGAGGGGTGTATGGCATGCGCATTCCCATTGCGCTGATCGCGCTGGTGTGTGTGCCACTGATCGCCCATCGCATCGACGCGAATCGGCCGCGACCACAGCAGCCGTTCGATCTGACCGGATCAGGCATGCTCGCAGGCGCCATGGCACTGATCCTGTTGGCCCCCGCGCTGATCAGCCAGTCCAGTGACTTGCTGATTGCACTGCCCGTCGCCCTGGCAGGTTTCATGTTGATGGCCGCGTTTGCGCAACGCGAACGTGCGATGCCGGAACCCTTTTTGCCCACAGCTATTGCACGCAGCCGCGATTTTCAGGTGATCAACCTGGCCGGGATCGTCGTGCAGTTCACCTGCTTTGCCGTGCCTCTGATCACACCCTATTTCCTGCTGCGCATTCTGCAGTGGAATCCGATGAGCTGCGGCGCCATGCTCGCCCTCTGGTCGGTCGGGTCATTGTTAGGGTCCACCCTCGCGGTGCGGTGCATCGCAGCCATCGGAGCGCGGCAGGCTGCAGGTCTGGCGGGTGTGGCCATCGTGCTGGGTCTGGCCGGGGTGGCTGCGTGGCCACGTGACGTGATGCCGGCGATCATGGTGGGATGCCTGCTGATCCACGGATTCGGGCTCGGTCTGTTTCAGGTCGCCTACAGCGACCTGGTGATCGGCACCTTGCCGGTCGCGTCACGCGGGGTCGCGGGCAGCCTCACCATGGTCACCCGCACGGTCGGGATCGTGCTTGGCGCTTCGATCTGGCTTGGGCTACTGCAAGCATTCGAAGCGAGCGGGGTGTCGGACCTTGCGCGCGAACGCGATGCCTTCATGCGAGGCTTCACCCTGCTGTTCTGCTCCGCGAGCGCAGTCGCTGCAGCGTTCTTCGTCATCACAGCACGGCGCTGGCGCGCCGTGCCACAATGAAGCTTCGCCTTTTCCTGAACCTTGCGTCCAGCCTGATCTCATCATGTCCGGCGTCAAACTGACCCGCGAAAGCATCCTGGATGGCTCGATCCAGGCCTCTATCCGTGCCCTGCTCGGCCCCGATGTCCGGCTGATGACCGATGCCGAGCGCGCCGATCAGATCGAGTCTATGTTGGCGAACGCACCCGACACCGATAACGTCTGGGTCTTTGCCTTCGGTTCGCTCATCTGGAATCCGGCTTTCCACTTCGTTGAGCGTCGCGTGGCCCGCATCCACGGTTATCACCGCGAATTCTGTTTGTGGTCGCGTGCGGGCCGGGGCAGCCCAGAGCGCCCCGGTCTGATGCTGTCGCTCGAGTCGGGCGGCAGTTGCACCGGCGTGGCGTACCGGCTAAGCACAGAGGCAGCACGCACCGAACTCGATGTGCTGTGGCGCCGCGAAATGGCCACCCTTGCTTATCGGCCGGTCTGGACGCCCATCCGCACGCCACAGGGCGCAGCACACGGCATCGTCTTCAGTGCCAACCGCTCACATGAGCGCTATGTCCCCGGCCTGGATGAAGACACCGTCGCGCACTACCTGGCCAAAGGCGCCGGCCCGCTGGGACGCTGCTGCGACTATTTGTTCGACACGGTAGCGCACCTGCGCGCGCTGGGCATTCGTGACCGCAGGCTGGAAGCGCTGGAAGTGAAAGTGAGGCAGGCCGCCCCACAGTTCGACTGATCGCGGCTGCACTACACTCGCGCCACCAAGCGAGACCTTCTACTGCCATGTTCCAATTCGACGAAGAAACCCGCACGCAATCGATCGGGCCTGATCAGTTCAGCGCCCACGTTCATCCCAACTGGAGCATCGGGGCCAACCCCAATGGCGGCTACTTGCTTTCGCTGGCCATGTCGGCATTGCATCAGCAGGCGCCCCAACATCCCGACCCGCTCTCGGTGACCGTCCACTACCTGCGCCCGGGCTTACCCGATCAACCCTGCACCATCGAGGCCAAAGTGCTGCGCACCGGCCGTACGCTCAGCACGTGTCGTGCAACGCTCGTGCAGGACGGTGCTGCCCGTTTCGAGCTGATGTGCGCGCTGGGTGATCTGGGCGCCAGTAATGCGACCTCAACGCTGTCGATACCCCCCCCGGCCATTCCAGCGCCCGAAGACTGCCTGCCGCGCTCGGCGGGTCAGCAGGGTGTAGCGCTTCCCCTGCTCGAGCGTCTGGATATCCGTCTGCACCCGGAAGAAACCCAGGCCGGTGCCGCCAAACGGGCTCAGGTGACCGGCTGGATCCGCTTTAAAGACGGGCGGGCGGCCGATGCCCGGTCGCTGCTGCTCTTTGCCGATACCTTTCCGCCCTCGGTCTTCGGGCTACTGGGCCCGGTCGGCTGGGTGCCCACGGTCGAACTGACCGTGCATATCCGCAGGCGACCGGCACCGGGTTGGATCCTCGGCCAATTTCGCACCGAAGACCTGGCCGATGGTCGGATGATTGAAAACGGACTGCTCTGGGATTCAACTGGCCAGCTTGTCGCTCAAGCCCGCCAACTCGCCCTGGTGCGCACACCGGGCTGAAGCCCGATTGACAAGGAGACCCGCATGACCGCCACCACCCTGTTTTCGCCGCTGGCTCTGGGCCCGCTTGGCCTGTCTCATCGAGTCGTCATGGCTCCGCTCACTCGCATGCGGGCGACCACGCCAGGCCACGTCCCCAATGCAATGAATGCCGAGTACTACAGTCAGCGTGCCAGCCGTGGCGGACTGATCATCGCGGAAGCCTCGCAAGTGCTGCCCAGCGGCCAAGGCGCCCCGTGCACACCCGGCTGTCATACCGAGGAGCAGGCTGCAGGCTGGAAGCTGGTAACCGATGCCATCCATGCGCGTGGTGGATACGTGTACCTGCAACTGTGGCACGTCGGTCGCATTTCGCATGCCTCGCACCAGCCGGGCGGAGCAGCGCCGGTGTCAGCCTCTGCGATTGCCGCAGAAGGCATGGCCACCACAGCGCAGTTCAAACGCGAGCCCTACCCTGTGCCCAGAGCGCTCACCACCGAAGAGATTCCCGGCATCGTCGAGGGCTACGCGCAGGCGGCACGGTTGGCAAAATCAGCAGGCTTCGATGGCGTCGAAATTCACTCTGCCAACGGCTACCTGCTTGAGCAGTTCATGCAGTCACGCAGCAATCAGCGCACCGATGCCTACGGCGGATCCATTGCCAATCGTTGCAGGTTGGCGCTCGAAGTGACCGAGGCCGTGGCCGGCGTCTGGGGCGCTGATCGGGTCGGCATTCGTCTGTCACCGTTCGGGGTGGCCAATGGCAGCGGCGAAGCCGATCCCATGCCGCTCTACACTCATATCGTGAGTGAACTCGACAAGCTCGGCTTGGCCTATCTGCACCTGATTGAGCCGCGCTCAAGCGGTGCCGGACAAGCGGACGTAGACCACAAAGATGTGCCCTCGGCCTGCGAACTCTTCCGTCCACGCTGGCGCGGCGTACTGATGACCGCGGGCAACTTCAAGGCCGACAGCGCATCAGACACCGTGGCACGGGGCCACGCCGATGCGATCGCATTCGGTCGGTTCTTTATCTCCAACCCCGACCTGCCCGAGCGCATCCGCCGCGGGGCTGAATTCGCGCCCTACAACCGCGCCACCTTTTACAGCCGCGGGCCGCAGGGCTACACCGACTACCCGATGCTCGCCGCCTGAGCGCCAACGCCGGTCGGGCTCAGGCGCGCATGTGCGAGCCCCCGCAGATCGTGAGCGCCTGACCGGTGATGTAGCTGCTCGCACCCGACGCCAGAAATACAGCCAAACCCTTGAGGTCATCGGCCTCTCCGAGCCTGCGCAGCGGGATCTGCTCGCGGGCTCGCTTCTCGGCTTCGGGGTTGTTCCAGAGCGCTTCAGCAAAGTCCGTGCGAATCAGCCCCGGGCAAATGGCATTGACACGCACACCGCTCGGGCCTAATTCGGCTGCCAGATTGCGCACCAGTGCAATGACCGCCACTTTCGAGATGTTGTAAGTGCCCAGGGTGAGCGAGGGGCCGTGGGCACCGACACTCGAGGTGATCATGATCGACCCACTGCCCTTGGCCACCATGTCGGGCGCCACCATCTTCACCAGCCAGAGATTCGATTTCACATTGGTGGCCATGGTCTTGTCGTAGGCCTCATCGGGAACCTCAAGCTGCTTGCCGTAGTAGGGATTGACGCCGGCATTGCCCACCAGAATGTCGATGGGTCCCAATCGGGTGCGGGTGGCATCGACCAGCGCCTGCAGCTGCTCCTTGTAGCCTGCGTTGCAGGCGAATGCGTGCACGCGTGTGGCGCCACAAGCCGCATTGATACTGTCGGCAACCGCCTGACAGGCATCGAGCTTGCGGCTCGAAATCATGACCTGTGCGCCGTGCTCGGCAAGGGCTGTGGCCATGGCCTTGCCCATGCCTTTCGAGGCGCCCGTGAGCAGGGCCACCTTACCGGTGAGATCGAACAGACTGGTTTGAATCAATGGTGTCTCCTTGAGCCCAACGGTGTGTCGGGGAGTTGGTTGAACTGCGTGGCACCTGCGATTTGAGTGAGATCAGCGCCAACTGAAAGCCGATCGGTCAAGCGGTGGCGTCAGATCTCGGCAGGCTGGCCGTTCATGCCTACATTCGGTTTGGCACCACGGACCAGCCCCGTCAAAATCTCGCCCACCTCTTTCGGATCGGCCGCTTGAGCCGCGACCGGCCCGGGGCGCCAGCCCTCCGTGATGCTCAATTCACCCGCGCCAGCTTCGATGACCCGCGCGGTCACATGGCTGCTCTGGCGACTGGCCAGCCAGACCACCACAGGCGCAATCCAGCGAGGATGGCGCACCGCCATTTCTTCTTCGCTACGGGCACGCAGGCCTTCGGTCATGCGGGTCTGGGCATGCGGTGAAATGGCGTTCACGGTGACATCGTAGCGTTGCAGTTCGCGCGCCGCGATGATCGTCATGGCCGCAATGCCTGCCTTGGCAGCGCCGTAATTGGTTTGCCCGACATTACCGAACAGACCCGAAACGGATGTGGTGTTGATGATGCGTGCGGCCTGATCGGTCTGACCATCTTTGTGCCGGGCCTTCCACCAGGCCGCCGCATGGTGCATCGGTGCGAAGGTGCCTTTCAAGTGCACGTTGATGAC
>CANHUQ010000131.1 GCA_947463885.1 Burkholderiales bacterium
GGATCGACGCCGCATCCTGGAAGACGAACTGCGCAAGGAGGAAGCCCGAGTGCTCGAGTTGCGCGCGGAATACGGCAACGGTGAGCCCATGCGCCGCCCGGACGAGCGTGACTATCAGAAATACCTCGATCGTGTGCAGCGACTCAAGGACTCTATCGCGCGCTCCGACAGCGCCATCGGGTCGCTGCGCCGCGAAATCGCTGCCCTGCGTGACTGAGCCCGTCCCGCGTACCGCATCGCGCCAGCCTCTTGGCGTGGAGCGACGCAACGATCTCATGTCCCGGTTGGCGGGCATCGATCGGCTCGCTTGTGCGGTCGTCCTGCTCGATGCAGACGGGCGCACCCGCTTTCTGAATCTTGCCGCCGAACAGATCTTCGAGACCCCTCTGCGGGTGATCGAAGGGACGCTCTTTGCGCGACTCTTCGGCAATGGGGCGGTCATTGACGACTTGATGCATGAAGCCCGGCTCAATGCCTTCGAACAAAAGCGCCTCGATCTGAACCTGGAGCGCAACGGTCGCGAGCCTCTGGCCGTGCATTGCGTGGCTGTGGTCCCCGAGCCTGACCTGGGCGGGCTGCTGCTCGAGTTTCGTGAGATTGACCAGCGTATCCGCAAGGATCGCGAGCAGCGCATGCTTGAGTCGGTGCGGGTGAACAGGGAACTGGTGCGTAACCTCGCCCACGAAATCAAGAATCCACTGGGCGGCATTCGTGGTGCGGCACAGTTGCTGGAGTCGGAAGTGGAGGGCACCAGCCTGCGGGAATACGCGCAGGTGATCATCAAGGAGGCCGACCGGCTGCAGACGCTGGTGGACCGACTGCTTGCTCCCCACCGGCATCCGCGTCTGGTGGGCGATGTCAATATTCACGAGGTGCTCGAGCGGGTGCGCTCAGTGGTGCTGGCCGAGTACCCGAGCGGTCTGGACATTCAGCGCGACTATGACGCCAGCCTGCCCGATTTTCGCGGCGATAAAGAGCAGCTGATCCAGGCGCTGCTTAACTTGGTGCGTAATGCGGCGCAAGTCATGCAGGGACGCGGCAAGGTCCTGCTGACCACCCGCATTGCCCGTCAGATCACGATTGACACACGAAGGCATCGCCTGGCATTGGATTTGCATGTTGTGGACGACGGCCCGGGCGTGCCGGAGGACATCCGTGATCGGATCTTCCTGCCGCTGGTCACGGGACGTGAGGGCGGCAGTGGCCTGGGGCTGACGCTGGCTCAGACTTTCGTGCAGCAGCACGGTGGTGTGATCGCCTGCGAAAGCCGACCTGGCCGCACCGATTTCAGAATACTGCTGCCGTTGCCTTAAGGCGTACCGATCCCGGTTGCCGGGCGCGGCAGATTCGGGATCTCGCGCATGAATGCAGTTTGGGTCGTCGACGATGATCAGTCCATCCGATGGGTGCTCGAGCGAGCGCTGCAACGGGATGGCTTCGAGGTGCGTGCCTTCGGCTCGGCCAAGGACTGCCTGAGCGCCCTCGAAACCGATGCGCCTAAGGTGCTGGTCTCGGATATCCGCATGCCCGGACAAAGTGGCCTGGAGCTGCTGCAGCAGGTCAAGGCGCGTCGCCCCGGGATGCCGGTCATCATCATGACCGCGTTTTCAGACTTGGACAGTGCGGTGTCTTCGTTCCAGGGAGGTGCGTTCGAATATCTCCCCAAGCCCTTTGATTTGCCTCATGCAATCGAGCTGATTCGACGCGCAGTCATCGAGAGCGACCGCGAAGCCGCAGCCGACGAAGGGGTGCTCGACGCCCCCGAAATGCTCGGCCAGGCCCCCGCGATGCAGGAGGTGTTCCGAGCCATCGGCAGACTGTCGCAGTCCAATGTGACCGTCCTGATCACAGGCGAATCGGGCAGCGGCAAGGAGCTGATTGCTCAGGCCTTGCATCGCCACAGCGTGCGTGCCCCGCAACCCTTCGTCGCTCTGAACGCAGCGGCTATTCCACGCGACCTGCTCGAGTCCGAACTCTTTGGGCACGAGCGCGGCGCATTTACCGGCGCGCAGCAAATGCGGCGTGGCCGCTTTGAGCAGGCCGAAGGCGGCACGCTCTTTCTGGATGAAATCGGCGACATGCCGCCCGAGTTGCAGACCCGCTTGCTGCGGGTGCTGTCGGATGGGCATTTTTACCGCGTTGGGGGGCATCAGCCGCTGAAGGCCAATGTGCGTGTGATTGCAGCTACTCACCAAAACCTGGAAGAGCGGGTGCGTCAGGGCTTGTTCAGAGAAGACTTGTTCCATCGCCTCAATGTGATCCGGCTCAGACTGCCACCGCTGCGCGAGCGCGGTGAGGATGTGCCATTGCTCGCGCGACATTTTCTTGCGCGCAGTGCGCGCGACTTAGGCGTAGAAGCCAAGCGGCTCTCGGAAGAGGCCTTAGCCAGGTTGTGTGCGTTTTCCTGGCCCGGCAATGTGCGACAGCTGGAAAACGTCTGTCACTGGCTCACCGTGATGGCCCCGGCGCAGGTGGTTGAGGCTAAGGACCTGCCTCCAGAAATACAGCCGATGAGCGGGGCGGCCGTGCCGGTCAAGCCCTGGGCGACGCCCTTTGAGCATGCTTCGTCGGGTCTGGTCACTGATGTGCCAGCGTCGACTGCGGGAACGATGCTCGCGGTGGGCGGTGCCGAATCATCGTCTTTGGCAACGTCGGCCATGACTGCTTCATGGGCTGCGCCGGCAACCCTGGGCGGGTTGGGTGAAGTGCCGGCTATTGTTGATGCGCCGTCCCGTTGGGCAAGCCTGCTCGAGACCGAGGTCAGCAAGCTGCTGGCCGCACAGTCTGCGCGAGGTGAGCCTGCGCCCGAGTCCTCCGATCTGATGGATCAATTGACGCGCACCTTCGAGTCGACTGTGATTCGATCCGCTTTGCGCCATACCCGGGGGCGGCGCATCGATGCCGCGCTGCGATTGGGCATCGGACGCAACACCATCACACGAAAGATTCAGGACCTCGGGCTCGAGGACGACGCATAAGGTCGCCGACTCAAGACACGCAGTCAGCGCCTTGCATTGGCTGTGGATGTACACGCGGCCAACGCGACGAGTGTGGTTCAATGCGGGCTTTTTCAGGAGGCCCGCATGTCAGGTAACCATTTCCACGTGCATGGTCCGCATGACCATGAGCTCGAGCACGCTGCTCAGCACGGTGCGAACGATTCGTTTTCAGGTCGTATTGCGGTGATCACGGCGCTGCTGGCGACTGTTGGCGCGCTCTTTTCGTATCAGGGCGGTGTGACTCAAGTCAACGCTATGCTCGCCAAGAACGATGCGCAGATCAAGAAGACCGAGGCGTCCAACCAGTGGAACTACTACCAGGCCAAGAGCAACAAGCAAAATCTTGCTGAGTTGTCAGCGCAGATCGTCGCTGATGACCTGCGCGAAAAATATCGCGGCGAGGTGAAGCGCTACGAGACCGAAAAGGTCAAGATCAAGGAAGAGGCGGAAGCACTCGAAAAAGAATCCAAGATGTGGGACGAGCGCAGCGAGTCAGCGATGCATCAGCATCACCGCTGGGCCCAGGCCACCACCGTGCTGCAAATTGCGATCGGTCTGTCGGCGATCGCACTGCTCACCCGACGCAACTGGCTCATGCGCGGCGTCTATGCCTTGGGCGCGGTCGGCCTGGTGCTGGGCGCGTTGGCGGCTGCACACATCTGAAGTCCTGGCGCAGCGCACACGCTGCGCTGAGCCAACACGCTGCGCTTAGCGCACCTGGATGCGGTTCAGATAGTCCACGAGCGCGGCAATACGGGTGCGCACGTAGCTCTCCGGGTCATAGGGCACATCGGCATAGTCGGCTGCGTAGCGGCTCAAATAGTCCGCGCCCCAGATCGGCATGTCGCCGCCCAGATGAGCGCGCACTTCCTGACGCCCGTCGATGGTCCGGTAGATGCGCTGCTGAGGAAATTGACCCTGATTGCGCTGTGACAGACGTGTGAGATCTGGCGGACTGACGCTCAGGAACGCCTTGAAGGCGCCATCACCACGACCGGCAGGTCCATGGCACCCGGAGCAGTTCGACACATATTCGCGTCGGCCGAAGTCAAAGGTTTCAAGCGCAGTTTGTGCGACTGTCGCGGGCGATGCCGACCACAACACCGCACCGCTGAGCAGGGTCAGCACGGGGCGAAACATGGGCGCAGGTGTGTTCATGGCCGTTGTATCCGGTAGAGGTAATCGAGCAGCAGACCGATACGGTGCCGCACATACACTTCCGGTCGGGGTGAGGCGGGTGGCCCCGACATGGTGACTGCCTGTGCACGGTAGTCCGCTCCCCAGATCGGCATGTCGCGACCACCGTGCGCGGCCACGGCGGATCGTCCGTCGATCACCTCGTAGAGCCGCTGATAGGGAAAGACGCCGCCATTGTTGCGACTCAGCAGCGTGAGGTCGCCAGGTGCGCGCGTCAGAAATTCGCGAAAATGACCGTTGCCCTGGCCTGATGGACCGTGACAGCCTGCGCAGTTCGAGAGGTATTCGGCACGTGCATAGTCAATGCGTCCTGCATCGACCGATGCTTCCTCGGCCTCCGTCGGTGCAGACGACATGAGCCCGATCAGACTTGCCAGGGCGATCTGGCTCAGCATGCGCCCTGGTTCAGGGCGCCTCGTGTTCGTTGGTTCTCGCATGGTGTCCTCCAGTGGAGCCACCAGACGATGCTGCGCGCGCCCAGACTGCGCAGCATTGATTCTGCTCAGTCTGTCAGTTCAATCAGCACCGGTGCATGATCGGACGGTTGCTCAAGTTTGCGCGGGGCGCGATCAACAATGCAAAGCGATACACGAGGCCGCAAGGCTTCGCTGACCAGCAGGTGATCGATGCGCAGGCCCTTGTTGCGACGAAATGCGAGCTGTCGGTAGTCCCACCAGCTGTAGACCTTCTCGGGCTGCTCGAAGAGCCTGAATGCATCGTGCAGTCCAAGACCAAGCAGTGCACGGAACCGCTGCCGCTCGGGGTCGGAGCACAGTACCTGGCCCGCCCAGGCCTGTGGGTCATGGACATCACGATCATCCGGCGCGATGTTGTAGTCGCCGGCGATCACGAGATTCTCGGTTTGACTGAGGGTTTCGCTGACCCAGTGCCGGAGGGCGTCGAGCCAGCGCAGCTTGTAGTCGTATTTGTCGCTGCCCACTTCCTGGCCGTTGGGCACATAAGCACTGATCACGCGTGTGCCATTAAACGTGGCACTGATCAGGCGTTTTTGTTCATCCGGGAAATGCGGGTTGCCCACCCGCACCGCCGAGGGCTCCCAATGGCGATCGACGCGCCACAGGATCGCCACGCCGTTGTAGGTGGGCTGGCCGCTGAACAGAGCGCGATAACCTGCATCGGCCAGCGCCTGCACAGGAAAACGCTCGTCGATGAGTTTGGTTTCCTGCAGACACAGAATGTCCACCTGCTGCGTCTTGAGCCAGTCCAGAACATGGGGCAGGCGGACCTTCAGGGAGTTGACGTTCCAGGTGGCGATTTTCATTGCGGTCAAGCCGTGGTCGAGGCGCCGCAAGGATACTCGTCGGCCTTGACTCTGACTAAGCTCGATCGCCCCGGCGTTCGGGCGACGCACCTGGGGATTTCGCCATACGAAACGCTCTGTCGAGCGGCGAAAGATCGTGCGGTTTCGCTTGTTTGTCCAGGACAACTTGGCTATAACGCCAAGCGGCACTGAACATCCACGCTCTGTGGATGATGACCGCGCAGGCAGGCACCTCGTGCCAACCCAATGATTCTCTTGAGCACGGCGACCCTTTCGTCTGGGGTCGCCTTGGCGGTTTGCAATCTTTCTTTGAACCTTGTCGAGGATGTCGATGCGACAGACGCTGTTTGAACTGCTGTCTAACGGAGCCGAGCACGCGCCCGCGTTGAGTGCGCCGGGTCGTGCGCCGTTGAGCTACGGCGCCCTGCGTCACCTGATTGTGGCGACCCGCGAGCAGCTCAATGGTCTGGGCATCGGCCGAAATGACCGGGTGGCTATCGTCGTGGATAACGGCCCCGAGATGGCGGCCTGTTTTGCAGCCTGCGCGTGTGCCGTCACCAGTGCACCACTTAACGCGGCCTATCGGGCAGACGAATTCCGCTTCTATCTTGAAGACCTGAAGGCGGCGGCCCTCATCGTCTCGCAGGGCAGTGCTTCGCCTGCCATCGACGTGGCCCAGCAGTTGGGCGTACGGGTCATTGACCTGATCCCGCAGACCGATGCCGGTGCGGGCGCGTTCACCCTGGCGGCGCGCGACAATGCGCCCGCGCACGCAGCCGCGCATCCAGGCCCCGCTCAGCCCGACGATGTCTCGATGGTGCTGCACACCTCAGGCACGACTTCTCGCCCGAAGATCGTGCCGCTGTCGCAAGCGAATCTGTGTGCATCGGCTCAGCACATTCGCAGCACGCTGCAGCTTCAGGCCTCTGATTGCGGCCTGAACATCATGCCGCTCTTTCATATCCATGGTCTGATCGCGGGTGTGCTGGCGCCGTTGTCTGCCGGATCCCAGGTGTTCTGCACACCGGGTTTCAATGCACTCAAGTTCTTTGCCTGGATGGACGAGGCCAAGCCCACCTGGTACACGGCTGTGCCCACCATGCATCAAACCATCCTGGCGCGCGCAAGCAAGAACACCGAGATCATCAAGCGCCATCCGTTGCGCTTCCTGCGCTCCTCGTCGTCGTCGATCCCTCCGCAGGTGATTCGCGAACTGGAGGAGGTGTTCGGTGCGCCGCTCATCGAGTCTTACGGCATGACCGAGGCCACCCATCAGATGGCCTCCAATCCGCTGCCGCCCGCGGTCCGCAAGCCCGGGTCCGTGGGGGTGGCGGCCGGCCCCGAGATCGCGATCATGTCCGAGGACGGCACGCTGCTGCCACGGGGCGACACCGGCGAGATCGTGATTCGGGGCCCCAATGTGACCGCAGGCTATGAGAGCAATCCGAAGGCCAATGCTGAAGCGTTCACGCACGGCTGGTTTCGCACTGGCGATCAGGGTGTGATGGACCCTGAGGGCTATCTCACCATCACCGGTCGCCTGAAAGAAATCATCAACCGCGGCGGCGAAAAGGTCAGCCCGCGCGAGGTCGATGAAATCCTCATGGATCACGCAGCAGTGGCGCAAGTGGTGTGCTTCGGCATGCCCCATCCCAAGCTCGGCGAGGAAGTGGCCGCCGCTGTGGTCTTGCGTGAGGGGCAGCAGGTCACCGAGCGCCAACTGCAGGACTTCGTTTCCGCGCGCGCTGCTGACTTCAAGGTGCCCAAGCGCATCCTGATCCTCGAGGAAATTCCTAAGGGTGCGACCGGAAAGTTGCAGCGCATTGGTCTGGCCCAAAAACTCGGACTGGCCTGATCGCCAGACACACCCCCTTTTATTGCGTCACACGCGGCCTTTAGGCCAGGAGTTCACGATGACCCCGTTTCCAATGACCCTTAGTCGTATTGCGTCTGGTCTGCGACACGCTGGCGCGGCCTGTCTGATGATGGCCGCTGCAGTGGGCACCGCCCACGCGCAGGCCTGGGAACCGTCCAAGCCCGTCGAATTCATCGTGCCCGCGGGCACGGGTGGCGGCGCCGATCAGATGGCCCGGTTTATCCAGGGTGTGGTGGCCAAGAACAATCTGTCCAAGCAGCCCATCGTGGTGGTCAACAAGTCTGGTGGCGCAGGCGCAGAAGGGTTTTTGGCGATCAAGTCGGCCAACGCCGATCCGCACAAGATCGTGATCACCCTGTCCAACCTCTTCACCACGCCGCTGGCCACGGGCGTGCCGTTTAATTGGCGCGACCTCACGCCAGTGCAGATGCTGGCGCTCGATCAGTTTGTACTGTGGGTGAATGACGAAGCTCCGTACAAAACCGCGAAAGCGTATTTCGATGCGATCAAGGCCCAGCCCGACAACACCTTCAAGATGGGTGGCACAGGCTCCAAGCAGGAAGATCAGATCATCACCGTGATGATGGAAAAAGCTGCCGGCAAGAAGATGACCTACATCCCCTTCAAAGGGGGCGGTGACGTGGCGGTGCAACTGGTGGGCAAGCACATTGACTCGACCGTGAACAATCCGATCGAGGCCGAGTCGCACTGGCGTGCCGGCAAGCTGCGCCCGCTGTGCGTGATGGATAAGGACAAGCTGCCCTACACCGCCAAGCTCACCGCGACCCAGTCCTGGGCCGACATCCCGACCTGCGCCGCCTCCGGCGTGCCCGCCGAATACCTGATGTTGCGCGGGATTTTCATGGCCCCGGGTGTCAAGCCTGAGCAGGTGCAGTACTACCTGGACCTCTTCAAGAAAGTGCGTGCGCTGCCTGAGTGGAAGGAGTTCATGGACAAGGGTGCCTTTAAGCAGACGGCACTCACCGGAAAAGAATTTTTCGATTGGCTTGGGCGCAATGAGCAAATGCACCGCGAGCTCATGAAAGAGGCCGGCTTCATCGCGAAGTAATCGCAATTCACCTCACCGTCGCCGATCCCGATGGGATCGGTCTTGTGCTCAGCTTGATTTCAGGGTCCTCGGAGCCGCTTCATGTCCTCATCTTCACCTTCTGACCGTCCTGTCGGAACACGCGGCTTCGAGGTGGCGGTTGCTGTCTTGCTGCAGGTCATCGCCGTCATGGTGATTATTGACAGCATCCGGGTGGGCACTGATTGGGCCGACGATGGCCCCAAAGCTGGGTACTTTCCGTTCTACATCGGGCTGCTGTTGTTCGCCGCCGCCACCTGGGTGCTGATCAACGCGCTGCGCGGTGGCAAGTCCGACCCCCCCTTTGCAACCCGGGAAGAGCTGGCCCGCGTGGTGACGATGTTCATACCCATGCTCGTGTATGTGGCGGGCATCGCGCTGCTGGGTATCTATGTGTCATCGGCGCTGCTGATCGCGTTCTTCATGATCCGACATGGCCGTTATCGGTGGCCGCTGACCGCAGCGGTGTCCTTAGGGGTGCCCGTTCTGCTGTTCCTGGTCTTTGAGCGCTGGTTTCTCGTGCCCTTGCCCAAGGGTCCGCTCGAAGCCCTGTTCGGCTACTGATCGAAGGCGTCTGAGATGCAAGAACTACTCGATCTGGCCAACGGTTTCAGCGTCGCCCTGACGCTGCCCAACATCGGCTTCATGCTGATAGGCATCATCCTCGGTGTGCTCATCGGTGTGCTGCCAGGCTTGGGCGGCGCAAATGGCGTGGCCATCTTGTTGCCGCTCACCTTCTCGATGAATCCCACCTCGGCCATCATCATGTTGTCCTGCATTTACTGGGGCGCATTGTTTGGCGGAGCGATCACGTCCATTCTGTTCAATATCCCGGGTGAGCCCTGGTCGGTAGCAACGACCTTCGATGGCTTTCCGATGGCCCAGCAGGGCAAGGCGGCACAGGCGCTGACCGCTGCGTTTACCTCGTCCTTCGTGGGCGCACTCTTTGCGGTGCTGCTCATCACCTTCCTGGCCCCGGTGCTGGCCAAGTTCGCGCTCAAATTCGGACCGCCGGAGTTTTTCGCCGTGCAGCTGCTGACGTTTTGCAGCTTTGTGGGCATGAGCAAGGAACCCCCAGCCAAGACCATCGCCGCGATGATGCTGGGCTTTGCGCTGGCCGCAGTGGGCATGGATTCGGTCACGGGTCAGCTGCGCATGACCTATGGCGTGCCAGAGATGCTCAAGGGTTTTGATTTTCTGATCGCAGTGATCGGGCTCTTCGGCATTGGCGAAATCCTGCTGACCATGGAAGAGGGGCTGGCCTTCAAGGGCAAGAGCGCGCGGATCAGCTTCAAGGTGGTCATTCAGACCTGGGGCGAGCTGCTCAAGCACTGGAAACTCTTCCTGCGCTCCACGGCGATTGGCTGCTGGATGGGCATTACGCCCGGCGGTGCCACCCCGGCGTCGTTCATGAGCTATGGCATGGCGCAGCGCATGTCCAAGGATCCGAGCGGTTTTGGCAAAGGGCGCATCGAAGGCGTCATCGCGCCTGAGACGGCTGCGCATGCAGCCGGCACATCCGCCCTGTTGCCGATGCTGACGCTTGGTATTCCGGGCTCGCCGACTGCGGCAGTCTTGCTGGGCGGTCTGCTGATCTGGGGCCTGCAGCCTGGGCCCATGATGTTCGTCGAGCAGAAGGACTTTGTTTGGGGCCTGATCGCTTCGATGTACCTGGGCAATCTGGTAGGTCTGATCGTGGTGCTCACTACGGTGCCCTGGTGGGCGGCCATCCTGCGCATCCCGTTTGCCGTGATCGCACCTGTGATCATTGCCATCTGCGCGGTCGGGGCCTACACCGTGCAC
>CANHUQ010000132.1 GCA_947463885.1 Burkholderiales bacterium
CTTGAATGGCACCAGTGCGACGGCGATATTTTACCCAAGCAATGACGATGTGGTGTTGAGCCACAGGTTGCATCGTGCAGGGTTCATGCGCGGTCAAAAGAGCTTGACGATGCCTGCGATCAGCGCGGTTTGCGCGGTGAGCGCGCCCAGCAGCCACTTCACAAGGTCGACCTTGGCTTCGGCGATGCGGCTGTTGCAATCAGCGATGCGCCCATTGCACTCGGCAAGGCCCTGCACCAGCTTGTTATCCAATGCAGCAATGTCGCGCGCTAATCGTGTTTCCAACTCGGCCACGTCGCGTTTCGTGGCGATGATTTGCGCGTGCAGCCCGTAGCGTTCATTCATCGAACGATCAAAGAGCTCCACCACTTCGCGGGCGCGCTCTGGCTGCACGCCGATCGACAGCAGCGCGTTGAGCAATGCGATATTGAATGCACCCATCGGCGCAGCGTATCAAGGTGCTCGGGCGTGTGCAATCGGCCAAGGAGCCTAAGCCATTGGTGCTGCATCGCAGGACGGCCGCGCTGCCCAGGTCTGAGACAATGCCTGCAGCGATCACGCAGAAGGCGGTGCCGGTCGCACCGCCCTGGCCTGAATCCGCCAAGCGTAGCCTCTAGACGAACTGATCCAGGAGACCCCCGATGAGCGCCACTGGTGCCACCGCCGTTCCCCCTTTTCGCCATATCGACTGGGCCCCCCGGGATATCGCCCTGGACCGTCGAGCCGATGGCACGATGCTCATGCGCTCGCGTGTGGCCCTGGGCCCGGTCGCTCCGCACCTGCCGTCCTTCGTGCGGCGTTGGGGGGCAGAGACGCCCACACGCACCTTCCTGGCCCAGCGGCGTGGCCCTCAGCGCGACTGGCATCGGCTGTCGTACGGCGAAGCTCTCGCCAAGGCAGATGCGCTCACTCAGGCGCTGATCAACCTGGATCTGCCTGCCGGGCAACCGGTGGCCATCCTGAGCGGCAATTCGCTCGAGCACGCACTCATGATGCTGGCCGCCATGCAGGCTGGGCGGCCCGCTGCGCCGGTCTCGCCCTCGTATTCACTCGTCAGCCAGGACCACGCCAAGCTGCGTCATGTCTTTGCACTCATCAAGCCTGCGGTCATCCTGCTTCAGGATGGCCCGCCGTTTGAAAAAGCGCTTGCCGCGCTGGATTTGCGTGGCATCCGAATCGTGCATGTCGATCGTCCGCCTGCAGGTTTCGACAGTCTGTCGTTTCATGCGTTAGCTGACACCTCCGTCACCTCGGATGTTCAGAAAAGCGTTGATGCGCTGCGCCCCGATACGGTTGGAAAGCTGCTCTTCACCTCGGGTTCCACGGGCATGCCCAAGGCGGTCGTCAACACGCACGGCATGATGTGCGCCAACACCACCATGTCGCAGCAGGCACGCCCTCTGCGCGACGGGGACCCGCGTCCGGAAGTCCTCGATTGGCTGCCCTGGAACCACACCATGGGTGGCAATGCGATGCTCAATCCGCTCATGGCTGATGGCGGCACGCTGTATATCGACGATGGCCGTCCTGTGCCGGGGCTGTTCGACGAAACCCTGCGCAATCTGCGCGAGATGTCGCCCACCTACTTCGCTAATGTGCCGGCGGGCTACGCCATGCTGGCTACCGCACTCGAACAGGACGATGCGCTGGCGAAAGGCTTCTTCAAGCAGTTGCAGTTCTTCGCCTACGGAGGTGCCACGCTGCCCGACGACCTGTATCGGCGTTTGCAGGCGCTGGCGGTTCGGCACACCGGCGAGCGCATCGTCATGGGCACGGGCTGGGGCGCTACTGAAACCGGCCCCACAGCCACCTCCACCTACTGGAACACCGAGCGCGTCGGGCTGATCGGTCTGCCTTATCCCGGGGTGGAGCTCAAGCTCATTCCTGCCGGCCCGAAATACGAGATCCGGCTGCGCGGCCCAATCGTTACGCCCGGTTACCACGGTCAACCCGAGCTCACCGCCAAGGCGTTCGACGAAGAAGGCTTCTACAAGATCGGCGATGCAGCCACTTTCGTCGATCCCGAGCGCCCCGAGGAAGGGTTGGTGTTTGCAGGCCGGGTGGTGGAGGACTTCAAACTCACTTCGGGCACCTTCGTGCATGTGGGCACTCTGCGCGTGGCTGCCATCGCAGCGGCTTCGCCGGTGATACAGGATGCGCTGGTCGCCGGTCAGGACCGCGAATATGTGGCGCTGTTGGCCTGGCCCAATCTGGGCGCCTGTAGGGTTCTGTGCGGCAAGCCCGATGCAACGCTGGAGCAGGTGGTCCATGAACCTGCAGTCATCCAGGCCGTGCGTGCAGGGCTGGCGACTCACAATGCCTCAGCGACTGGCTCGAGCATGCGCATTGCGCGGGTCATGCTGATGACCGAGCCGCCGTCGGTCGATGGCAATGAACTCACTGACAAGGGTTACATCAACCAGCGTGCCGGTCTGGAGCGGCGTGCGGCACTCGTCGAACGGCTCTATGCGGCGCAGCCTGATGCCGAGGTGATTGTCATCGCCTGAGTGTCTGCACAGGGCGCGCACCGGGCTTGCAGGGGGCCGCCCGGCGACGCTCACGCCGCGCCTCGGTATCATCAAGGCCTTCGACCAGAACACATCCAGGAGACCCACATGTACACACCCTTCGACCTGACCGGCCAGGGCGCCGTCGTCACTGGCGGCAATGGCGGTATCGGCTACGGCATGGCCCGCGCACTGCTGGCTGCTGGCGCGTCGGTGGCCATCTGGGGCTCGCGCGACGAAAAGACTGCCAAGGCCAAGGAGACTCTGGCGGCCGAATGCGGCGATGCCAGCCGCGTGCATGCCTTTGTGTGTGACGTGGGCGATGAGGCGCAGGTGGAAAGCACCTTTGCTGCCTCGGTTGCGGCGCTCGGCAAAGTGCATTCCTGCTTTGCCAATGCAGGTGTCGGTGGCAAGGGTCAGACCATCCTCGACATGTCACTCGACGAATTCAAGCGCATTCAGCGCATCAATGTGGAAGGCGTGTTCCTGACTTTCCGGGCGGCCGCGCGTCACATGGTTGAGCATGGCGAGGGTGGCGCGTTGGTGGCTACGGCCAGCACTGCAGCTGTCGAGGGGGCCGCACGCAACAGCCACTACGGGGCTTCCAAAGGTGCGGTGACGTCCTACGTTCGGGCCATCGCTGTCGAAATGGCGCGCTACAAAATCCGCGTCAATTCGATCCTCCCAGGCTGGATCGCCACTGAGATGACCGAGCGTTCGTTCAACAACGAAAAATTCGCGGGCAATGTCCTGCCGCGCATCCCGATGCGCCGCTGGGGCGATATCGACGATTTCGGCGGTATCGCGGTCTATCTGGCCAGCAAGGCTTCGGCGTATCACACCGGCGAGCAGTTCGTGATCGATGGCGCCTACACCAAGTTCTGAGGCCGTGCGGGTCGTCTTGTGGCAGGGGGCGACCCACCTGGCCGATCTGAGCCGACCGATCTGATGCGGCCACCCGCTCCAACCGACCGCTTTGCGCGTGCCAAATGATGCGACTGCTGGTGTTGTCCGACCTGCATGTGGAGTACGCACACTTTGGTGCCACAACGGCGCGTGACGCATTCGATGTGGTGGTCCTGGCGGGTGATATCGGACAGGCCTCGTTGGCCCTGAGGTGGGCCCGAGAAACCTTCCCCGATCACCCGATCGTACAGATTGCCGGTAACCACGAGTACTTCAACACGGTCCGCGAACCCGCCTTGCAGGCCATGCGGGACGCCGCGCGTGCGCTGGACATCTGCTTTCTGGAGCAGTCCAGTGTGATGGTCGGAGATGTGGAGTTTCTGGGGTGCACCCTGTGGACAGACTATCGCCTGTATGAACGCGCGGGACGTCCGCGAGCGATGCCAGCACAAGAGGCGATGGCCAGTGCCCATCGGACGATGCTGGACTATCGGCGCATCGCCTGTCTGCAGGGGAATGGCTCGTCACACGCAAGGCTCTTTACGCCCCAGGATTCGATCGCGCTGCACAGCCAGGCGCGCGCCTGGCTAGAGCCCGCACTGGCCGCGCCGCGACCGGCAAGAGCCCGTGTGGTCGTGACTCATCATCTGCCAAGTTGGCATTCGGTCTCACCGGCCTTTGCTGCAGCGGCCTCCAACCCTGCGTTTGCCAGCGACCTCGATGGCCTGCCCGGCTGTGCCGACCTCTGGATCCACGGGCATACGCACAGCTCGCACGACTACTTCGCAGCCGGGTGCCGAGTGTTGTGCAATCCGCGCGGTTATCCGATGCGCGCTGGCGGCTTCGAGAACCCGCGCTTCAATCCGGCGCGCATCGTGCAGGTCTGACGCGGTCATCCGGCAGTGGCGCTGTCGATGCGTGCTGCCCGTGCGCGCTACCCGATTCGCGCTACCATCACCGATCCCCTTTTCCTCTTGCGGATGGTTTCATGGCCGGACTCGAACCGGGCACTCCAATGCCAACTCAGGTCACCGTGCACAAACAGTCGCGCATCCTGGAGCTGGCGTTTGCAGATGGCACCTCATTTCGGTTGCCCTTTGAACTGCTGCGCGTCTACTCGCCCTCGGCTGAGGTGCGTGGGCATGGGCCCGGCCAAGAGGTGCTCCAGGTCGGTAAGCGAGAGGTGGGCATCGATGCCATCGAGCCGGTGGGGCATTACGGCGTGCAGCCGCGCTTCACCGATGGCCACGATACCGGCATCTTTGGCTGGGAGTATCTGCATTGGCTGGGAACGCATCAGACGCGCCTGTGGCAGGACTACCTCGATCGGCTCAAGGCGGCGCATGCCAGCCGCGACCCGGCCCCAGCCCCTTCGGCATTGCCCAAAGAGACGATCGTGAATGCCACGGCGTTGTCGCGACCACGCGGCTGAAGGCTGACGAGACTGCCCGGCATGCA
The DNA here is from genome assembly GCA_947463885.1 of Burkholderiales bacterium. GTDB lineage: Bacteria > Pseudomonadota > Gammaproteobacteria > Burkholderiales > Burkholderiaceae_E > UBA4615. The sequence goes on from CANHUQ010000132.1 coordinate 4,872, forward strand.
ACGGGTGCCACCTGACCGATCCCCTCGACACCATTGACCGATGACTCAGCCACCTGAATCGCCCCCCTCTTCAGAGGACGGCCGCACGCATTTTGGCTACCGCACGGTGGCCGAAGGCGAGAAGGCGGGCAAAGTGGCCGAGGTTTTCGACTCGGTCGCCACCCGTTATGACGTGATGAACGATTTCATGTCGGCGGGTTTGCATCGCGCATGGAAGGCTTTCACGGTGCGTCAGGCGGCGTTGCGCCCGGGCATGAAGGTGCTCGACATTGCGGGCGGCACAGGCGATCTCACACGGGCGTTTTTGCGCAGGGTGGGGCCCGCTGGTGAGGTCTGGCTCACAGACATCAATGGATCGATGCTGGCGCGCGGGCGTGATCGGCTGCTCGACGAAGGCCTGGTGCCGCCGGTGGCGCAGTGCGACGCCGAGGCCCTGCCTTTTCCGGATGGCCATTTCGATCGGGTCAGCGTGGCCTTCGGGCTGCGCAACATGACGCGCAAGGAGTCCGCCCTGCGTGAGATGCATCGGGTCCTGAAGCCCGGAGGGCATTTGCTGGTACTGGAGTTCTCACGGGTCTGGAAGCCGCTCGCACCGGTCTACGATGCCTACTCATTCAATGTGCTGCCGCGATTGGGCAAGATGATCGCTGGTGACGCTGACAGCTACCGGTATCTGGCTGAATCGATCCGGATGCATCCGGATCAGGACACGCTTAAAGCGATGATCGAGTCCGCGGGCTTCGGGCGCGTGAGTTATTACAACTTGAGTTTGGGTGTAGTAGCCCTACATGATGCAGTGAAGTATTGAGTCGGTCACATCGCGCCGGGTAGGATCACTGCATCCTTTGCAGTTCTCATCTCTTGACCGGCAACGTCATAGGAGTTTGTGCATGAAGTCGTTCTGGATTGCTTTGATGCTCGTGGTCAGCACCGCTTCCATCGGCCTGTCTGATGCGCAGGCCAAGCGCGTGGGTAGCGGCCAGTCCATGGGCAAACAGGCCCCCTCGGGCAATCTCAAGCGGGAGGCATCGCCATCCCAGCCCGGCGGCACGGGTGCCGCACCCGCCACGCCGGCGTCTCCGGCTGCTGCGCCTGCCGCAGCGCCCCGACCCGCAGCTGCACCGCAGGCCGCTCCGGCAGCGCGTGGCAGTCGCTGGATGGGCCCGCTGGCTGGCCTGGCCGCTGGCCTGGGGCTGGCAGCACTCGCTAGCCATTTTGGATTCGGCGAGGAACTCGCCTCGGCCATGCTGATGGGCCTCTTCGTGATGGCCGCGCTCGCGCTGGTGGGTTGGTTCATGGCGCGCCGCAAGATGGGCGCGAACACGGCACGCCCTGGCGTGGGCCGCGAGCCGGCCTTTGCAGGTGCGGGCTATTCCACCTCGCAGCTTGGCCAGGAGGCTTCGGTGCCCCAGTACGCGCCGCTGCCCCAGCAGGCCAGCTCCACCGCGCAACCTGTCACGGCCTCGTTTGAGCCGCTGCAGGCACCGCAATCGGCTGCACGCGTACCCGCCGACTTCGACACAACGAACTTCGTGCGGACCGCCAAAGTCTGTTTCGTGCGTATGCAGGCCGCCTACGATGCCGGCAATACCGCAGATCTGCGCGAGTTCACCAGCCCCGAGATGTTCGCGGAGCTCAAACTTGAAATCGAAGGTCGGCAGGGCGCGGCCAACCAGACGGATGTCGTCACGCTTGAGGCCGAACTGCTTGGTGTGGATACCGGTCCGGTTGAGCAACTGGCCAGCGTGCGGTTCACCGGCATGATTCGCGAAGAGGTCGGTGCCTCGGCTCAGCCGTTCGATGAGGTCTGGAACTTTGCACGTCCCGTGGACACGCAAGGCGGCTGGGTTCTGGCGGGTATCCAGCAACTGACTCAGGCCTGATCGAGGCGAGCGGCTCCACCGCTGACCGCGGCGCCCGCTCACTTGGCTGCCCTGCCGCTCCCCTTGGCGCAGGTGGGGCTGAGTGCCCTGAACCATGTCCTGCGCCAGCAGGTGTGGGCCCGTGACCGACTGCGGGCCCATGCCGGGCGCGTTGTGCGCATGGTGGTGGTCTCGCCCTTGGGTCGAGTCAGTGCAGATTCACGCATTACCCTAGACGGTACCCTCGAGACCACGGCAAGCGAGGCGCCCAGCGTGACCTTGGTGCTGACGCCCTCGGTCAATGCGGTCTTCGATACGCTGCGCGGCGGGCCTCAGGCGCTGGCGGGGCATCTGAAGGTCGAAGGCGATGCCATGGTTGCGGCGGCGGTCGCTGAAATCGCTCAGCATCTGCGCTGGGAGGTCGAAGAAGATCTGAGCCAGGTGGTCGGCGATGCGCTGGCGCATCGCGCCGGCCAGACCGTACGAGACCTGTCGGTCCGTTCGAGCGAAGTGCGCGAGCGGGTGAGCTCCGGGCTGCGTCAGTTCCTGGTTGAAGACGGCCGCCAGCTCATAGAGTCGTCGCACATGCGCGGGCTTGCGCAGGCCGTAAAAGAGTTGGACCTGCGCCTGTCGCAGCTTGAGGCTAGGGTGCGCTCAAACCGCGGTTGACCGGCTGGCCTGCGCTTCGCCTGGCCATACATCACGCTCTTGTCTGTCGTCTGGTCAGTACCTAGCGAAGAGCGCTTGAATTGCTTCGCGCTCCAGACCTGCAGCCAAGGCAAGAGAGGTCAGCAGTCGCGCCTTGTGCGGTGGCAGGAACCCTGCCGCGATGAACCCCTGCCCATCATCATCCACGCTCGCACCACGGTGCACCGGGCCTGCGGCGACCCGGCTGGCACGCACCACGACGCAACCGGAGGCGGCCGCCCGACGCAGTGCGGCTTGCAGCGGGTCTGCGATCGATCCATGTCCGGTGCCTGCCACCACGATGCCACGCGCACCACGCGCCAGCATCCACTCAACGATCTCGACATCGACATCAACCTGCTGGGCCAGGATGTCGACCCGCGGCAGGTGTGTGGGCAAGTCATGAAACTGGGTGGCCAATGAAGGCCGCGTCTGCGCCAAGCTGCCCGGGTTGTGTCGCCAATGGGGCAGGCCGTCAGCCATGACACCGATCGGTGTGCCCTCGCGCGCGATGAACGCGTCGGTACGTGTGGTGTGCGCCTTGCACGCCTGGTCGGGCGCGAAGATCTGGTCGTTCATGACAATCAGTGCGCCAGCCTGCGCGCACCGACGGTCCAGCGCCACGCTTGCTGCGGCATATAGGTTCATCGGGCCATCAGCGCCCAGCGCGGTCGATGGCCGCATCGCGCCGGTCAGCACGAGGGGCTTCGTTCGGGCGCACACCAGATCCAGGAAGAAAGCGGTCTCTTCCATCGTGTCGGTGCCATGGGTGATGACCATGCCATCGATGGCGGGGTCGGATTGTGCTGCGCGGATGCGCGCAGCTAGGGTCAGCCAGTGCGACGACGCCAGATGCTGGCTGCCGATGGCGTAGGGCTGCTCGGCGCGCACCTGCGCACGTTGCCGGATACCTGGCACGGCATCGAGCAGTCGTTCGACGGGCACGGCGGCGGGCGTATAGCCCTGAGTGCGGTCGGGCGAAGCGGCTTCGCCGGCGATGGTGCCACCGGTGGCCAGCAGCAGCAGGCCGGGCAAGGGAGTGTGCATGGAGAAGGTTCGGTGTAAGAAGTCTGAAACAGGGGCCGCGGAAAAGTATGCGTATGATGCCCCGACGCCGCGCCTGACCGATGGGTACTCTGATGCACGATGTCCTGGCTCTCGATATTGCCGGCATGCCGGTGCGATGGATCGACCACGAAGCCGCGGCGGGCTACTACGCCAGCGGCAAGGTGCGCTGGGAGTTGGGTGAAGCACGCACGGTGCTTCATGGTGGCTTCAGCCGCCTGCAGGGGCGTCAGTCCACGCTGGAAATTGCAGCCATTATTGCGATCGACGGCCCGCGCTGGAAAGTGCGCGGCAATGGTGATCGGGTTGCGCTCACGCGCACGATGGTGTTCGCGCGGGACCGCCATGTGTGCGCTTATTGCGGCGGACGGTTCAGCGCGGCGTCGCTCGAGATGGAGCATGTGACGCCCAGTTCGCGGGGTGGTGCCACAGCCTGGCAGAACGTGGTCGCCGCGTGTCGCGCCTGCAATCAGCGCAAGGGGAATCGCACTCCGGAGGCCGCTGGTATGCGTTTGTTGTACGTGCCTTACGTGCCGAACCGGCACGAGGCCTTTATTCTGGCGAATCGGCGGATCCTGTCCGACCAGATGGCGTTTCTGCTGGCCGGGGTGCCGCGTCATTCGCGTTTGTGGCAGTCGGATGACGGGCCCGATGCGCCTGCATCAGCAGATGGGCGGTCACCGGGGCGGTGAAAAACACCCAGATGGTGATCAGCAGTTCCTGAACTGGCAGGCGGCCCTCCCACCAGCCGAAACAGAGCATCGAGGCGAGCAGCGTGCCGCCCACGCCCAGGGTGCTGGCTTTGGTGGGGGCGTGCAGGCGCATGGGGAAGTCGCGCAGACGTACCAGACCGATCGAGCCCACCAGCGCGAACAGCCCGCCCCCGACCAGCAGCGCACTGGCTGCGAGGTCGAGCCAGACCGGCAGGGGCAGGGCGGCGGTGCTTGCGATCGCTGCGGTGGTCATGCGCGGCTCAGTCGGGTTGAATGATGTCGCCGCGCGACAGGAATCGTGCGGCTGCGGCGGTCGCGACGAACCCGAGCATCGCAATCACCAGCGCAGCCTCGAAATAAAGCCGCGACTGCATGCGGATACCCAGGATGACCACGATCGCCATGCCAAGCGTGTAGAGCGCGTCCAGCGCCAACATGCGGTCTTGCGGCTCGGGCCCGCGCAGCACACGCCAGCCGGCCAGCAGCATGGCGACCGAGAACAGCATCAAGGCAAGGTTCAGGGCGTGCAGGATCATGGCATCAGCTCCAGGAGGGGTTGCTCGTAGCGCTCGCGAATCAAGGTCACCAGTGCGTCGGCGTCGCGCAGGTCCAGCGCATGGACGCACAGCCGTGTGCGATCGTCGGAGAGCTCAGCCGACACCGTGCCCGGTGTCATGGTGACGATGGCGGCCAGGCATGACACGGCGCGCGGGTCACGCACCCTCAGCGGCACCGTCACGAACCCTGGGCTCAGATGTTCCTGGCGGCCGAGGATCAGACGGGCCACCTGCAGGTTGGCGACCACGATGTCCTTCAGAACCACGGCGATTAATCGCAGTGTGATCAGCAGGCGTGAGAGGGGTGGGGTGTGGTGGACGGGTGAGGGGGAGGGCACCATGGCCTCTGCGGGGGTAGCTCCCAATCCGGGTGTGAGTGCCGATGCGAGTGCAGGTGCAGGTGCCGGTGCAGGTGCAGGTGCCGATGCCGATGCCGATGCCGATGCCGATGCCGGAGCCGGAGCCGGAGCCGGAGCAGTTGCA
>CANHUQ010000133.1 GCA_947463885.1 Burkholderiales bacterium
CTCTTCGTCTTTGCCGACCGCGATACGCATATCGACTCTGCAGACGGCGTGCATGTGATCAACCTGGGCGATCACGCCGGGCCGCTGTCGCCCATCCTGCACGTGGTGCCGCTGCAATTGCTGTCGTACCACGCCGCCCTCGCCCGCGGCACGGATGTGGACAAACCAAGAAATTTGGCCAAGTCCGTCACCGTGGAATAGGCAACCGTTGTGCGGCCAAATTTCTTGGTTTGCGGCGCAGGCTAACCTGACCCGCAGGGGCAGGTTAAGGCTCATCGGGCCGGCCGCAGCCACAAACCACTCCCGGCGAAATCCGTCACCGTGGAATGAACCCAAGGCTCGCGCCAGGTTCCTCGGTTTGCGGCGCAGGCTAACCTGACCCGCAGGGGCAGGTTAAGGCTCATCGGGCCGGCCGCAGCCACAAACCACTCCTAGCCAAGTCCATCACCGTGTAAAGACCCCGATCCGGGATCGCCTCCTCCAGCACTACCCGGACGCTGCCCTTTCCTGCAAGATCGGCGCAACGACACGGAGACACTATGCAGACCATGCCACGCCCCTTCGAGGGCCTGAAGGTCATCGATTGCGCCAGCTTCATCGCAGCGCCGGCCGCCGCCACCGCCCTGGCCGATTTTGGCGCCGATGTCATCAAGATCGAATCACCCGAGGGCGATCCGTACCGCGCCACTTTTCAGGCCGCGGGTTTGCCAGTCACCGACCGCAACTACCCCTGGGAGCTCGACAACCGTAGCAAGCGCAGCCTGTGCCTCGACCTCAAACGGCCCGAGGGTCTCGAGGTGCTGTACACGCTGGTGCGCGCCGCCGATGTCTTCATCACCAACCTGCCGCTGCCCGTGCGCGAGCGGCTGAAGGTCGACTACGACTCCATCCATGCACTCAATCCGCGTCTCATCTACGGATCGTTCACGGCCTACGGCGAAACCGGCCCCGAGGCCGGCAAGACTGGGTTCGATGCCACGGCATTCTGGGCACGCTCAGGGCTGATGGATCTGGTCAAACCCGATCACAGCACGCCCCCGAGCCGACCCACCATGGGTATGGGCGACCATCCGAGTGCCATGGCCTTCTACGGCGCCATCGTCACGGCGCTCTTTGCGCGCGAAAGAACAGGGCGCGGGGCGCAGGTGCGCTCATCGCTGCTAGCCAACGGGCTGTGGTCCAACGGCATCATGGTGCAGGGGCAGTTGAACGGTCTGCAGTTCCTGCCACGCCAGCCGCGCGAACTCGCGCCCAATCCGTTTGCCAACATCTATCGATGCGGCGACGGCCGCTGGCTGAACCTCACGCTGTCCAGCGAAGCGAAGCAGTTTGGGTTGCTGATGGACGCCCTGGAAATCAGCGACTGGGTCTCCGATCCTAAGTTGTCTACCCCTCAAAGCTGCCGCGACCATCATCTGGAGGTCATCGCCCTCTTTGATCGGCAGTTCGCAAGCCATGATCTCGCCCACTGGCGTCGTCGCCTCGATCAGGCCGGTCTGACCTTCGGCGTCATCGGCTCGCTCGCCGACATCGACACCGATGAGCAAATGCATGCATCCGGCTCACTCGTCCCCTTTGCGGATGGCAGCGGCCACACCGTGAGCAGCCCATTCGAAGTGGTGGGCGTCAGCAAATCCCCCGCACGCATCGCGCCTGGCCTGGGCGAGCACAGCGCGCAGGTGCTGCGCGAGGCGGGTTACACCGAAGACGACATCGCGCGGCTGCGCGCAGCAGGCGTGGTGAGTTGAATGGCGCCAAGCGCGTACGCACCAGGGACGCCGTGCGCCAAGCCCTGGTGCATATCCCGTTCTGATTTCCGCTGTGCGGCCCTAGTGATACCCTGCCGCGAGCAAAGCAGGGGGCGCCTGTTGACGATCCTCTGCACGCCCTCAAGCCACTGACTGGAGCGAGACCCATGAGCCGCATGAGCCGACTTCGACGACACCTGAGTGCTCTCCTACCGCTGGCGCTGAGTGCAGGCCTTGCCCTTACCGCCGCACCGGCCGCAGCCCAGAGCGACTTCCCCAACAAGCCCGTCCGGCTCATCGTGCCCTTTCCTCCGGGCGGTGTGACCGACATCGTGGCCCGTGCCGTGGCGGTGAAGCTGGCCAGCGAATGGGGTCAACAAGTCATCGTGGACAACAAGCCCGGTGCCAGTGGTGCCATCGGTGCCGAGCTGGGCGCCAAGGCAGCGCCCGACGGTTACACGCTCATCATGGGCAACATCAGTACGCTGGCCATTAACGCGGTCACGTTCGCCAAGCTGCCCTACGACCCCATCGCCAGCTTCGAGCCGATCGGCATGGTGGCCATTCAGCCCTTGCTGGTCGCAGTCCACCCTTCGGTGCCGGCCAAGACCCTGGCCGAATTCGTGCAGTTGGCACGCAGCCAGCCGGGTCAGATCAGCTACGGCACCGCCGGCAGCTCCATCCACCTGGCCGTGGAGCAGTTCAGTTCGGCGGCCGGCATCAAATTGAATCACGTGCCCTACAAAGGCAGTTCGCCTGCCATTGCCGATCTGGTAGGCGGTCAGATCCAGCTACTGTTTGATCCGTTCTCCAGCCTGTATCCGCAAGTCAGCTCGGGCAAGGTGCGCGGGTTGGCCATCACCACCGACAAGCGCTCAAGCGTCGCGCCCACCATCCCCACGGTAGCCGAACAGGGCTACGCGGGGTTCGATGTGAGCTCCTGGCAGGGCATCGTGGTGCCGGCGGGCACGCCCAAGCCGATCGTGCAGCGCCTGCATCGCGATCTGTCGAAGGTGCTCGCCTCGGCCGACATTCAGGAAAGGTTTGCGCAGTACAGCGCCGTACCCGGGTCCGGCAGTCCTGAACAGTTCGGCCAGTACATTCGCCAGGAAATCGCCCGCTGGCAAGGCGTCGCCAAGGCCGCGGGCGTCAAACCAGAGTAAGGTCATAAGGCGCCCAAGGCCATCATCGCTCTAGCTGAACTCGTGGCTCTAGCTGAACTCGTGGCTCTGGCTGAGCTCGTGGCCCTGACCGCCCCGCAGCACTGATCCGCCACGAACGGCCGCCCCCGCAGTGCAGGGTGGCCCGGTCGTCCCGCATCACCCCATCACCTGGCTGCGGCACATGAGATCCGCAAGCGCAGGCTCGATCGCGACGAACCGCCCCGGTGCCGTGCCTGCGACCGACAGAATCGCCCGCCCACACCTCTTTAGTGCATCGCACCCGGATCGCGCACCACAACGCAGTGCGCGCACCGTGTTTGCACAACGCCCGCCCCATTCCAGCGCCATTCGCGCCAACCCCTGAGGCGGAGATGCCGCCAGACGGTGCACAGGCCGGATGGCACGGCCTTTGCATTAGTCCTGGACATCCCCTGACTCCGTTTCGTGAGGCGTGTCATGACCACACCCAATGCCCCTGGCGCGATCGCTGCGCGCACCTACGACGCTTACGACGCCGACCGCCCCCTCATGCTGCGCTGCGCCTGCGGGCAGGACCATGCACCGGACGCACACGCCCAGACCAGCACCCATTCTGAAACCGATCTGTCTCATGACTTCATCGAAGCGGCCCTGGTCAAGGCGCTGTTCCCGGTCGAGCGCGTACGCCGCGGCTTCTTGAAAGCGGTTGGAGCCACCACCGCACGCGCGGCCATCGCGTCGGTGCTGCCAGTGGGGGCCATGCAAGCCATGGCGCAAGAGCGCGGCGCCCTGGAGAAGAAAGATCTGAAGATCGGCTTCATCGCCATCACCTGCGCGAGCCCATTGATCATGGCCGATCCGCTCGGCTTTTATCGCCGCGAAGGCCTCAACGTCCAGCTCAACAAAACCGCAGGCTGGGCGCTGATTCGCGACAAGATGATCAACAAGGAGCATGACGCGAGCCACTTCCTGTCGCCCATGCCGATCGCCATGAGCATGGGCTTAGGCAGCAACCAGGTGGCCATGAATGTCGCGAGCATTCAGAACACCAACGGCCAGGCCATCACGCTGCACGTCAAACACAAGGACAAGCGCGACCCTAAGCAATGGAAGGGCTTCAAATTTGCGGTGCCCTTCGAGTACAGCATGCACAACTTCCTGCTGCGCTACTACCTGGCCGAAAACGGCTTGAACCCTGATACCGATGTCCAGATTCGCGTGACCCCACCACCCGAGATGGTGGCCAATCTGCGTGCCGGCAACATCGACGGCTTCCTCGGGCCGGATCCGTTCAACCAGCGCGCGGTCTACGACGAAGTCGGCTTCATCCATATCCTGTCCAAGGAGATCTGGGACGGGCATCCCTGCTGCGCATTCGGCATGAGCGACGAGTTCATCCGGCAGAACCCCAATACCTTCGCGGCCCTGTATCGATCGGTGCTGACCGCCAGCTACATGGCCAGCCAGTCGAAAGACCGCGAACTGATCGCAAAAGTCATTTCACCGGCGCAATACCTCAACCAGCCGGAAACCGTGATCGCCCAGGTGCTGACCGGTAAGTTTGCTGACGGACTCGGCGGCATCAAGAACGTACCCGATCGGGCCAACTTCGACCCGGTGCCCTGGCAGAGCATGGCCGTGTGGATGCTCACGCAAATGAAGCGGTGGGGCTATGTGAAAGGCGACATCAACTACAAGCAGATTGCCGAAAAGGTGTTCATGCTGACCGACGCCAAGAAATACATGGCGCAAGCCGGATTCAAGCCGCCCGAGGGCGCGTACCGCAAGTTCAAAGTCATGGGCAAGGAGTTCGACCCGGCGCAGCCTGAGGCCTACGTCAAGAGCTTTGCCATCAGCAAGGCAGGCTGATCATGAGCAGCTCCATGCACATCAAATCTGCCGTGCTGTCTTTGCTCATCCTGCTGGGCATCCTCGGCATCTGGCATGTGGCCACCGTGCCTGCTGCAGTGACCGGTGGGCCTGCCACCTCTGCGATGACCGCCGAGCAGGCTGAATACGCCAAGCTCATGGGCAAGGACGCAGGTGCGCAAAAGACCAGCGGCTTTCCCACGCTCAGCCAGATGGGCCAGACCGTCGTCAAGCACCTGTCAGACCCGTTCTACGACAACGGGCCGAACGACAAGGGCATCGCCATTCAACTTGCGCATTCGCTGGGGCGCGTGGCCCTCGGCTTCCTGCTTGCCAGCGCAGTGGCCATCCCGGTGGGCTTTCTGATTGGAATGAGCCCATTGCTGTACCGCGCGCTCGATCCCTTCATCCAGGTGCTCAAGCCAATCAGCCCGCTCGCATGGATGCCGCTGGCGCTCTACACCATCAAGGACTCGGCTATCTCAGGCGTCTTTGTGATCTTCATCTGCTCGGTCTGGCCGATGCTGCTGAACACCGCGTTTGGTGTCGCGTCGGTGCGCCGAGACTGGCTCAATGTGGCACGCACCCTCGAAGTCTCTCCATTACGCAAAGCCTTTCGCGTCATCTTGCCGGCAGCAGCACCCACCATTCTCACCGGCATGCGCATCAGCATGGGCATTGCATGGCTGGTGATCGTGGCGGCTGAAATGCTCGTAGGTGGTACAGGGATTGGTTACTTCGTCTGGAACGAGTGGAACAACCTGTCGCTCACCAATGTGATCTTCGCCATCCTGATGATCGGCATCTTCGGGATGCTGCTCGACCTCATCTTTGCCCGACTGCAAAAGCTGGTGACGTATGTGGAGTGATGCACGCCTTGAGGGTCTGACCGCCGCCGCGGTGACCCAACGCTCGCGGGAGCCCGCAGTGAATGCCTTCCTGAAAATCGAAGGGCTCTCAAAAGCCTTCTCTGCAGACAAGCCAGTATTCGCCGATGTGAGCTTCACCATCGATCGCGGCGAGTTCGTGTGCATCATCGGCCATTCGGGATGTGGCAAGACCACCATCCTCAATGTCCTGGCCGGTCTCGATACCGCCTCGAGCGGCCATGTGTTCATGGACGGGCGTGAGGTGGCTGGGCCAAGTCTGGAGCGCGGCGTGGTGTTCCAGAGCCATGCGCTGATGCCCTGGCTCACTGTGCGCAAGAACATCGCCTTTGCGGTGGAGTCGCGCTGGCCTGAATGGCGCGCTGCGCAGGTCAACGCGCATGTCGAGAAATTCGTGGCGCTGGTGGGGCTGTCGCATGCCATCGACAAGAAGCCGTCTCAATTGTCAGGCGGCATGAAGCAGCGAGTGGGCATTGCGCGTGCCTTCTCCATTCAGCCCAAGATGCTGCTGCTCGATGAGCCGTTTGGTGCGCTGGATGCGCTCACCCGCGGCACGATCCAAGACGAGCTGATGGGCATCGTGCGCGAGACCCAGCAGACCGTGTTCATGATCACGCACGATGTGGACGAGGCCATCTTGCTGGCCGATCGCATCGTGCTCATGAGCAATGGCAGCGAGACCGCTGCGGGCTATGTGCCCGGGGGCATTGCAGAAACTGTGCACAACACGCTGCCGCGAACCCGCACCCGCGCCGGGCTGCATCACCTGGACGGCTACTACGAGCTGCGCAATCACATTGTCGACTTCCTGGTCAGTCGCGCCAGGGCCGGGCACTGAGCCCGTTCAACCTTGTGCCCGCCAAGACGGGCCTTCTTTTCTCGGAGCATCCATGAACCGTCTGCACGTCACTGAAAAGATCATCTCCACCAAGGTCTCAAAGGGCATCACCTGGGATTCTGTTGCCAAGAAAGTGGGGCAATCCAAGGAATGGACGACAGCCTTGTGCCTGGGCCAGATGACCGCCACGCCCGAGCAGGCCAAGGTGGTCGGAAAGATCTTCGGCCTGACAGCCGATGAGCAGAAGTGGCTGCAGGTCGTGCCGTATAAGGGCTCGCTGCCCACGCAGGTCCCCACCGACCCGTTGATCTATCGCTGGTACGAGATCGTGAGCGTGTACGGCACGACCATCAAGGAACTCATCCATGAGGAATTCGGCGACGGCATCATGAGTGCGATCGATTTCTCGATGGACATCGTGCGCCAGCCCGACCCCAAAGGCGATCGGGTGAACGTAGTGCTCTCCGGCAAGTTCCTGCCCTATAAGACCTACTGATCAGCTGTAGGGTCCGCATGGCCGGCTGCAGGCGCAGCCGGTGCGTTGCGCATGCATCGAACTGACCCTGCTCGGGGGTTAGGTCAGGCCAAAGCGGGCGTAGCCTCCCGACATTGCAGTGTCGCCCCGGTCAGTGTGCACATCAAAACTCACCGAATCCTTCTGTGAGTCCAGCAGGCGGATGCGCAGCGTGTCGCGTGGCAACACCGGCTTTCTGAACTGACCTTCGAGCAGTCTCAGGGTCCGCAGGCCCTCATCCCCCGCATGCGCCTGAGCCATGGCCACTGCAGCCAGCGACCAGGTGGCTGTCCCGTGCAGCAAGATGCTGCTCAGGCCCGCTGCGCGAGCGACGCGCTCCTCGGTGTGAATCGGGTTCCAGATGCGCGCACACTCCGTGTACACATGCGGATACCCCGCTCCGACATGATGCTCATGGACGAAGGAGGGCGCAGTGTCCGACACCGGAGCAGGTGCTGCCGATGGCACCTCACCCAGCGATTCCGGCGCATCTGCGGTCATCGGCACGCCGCGAAACATGGTCCCCGACAAACTGTCGGTCAGCAGGGCGCCGCTTGCGGTGTCGTGGGTCCCATAGCGCACCACCACATAGGTGCCTGCTGAGGTGCGTCGCATGTGCACGACTTCAGAAGTGGTGCGAACCGTCATGCCCGCACGGATCGGCGCCACGAACTCGGATCGTTGCCAGGCATGCACACCCTGGCGCAATTCGTCGGGTGTCAGCCCCAGGCTGGCATTGCGCGCCTTCAGCGCCACTTCCCATTCGATGCAGACGCAGAACATCGGCACTACGAACGGCCCATCGGGCTGTGAGTCATCGAGATAGAGCGGATCGGTCAACCCAAGGCCCGCGGCATAAGACAGCACCCAGCGGGTATCAATGTGCTGTTCCAGCGCAGCCACAGCGCCCAGTGAGGTCGGTTTGATCGGCATGGTCAGTCTCCCTGTGGGCGATGATACGCTCGCGAAAACACGACATCCGCCCTTGTTGACTGCATTGAAGTTAGAGCCATGAATCCATCGCACTCCGCCGACGCTTCCGCCCGATTGATCCCGGCGGGTGAGGGCCGACTGGCCAACAAAGTGGTCTTTGTCTCGGGCGCCGGATCCGTCGGCCCGGGCTGGGGCAACGGTCGCGCGGTCTCGGTGCTATTTGCACAAGAGGGGGCCACCGTCTTTGGCGTTGACCGCGATGTGGTCCGCATGGATGAAACCGCCGAGCGCATCGCCGCACTCAAGGGTCAATTCACTTCAGCTGCCTGCGATGCCACCGACAGTGCTTCGATCGCCGCAGCCGTCGCCGATTGCGTCGCCCGCTTCGGACGCATCGATGTGCTGGTGAATAACGTCGGTGGCTCGGCACGCGGCGGTCCGATCGAGATGGACGAAGCCGTCTGGGACTCGCAGATCGACCACAACCTCAAGAGCGTGTTTCTCACCTGCAAGCATGTGCTGCCGCACATGCTGACGCAGGGGTCGGGGTCGATCATCAACCTGTCGTCGGCGTCGGGCATTCGCTGGACAGGCTCAGCGCAAGTGGCCTATGCGGCCACAAAAGCCGGCGTGATTCAGATGTCCCGCGTGCTCGCCGTGCAGTACGCCAAGCAAGGCATTCGCGTCAACAGCATCGTGCCCGGCCAGTTGCACACCCCGATGGTGGAAGTGCGTCTGGCAGGTCAGCGCACCGGGGGCGATGTCGAGGCATTGCTGCGCCAGCGGCAGGCGCGCATTCCCTTGCCCTTCATGGGCGACGGCCGCGACACGGCGCATGCCGCGCTCTATCTGGCGAGCGATGAATCGCGCTTCGTCACCGGCACAGAGCTTGTCATCGACGGCGGCATGTCGGTGCGCTGCGATTGACCGATCAAGATTGAGCGATCAGTTCACGGTCGCACCCGAGTCCTTCACCACCTTGCCCCAGCGCACAATCTCGCTGCGGATGAAGGCATCGGCCTCGGCCGGGGTACTCCCCCAGATGTCATAGCCGTAGCCCTCGATCTTCTCCTTGGCTTCAGGCGAGCGCATGGCCCGGATGATCTCGGCATTGAGCCTTTGCACCAGAGCAGGCGGTGTGCCCGCCGCTGCGAGCACCGAATACCACACCGACACATCGAAGCCCGGCATCCCTTGCTCGGCCACCGTCGGCACGTCCGGCAAGACGCGCGAGCGGTCCTTGGAGGCCATGCCGATGGCGCGGAGTTTTCCGGCTTTAATCTGCGGCAGTGAAGACGACAACGAGTCGAACATGAAGTCCACCTCGTTGCCCAGCAGCCCGATGATGGCCGGACCACTGCCCTTGTAGGGCACATGGATCATGTCGAGCTTGAGCAGCGACTTCAGATACTCCACCGACAGGTGGCTGGTGTTGCCAGGACCGGCCGATGCGAAGGTGAGCTTGCCCGGCTTCGCACGCGCGGCCGCGACCAGCTCCTGAAACGTCTTGATCGGTGAATTGCCTGGCACCACCACCACCAGCGGCAGGGTGGCGGCGATGGTGATCGGCGCGAAATCCTTGACCGTGTCATAGGGCAGCTTGGGCATCAGCGTGGCGTTGATCGCGTGGGCCGACAGCATCATCACGATGTTGTAGCCATCGGGCTGCGACTTCGCGACGAAGTCGGCGCCGATGGTGGTGCCACCTCCCGGCTTGAAATCGACGATCACCTGCTGCCCGAGGTTCTTCGACAGTTCCACTGCGATCGGTCTGGCCAGGATCTCTGAGCTGCCACCGGGCGCATAGGGCATGACGAAGCGAACGGGCTTGGTCGGAAAGGGCACCGGTTGCGAAGCAGTCTGGGCACCGGAGAGGACGGGCCATTGGGCGGCGGCCGTTGCGGCAGCACCGGCAAGCATCAGGCGGCGGCGTGTCGTCATCATGGGTCTCCTGAGGGCAATCGGTTTGTAAGGACGTCGGGCGCACCATGCATCGCGCTTCGTGAAACCGGCGCGCAACGATCATAAGCCGAACGAGGATGCTTGGCACCACTCAAATGACTAGGGCGGGCCCACGCCCACGGAGGCCCCCATGATCGACAACGTGCGGGTGCCGGCTGCCAACATGCTGCCGGCCTCGTGGACGCAGCCGGCGCGGGTTTGAGCCCCCCGGGGGTGCGAGGCGTGCGCGGTCAGGCGCGTGGTCTGATCGGGCTCAGCCCCGCCCTTCAGACTCCAGTTGCGTGCGCAGCA
>CANHUQ010000134.1 GCA_947463885.1 Burkholderiales bacterium
AAAGCCTGCGCGCTTGTCGCCAGCCAGCAATGGCAGCAGGTGGCTGGTGCGTAAGGGTTCGCCGACCGCACCGAGGATGCCCGGATCAGCGCCGAAGCAGCCGTCCAGATGGCCAACCCCATGCGAGGCCAACGTTTCGCGGGCCACCAGCAGACTGAGGGCGGACACCTGCTCGGATTGCGTCAACCCATACAGGCCGGCGGCCTGCGAGGCCTGACGCACGCGGTCACGACGCTGCTCCGGTGTCAGGGCCGTGTCGTCGCGCAGGGCGATCAGTGTTCCAGTGGCCAGCTGCTCGGCGCGCTCACGCAGCGCCAGCAGCTCGGGCGAGAGAAAGTCGGGCATGGCGCCGGCGATCAGCCCAGTTCGGTCATGCGCAGCACGGCCGGTGGGCCGTCCATGAAGGCACCCATTTCACGGCCCAGGGTACGGAAATGGTCACTGGCACGATGTGCCTTGACGGCTTCTTCGTCCTTGTAGCGCTCCATGAACACATAGGTGCTCGCTTCCTCGCCCTTGTTCAGGGTGTAGAGCAGGCAGCCGGGCTCATTGGCATTGACGGCAGCGGCGAGCTTGAGTGCCACCGCTTCGAATTGCGCTTCCTGACCGGGTTTGACCTTGATGGTCGCAACAGTGGCTCGGGTCATGATGTCTCCCTGATGTGTGTAGGCCGCACGGCGGCTGAATATGAATACGGACAGCAGTCCGTCTGTAGGGCTCGTGCGGTGTTTCGTGTGGGTCGTGCCGCTCGGATGCCTGCTCGGGAGTCTACATCCCGTATGGGCCGTGCGGCACTCAGGGTGTGCTGTGGCTGTTTCAATCCCAAGCTCAACGTGCGGGCCCTCGGTGTCGGGGCCGTTAAGATCGGACCCAGTCCCATGTCGCGAGGAGCGTCCCGATGAGCGCAAGCCCACAGCCCGCCAAGGCGGTTCCGGTAGCCACCCCGGTCACCAAGCCCTTCTGGGAAGGCACCGCTGCAGGTGAACTGCGGTTGCAGCACTGCGGCGCTTGTCAGCATCGGTTCCTGTATCCCCGCATTCGCTGCCCCAAGTGCGGGTCTGACCGCCTCGATTGGGTCAAAGCCAGCGGCCGCGGGCGTTTGTATTCCTATGTCATCAATCACATGGCGGCGCCGGGCTGGCAAGGCGAGGTGCCGTATGTGATCGCAGTGGTGCAGCTTGAAGAGGGCGTGCGCATGCTCTCCAACCTGGTGGGCATTGCCCCCGACCCGGCTGCGCTTGAACTCGACATGCCGCTGGAAGTGGTGTTTGAAGCACGCGGCAACATGACCTTGCCGCTCTTCAAGTCGGCCGCTGCGTCAAAGGGAGCGTCCAAATGAAGCGCACGAACATTGCGATCGTCGGCGCCGCCGAAACCGAACTAGGCGCGCTGCCCACGATGTCCGAACTCGATCTGCGGGCGGATGCAGCACATCGCGCACTCGCTGATGCAGGGCTGACCATTGCCGATGTGGACGGCATTACCAGCGCCACCGAATCGCCGATCGATGTGGCGCACTATCTGGGCATCACGCCCAGTTGGTACGACGGCACGTCGGTGGGAGGCTGCTCATTCCTCGTTCACGTGCGTCATGCTGCCGCCGCGATTCGCGCGGGTTTGTGCACCACGGTGCTGGTGCTGCATGGGGAGTCTGGCCGCTCGCAAGTGGGTCGCCCGCCGCGGGTGCGTCCTGCGTCCGGCATGCTGGGTCAGTTCGAGTTGCCCTATGGCGCCTTTGCACCGCCCAACATGTTCACCTTGCCGGTCATGCGTTACCTGAAGGACACCGGCACCACGCTGGAGCAACTGGCTGAAGTGGTCGTGGCGCAAAGCCATTGGGCTGCGGGTAACCCGCGGGCCAGCCGCAACAAGCTGCTCACGGTGAACGATGTGATGTCAGCGCCGATGATCGCCTACCCCTTCACCAAGTTGCAGTGCTGCGTGGTGACCGACGGCGGCGGGGCTTTGGTCATCACCAGTGCCGATCGCGCCAAGGACATGAAGACGGCCGGTAAGACGGTGTATTTGCTGGGCTCGGGCGAGGCGTGCGACAGCCCGATGGTGTCGATGATGGACGACATGACTTCGTCGAAGGGTTTCAAACTCGCCAGCCGTCAGGCGTTTGCCGAGTCGGGCATCAAGCATGCGGATGTGGATCATCTGATGATCTATGACGCCTTCGCCCATCTGCCCCTGTACGGACTGGAAGACCTGGGCTTTGTGGGCCGCGGTGAAGCCGGCGCGTTCATTCAGGCCGGACACACCCGACCGGGTGGCAAGTTGCCGCTCAATACCAGTGGCGGCGGCATTCTGTACACGCACACGGGCATGTACGGGATGTTTGCCATTCTGGAGGCCGTGCGCCAGTTGCGAGGCGAAGCCTTCCGACAGGTGAAGGACGTGAAGACCAGCCTGGTGCAGGGCGTGGGTGGCATGTTCACGGCGGCGGCCACGCTGGTGCTGTCCAATCAGGAGCCTTGAGCACAGGGAGGCTGGGCAGGGGTTCTCGATAAGACGACCGACCAGCCTGCCCATGGTCATCACCCTGAGCGTACCGCCTGTAGGCGTGCGCTCAGGGTGTGAGATCGGAGACCGTGCGCGTAGACCATGCGCGTTGCTCGCGCACCCGCCGGAAGTGCACGCGGGCAATGCATTCCATCAATGCGTTCAGCGAGCTGGCTCAGTAAGTGAGCTCAGTATGCGACGACGCTGCCGTCTGAGCGTGGATCGAACCCCCCTTGCAGGACCCCATTGGGCAAGCGCAACAGCATCCCGGCGTGCCCCACGCCTTCATCCCAGGCCCCGATGGTTTCGACCTCGTGCCCCATGGCGCGCAGTGCCTGCGTGACCGCTGGATCGAATCTGCTTTCGAGCTTGAGCGAATCGTTGGCTTGACCCCAGGTGCGCCCCAGCAGCCAGCGTGGTCGGCTGATCGCCTGCTGCGGCGAATCGCCGAAGACCGTGACGCGGTGAAAGAGCGTCGCCTGTGTCTGTGGTTGACCGTCGCCGCCCATCGTGCCGTAGACCATCGTGCCACCGTCTCGGCGCAGTGCCATGGCCGGATTCAGCGTATGGAAAGGTTTTTTTCCGGGTTCGAGCGTGTTCACATGCGCCGGGTCGAGCGAAAAACTGCAGCCGCGGTTTTGCCAGTTCACACCGCTCGAGGGCAGCACGACCCCCGAGCCGAACTCGTGATAAATGCTCTGAATGAATGACACCGCAAGTCCGGAGCCATCGATCACTCCCATCCAGATCGTGTCGCCTGCCTGTGCGTTCTTGCCCCAGGGCAAGGCTCGATCGGGTCGGTAGTCCTTGGCGAGGGCATCGATCGCAGCGGGTCGCAGAAGCGATGCGGGAGCTACGCGCATGAACGCCCGATCGGTGAGATGGCGGTCGCGCACGCGAAAGGCGAGCTTGGTCGCTTCGACTTGCGCATGAATGAAGGCGGCGCTTTCAGGCCCTTGTTTCCAGCCTTCGAAGCGATCCATCAATCCAAGGATCAGCAAAGACACCAGCCCTTGCGAGGGCGGCACCATGTTGTGCAGCCTCGCCTGACTGTGGCGCAACACCAGCGGATCGACCCACTGCGCGTGATGTGCCTGCAAGTCGGCGAGCGTCAGCGGACTGCCAACGGCCTGCAGTTCCCGCGCCAATGTGCGGGCGAGATCACCACGATAAAAGTCATCGGTGCCGCGACGCGCGATCTGCTCGAGCGTTGCCGCCAACTCTTTTTGAAAGAACAACGCGCCGGGTTCAGGGACCTTACCGCGTGGCAGAAAGCGGGCTGAGAATCCGGTTTTGTCCTGAAGTTCTTCCCGTTTGGCGGCGGTGGTGTTCGCCTGGCTGTGGGTCACCGGAATCCCGTTGCGTCCCAACCAGATGGCATCGTCGAGCAGACGCGACAGTGGCAGACGTCCGCCAAGTGCGCGCTGCGAGAGGGCCTGGGCCGAACCCCAGCCCGAGACGGTGCCTGCCACGGTGAGGGCTGCAATGCCGCCACGAAACGGTATGCGTTCGGTGATGCCTTGATCGCGATACCACTGCCTTGATGCCGCGCGGGCGCTGCGTCCGCTGGCATCAATGCCCCCGGGTGCATGCCCGGGCCGATGAATGACCCAGAAGCCATCACCCCCGATCGAGTTCATGTGTGGGTAGACCACGGCAATGGTTGCTGCGGCGGCAATCATCGCCTCCAGCGCATTGCCGCCTTCGCGCATGACATTGATTGCCGATTCCGCTGCGAGTGCGTGGGGTGCGACCGCGATCCCGCGTCGCCCCTGGATAGAGGTATTCAAGTTGAAATCCGTGAAGAGTTGGCGTCAGTGAGGCACGAATGCCCGAATCAGTTGGGCAGTCCGCTCCGGATCTTCCATCGGAACGAAATGCGAGTGCTCGGCAAGATGCACATCGGTGCCATGGCGAAATTCACTGGCCAGTTCGGGCCAGGTGGGCGAGAAGGAATAGTCGAAGGGATCGCGCTCGGGCGTGGGCAGTTTGGCCCTCACCACTTGCACTGGAATGTCCAGCGCGCGAATGCTCGCATAAATGCCCACATTGGCGCGGCCTGTCATGTAGACGCTGGCCTCGGTGACCGGGCTGCATGCGAGTTCAACGCCTTGTCCGTCGGGTGAGGCGGTGACGCCATGTTCGCAATAGTCGTGTAGAGCCTCGGGCTGGAAGAGCCGGTAAGGCAACCGAGACCCGAAGCGCTCCAACATCTCTTGCACCGACGCGAAGCGGCTGCGTCTTCGGGCGGCCGGATGCATGCCATCGGGAAACACAGGTAGCGGCTCATGGTAGGCCTGAGGTGAGGCAATCACCGGGTCAATCAGCATCAGCCGCTCAAAGCGATCTGGCGCATAGGCTGCTGCCTGGACCAACCCATGGGCGCCCATGCTGTGACCGATTCCTGTCAGGCTGTTCAGCTCGAGTGCTGCGGCACAGGCAGCCAGATCACGACCGAACGGCGCCCATCCGCTGATCTCGGACTTACCGCTGCGTCCATGGCCCCGCTGATCGACCGCAACGATGTGCCATGCAGGCAGTCGCCGAATCGTCTGGTCCCAGACACGCGCGTGAAATCCGGTGGCATGGACCATGAACAGCGTCGGCGTGCGGCCGCGCAGCTCGGGACGCCATTCATGGCAAGCCATGGCGATGTCATGGACCTGGACGGTGTGCAGGTGCGGTGCGGGCAGGGCGGGTGCAGTCATGGCGTGTGATCGCGTTGTGCGCTAACGAGCCGAGCAGGCGGCTGGAGGGTGCTGGAGGGTGCTAGGAGTGCTAGGGCGAAGTGATGAAGCGAGGTGATGAAGCGAGGTGATGCAGCGAGGTGATACAGCGAGGTGATGAATCGACATGATGGGTCGAGATGACGGTCCTTGGCGATCCGGTGCAGTGACGTGGGGAGGCGTTAGGCGGATACGATGTTCCGTCCGAGTGCCGCCATGAAAGCGCTGATACGGGGTCAGCCTGCGCCGATCCGGGGAATGAGCACCACTTCGCTGTCGGCGCGCAAGGCCTCATCCAAGGCGTCCTGGTGGACTTCGCCATCAATGGCAATCGCCATCCCGTCGTCCACCAGTTGCCCGAGACCAGGATAGCGGACCTCGAGCGCGCGCAGCAGGCTGCGCACATCAAAGGCCTCGATCTCGAACTGACCCACACCACCGGTCAGTTCGAGCACCTGACCGGAAATTGAACTGACCCGTGCCATGCGGGTTCGTTCAACGGCTGGCGGCCGCGCCTGAACGCGCTGCTGCAGCGGCATCCAACGCATCGAGCACGCGCGGTGGGGATAACGGCAATTCATAGAGTGGGGCGCCCACCACATGCGCCACGGCACAAGCGATCGCCGGCAATGGTGGCACGATCGGCGCCTCGCCTACGCCCTTCGCGCCATAGGGATGGCGCGAGTTCGGCGCAGACTCGACCAAAATCGTGTCGATCATGGGCAAGTCACTGGCGACCGGCATGCGGTAATCCAGGAATCCAGGATTGAGCAGTGCGCCGTTCTGATCGTAGAGATAGGCCTCGTTCAGCGCCCAACCCACGCCTTGCGCAGCGCCCCCTTGAAGCTGGCCTTCCACGTAAGCGGGATGGATGGCGCGCCCCACATCCTGTGCGGCGGTGTAGCGCAGCACTGTGCTGCGGCCGGTTTCAGGATCAATGGCGATATCCACAAGATGCACAGCGAACCCCGGGCCTGCACCCTGTGCATTGAGCGAGACCTCGGCACTGATCGGGCCGCCGGTCTTGGCTGTGCGCCCGGCCAGCTGCTTGAGCGTCAGCGCCTTGTGACCTTTGGAGCCGTCCAGACACAGCGCGGAACCATTGCGCCATTCAACCTGTTCAACTGGACAGTCCCAGATTTGAGCCGCGCGGCGTTTCAGGTCGTCGACCACTTGCTGCGCGGCACGCACCACGGCCATACCGGTGGCGAAGGTCACTCGGCTGCCGCCGGTCAGTCCTGAAAAGCCAATCGCTGTCGTGTCGGCCACGATGGCACGCACCCGCTCATACGGAACGCCCAGCGTCTCGGCGGCCATCATGGCCATGGAGGCCCGCGAACCGCCGATGTCCGGATTGCTTGAGACAACGGTCGCGCCGCCGTCCTCATCGACATGGACCGAGGCGCTGGATTCACCGCCCACGTTGAACCAGAATCCAGCCGCCACACCGCGCCCCTGGTGCGGTCCGAGCGGCGCGGAATAATGCGGATGAGCCTTGACGGCCTGCAGGGTTTCCACGAAGGCGATCTCGCGGAAGGTGGCGCCATAGACGGCCTTGGCGCCGCTTTTCACAGCATTCATGATCCGCAGGTCGATCGGGTCGATGCCCAGTTTGGCGGCTAATTCGTCTACCGCACATTCCACCGCAAACGCCGAGATCGGAGCACCAGGGGCGCGGTAGGCTGCCACTTTGGCGCGGTTGCTCACCACGTCGTAGCCCACGATCGAAATATGTTCGATCGCATAGCAGGCCAGCGCCGCCATGCAGCCGGCGCCAACCGGGGACCCCGGAAATGCACCAGCCTGGTATTTCAGCGTGACATCGGCAGCCAGAATACGCCCGTCTTTTGTGGCGCCCAGCCGTACATC
The DNA here is from genome assembly GCA_947463885.1 of Burkholderiales bacterium. GTDB lineage: Bacteria > Pseudomonadota > Gammaproteobacteria > Burkholderiales > Burkholderiaceae_E > UBA4615. The sequence goes on from CANHUQ010000134.1 coordinate 7,101, forward strand.
CATTGCAGCGCCGGAGGTGGGACCGCTGGCCTCGAACACTTCGGCGCGAGACATCACCATGCGCACCGGGCGCCCGCTGCGTATCGAGAGCGCCAGTGCCACCGGCTCAAGATAGACCGTGGTTTTGCCGCCGAAGCCTCCTCCGATTTCCGCAGGGGTGACCTTGATGTTGCGCAACTCAATGCCAAGCAACTTGGCACACATCGAGCGCACGGCGAATTGCCCTTGCGTGGACACCCAGATCTGGTGCTGTCCGTCGGAGCCGGCTGATGCGACACAGGCCTGTGGTTCGATGTAACCTTGGTGAACGGGCGCTGTCACATAGTGACCTTGCACGATGACATCGCATTGCGCAAAACCACTTTCCAGATCGCCACGCCCGAAGCTCACTTTCTCTGCAACGTTCGAGGGCACGGTCGGCTTGGGCGTCACCCCCTTCGTGAAAAGATCTGCATGCAGCAGCGGGGCATCGGGCAGCATCGCGGCTTCCACATCGATCACATGTGGGAGCACTTCGTAGCGCACCTCAATGAGCTCGAGCGCGGCCTCGGCAATCTCGGCACTGGTGGCTGCGACCGCGGCCACGGCGTGTCCGACGTACAGGACCTTGCCGCGCGCCATGCAGTTGTTCGACAGCGCGCGCAACGTGGCCGCCCCTTCGCCGCCTTCAACGGCCACGTCGGCCATCTCAGGAAAGTCGGCTGCCGTGACCACTGCCTTGACGCCAGGAAGGCGCAGGGCGGCCGAGGAGTCGACCGAGAGGATGTTGGCGTGCGCATGCGGGCTGCGCTTGACCCGACCCACAAGCATGCCGGGCAGGCGCAGATCGGCGCCGAAGGCCGCGCGCCCTGTGACCTTGTCCGCGCCATCGGGGCGAATTGGCCGTTGCCCGACCACCTTCAGACGATCTGCCAGACTGGTATCGTTCATCGCGCACCTCCTGCCTGTTGAGCGGTCTGCCGCATCTGCGCAGCAGCGTCCTGAACCGCCCGAACGATCTTGTCGTACCCGGTACAGCGGCACAGATTGCCGGCCAGGCCGAAGCGAATCTCTTCTTCAGTGGGGTCCGGATTGCGATCGAGCAGCGCCTTGGCGGCGATCAGGAAACCTGGCGTACAGAATCCGCACTGCAAGGCCGCATGCTCCAGGAACTGTTGCTGCAACGGGTGCAGGCTGCCAGGAGGCGCCATGCCTTCGATGGTCTCGATGCGCCGGCCCTCAGCTTCGGGTGCGAGGATGAGGCAGGCACAGGTGAGCGCACCATCGACGATGACCGAACAGGCGCCACAGTCGCCGCTGCTGCAACCTTCCTTGGTGCCGGTCAGACCGAGCTCGTCTCTGAGCGCATCCAGCAGCGTTTGCGAGGCATTGCACAGAAATTCGACAGGCTCGCCGTTGACCACGGCTTCAACGCGTTGACGGCTCATGATGAAGATCCTGATGCACGTGCCAGGGCACGGGAGTAGGCGGCCTGCACAACGCGCCGGGCCAACACCCCTGCCACGCGCCGGCGGTAGTCGGCTGTGCCGCGCTTGTCATCGATCGGGCTGCAGGCGGCTCGCACGGCTTCTTGCATGCGCCCGAGCGCGGCGTCGTCGAGGAGATGCCCGACCAGCGCTGCCGCCGCGGCATCAGCGCGCACCGGCGTTGGAGCCACGGCGCCCAGACCGATGCGCGCCGATTGCACGCGCCCGGCGGCATCCAACACGAGATGCGCACCCGCACCCACGATCGCGATATCCATTTCCGTGCGGGGAATGAGCCGCAAGTATGCGTCGGCTCCGCGCGCGGCAGCAGCCGGCAAGCGAATGGCCTGAAGCAGTTCGCCCGTCTTGAGCGTGGTCTTGCCAGGCCCGGCATGCAAGGCTTCAATGGGGAGCTCGCGCATGCCCTGCCCGCTTGCGATGATGCAGACTGCGCTGGCAGCGATGAGTGCCGGTGCGCTGTCGGCCGCCGGCGAGGCATTGCACAGGTTGCCCCCGAGACTGGCGCGCCCCTGGACCTGAGCAGAACCGATGAGGCAGGCCGCTTCAACCACGCCCGGCCATGCCGCGCGCAGCGCAGCGTGCCGCCCGATGACTGCGCAGGGTGTGGCGGCGCCGATCAGGAATCCGCCATCGGATTCGGAGATGCCGATCATCTCGGGGATACGCTTGAGATCGATCACCTGACCGGGCCTGACACGGCCCGAGCGCATCTGCACGACCAGGTCTGTGCCACCGGACAACGGACGCGCCGTGGCGCCAGCCGCTGCCAACAGGGCAATCGCCTCGGCGACTGTACCGGGCGACTGATATTCGACTGCGGCCATCAGGCCTCCTTGCAGGGTGGTTGTCACGCAGGGCCGGCGCAGCGTGCCAGGCCGGCCCTGGCGCCATCAATGCCGTGCGCGTGCGGGGATCTGGTTGAACGGTACGTTCTTGTCGACACGGATGTCGGCAGGCAAGCCCAGTACCCGCTCTGCAATGATGTTGCGCAGAATTTCATCGGTGCCGCCCTCGATACGGGTGGCTGGCGAGCGCAACAGCATGGCCTGAAAGCGGGCGTCGGCTTCGCTGAGCGCAGCGCTGTCCAGGGCCCCCGACTGCGCCTGCAGGTCGAGTGCGAACATGGCGATGTCTTGCATCATCGGGCCGCCGACCAGCTTGCCGATCGAATTTTCGGGTCCAGGCATTTCGCCGCGTGACATGGCAGAAATCGCACGATAGCCGGTGTACTTCAGACCACTGGCACGCACCGCCCATTGCGCGAGCTTGGAGCGCACCGCCGGATCCTCGATGGCCAGTCCGTTAGCGGTTTCGAACTCACAACACCAGTCGAAGAGCTCGGGAAAGCCAGTCTGGTAGCCAGCGCCAATGGACAGTCGCTCATTCATGAGCGTGGTGAGCGAGACCTGCCAGCCATCGCCCACCTTGCCCAGTCGCTGACTGTCCGGAATTCGCACGTCCGTAAAGAAGACTTCGTTGAAATTGGACTGTCCGTTCACCTGCTTGATCGGACGAATCTCGACGCCAGGTGACTTCATGCTCAGGAAGAACATGGTCAGACCCTTGTGCTTGGGCAACGTGGGGTCGGTGCGGGTG
>CANHUQ010000135.1 GCA_947463885.1 Burkholderiales bacterium
CCCGACCACGGGGCAGGCCACCGACGCCCAGAGCGATGTCCAGACCCAGTGAGCCCGTGGAAACGACCTGAATGTCTTCCGCCACCTCGGCGTCCGACAGCTTCATCACCGACCCCTTGCCAAACTGCTTTTCGATCTGAGCCAGGGCGGCAGCAAGGGCTTTGGCCTTTTCGGCGCGCGATTTGGATTCGTCCATGTCAGTGTCCTTCAGGGGTTGGATGAACGAATTATGGGGCCAAAATACTGTACGCACAACCAGTCTTTTGGCCTAGACCGTTAGGCAGAGGTTGCAGCGGACGACCGCCCGCAGGGCTCAGGCCAGGTCAGGTCGATCGAGACGCTCGGTCCGGACGCGGCGAGCCGCCTCGTCGAGTGCATGCAAGGCGGCTTGACGGCGGACTGCCGCCCGGTCGCCGTCAAAGCGGACCGTGGCGGTCCACACCAGAGGCATATCGCCCTGCCCTGCCCCAGCCCGCACGGCCCAGCCGAAGCACACCGTGCCGACAGGTTTGCCGGGCACCGCACCACCGGGACCGGCGATGCCGGTGATGGCCATCGCCAAACCGGCCTGTGCATGGCGCAGCGCGCCCGAGGCCATCTGCGCGGCCACCGCTTCACTCACCGCGCCATGCGCCTGCAAGGTGTCGGCTAAGACGCCCAGCGCGTCCTGTTTGGACTCATTGGTGTAGGTGACGAAGCCACGGTCGAACCAGGCAGATGAGCCCGCGGTTTCAGTGAGCGCGCGCGCCACGAGCCCGCCGGTGCACGACTCGGCACTGACGGCCATCAGACCCAGCGACTGCAACAGTCGGCCCAGTCGCTCGCCTGCAGCCATCACCTGCGCTTCCTGTTCGACTGCGCAGCGGGCGCGGTCGGCATCGCTGCGCTCCGGTTCGCCAGCGCTGCCTGAGGCAGATGACGGCGTAACGGTCATGCCCGCCACCCGGTCCACAGGGCCACCACGAGCAGCGTATAGAGCGCTGCCAGGAGGTCATCGGCCATGACGCCAAACCCGCCCTTGACCGAACGGTCGATCAGACGGATGGGAGGAGGCTTGATCACGTCGAAAAAGCGAAAGACGAAAAACGCCGCCAATTGAGATGCGAACGTGGCGGGGACCACCAGTAGAACCAGCCAGAACGCAATGACTTCATCCCAGACCATGCCGCTGTGGTCGGGCGCACCCAGGTCGCGACCGGTTCGCTCGCAGGCCCAGCAGCCCAATGCAAAGCCGAGCGCCAGCACGACCCACCAGACGCTATCGGAGAGTACCGGGTCCAGCACTCGGAACACGGCCCAGGCAAACAAGGTGCCGAACGTGCCCGGGGCGAACGGCGCCAGGCCCGAGCCGAACCCGAAGGCGATCCAGCGCGACAGACGTGGTCGCATGAAGGCGAAGTCGGGCCGCGCCGGCCGATCGCCGGGATTCACCGCTTCGGCCTCGACGCGCAGAGCAGCGCCTTGTGGCGCTCCCGGGCGCGCGCGGCCATCGCGCTGGGAGGACGACTCACCGGAAGTGGTCAAAGGATCGGACATGGATGGTCAGGGGTTGTTGGTCAGCGTCGAGCAGCCGAACGCCAGGCCTGGCGTCGATCTGACCGACCCGGGTGAGGGTCAATCCAAGGTGCGCGCCAAGGGCGTCGATGGTCGCACGGCATGACGGGGGCGCGCAAAACAGCAGTTCGTAGTCGTCGCCACCGGCCAGCGCCAAGCGGATCCGGCGCTCGAACGCGACCGTCTGGAGCACGGCGTGACACGGCATGGCACTCCAGTCCAGGGTCGCGCCCAGCACAGCCGGCGCATCTGCGTCCGACTGTGCAGACTGCAAAGCCAGGGCTTCGCTCGAGCGGGTCAGCACATGCCCCAGGTCCCCGATCAGTCCATCGGACAGGTCGATGGCGGCGGTGGCCACACCTCGCAAGGCCAGGCCCAGCGCCAGCCTCGGCTCAGGCCGTTCGAGTCGCTGCCAGGCCTGCGCGCGCAGGCTCGCATCGACCGAGGCCGCGCCGCAGGTCATCGTGTTCAAAGCAGCTGCCTTATCGGATGCGGAATCCGATGTCGATTCCAATGCCTCACTCATTGCCGCATCCGATGCCTCATCAGATGCCGCAGCGTGGCGCTCCACGCGGTCCTCGACCGCCCAGGCCGCCGCGCCCAGGCAACCGGACACCCAGATCTCGTCGCCGGGGCGCGCACCGTCACGACGCAAGGCCAGCGCCGGGGGCACCTCTCCCAACACCGTGATGCTGATCGTGCGCGGCCCGCGGGTGGTGTCACCACCCATCAGCTCGCAATCATGCGCATCAGCCAGCGCAAAAAGCCCTGCACTGAAGCCCGCCAGCCAGCGCTCGTCTGCATCCGGCAGGGCAAGCGCCAATGTGAAGCCGATGGGTTTTGCGCCCATGGCCGCCAGATCGGAGAGATTGACTGCAAGCGCCTTGTGGCCGAGCGCTGCCGCATCCACATCGGCGAAAAAATGACGCCCTTCCACCAGCATGTCGGTCGACACGGCCAGCGCCCCTTCGCTCGGGGCAGACAGCAACGCGCAATCATCGCCGATGCCGAGCAATGCCCGGCGCGGCCCGGCAGAGCGCTTGAAATAGCGCCGAATCAGGTCGAATTCGCCCAGGCCCGACATGCCCTGCCCTGTGATCAGCGCGGCCGGAACTCGGTGCTGCGCGCCCTCGAAGCCACCTTGTCGAGCACGCCGTTGACGAACTTGTAGCCGTCGGTGCCGCCGAAGGTTTTGGTCAGTTCGACCGCCTCGTTGATCACCACACGGTAAGGGATTTCAAGGTGGCTCGTCAGTTCGAACGAACCGATCAGCAAGGCCGCATGCTCGACCGGCGACAGCTCCTGAACGGTGCGATCGAGGTGAGGCGCGATCTGCCCGTGCAACCCATCAATGTCACGGATCACACCATGCAGCAGTTCGGCGAAATGCTCGCGGTCGATCTTGTCGACATGAGGTGCGGTGGCGTATAGGTGCGCCTCAATGGCCCCGGCGTCATCGGCCGACACCAGCCACTGGTACAGCCCCTGCATCGCAAGCTCGCGCGAGCGGCGCCGCGCACTCTTGGGTGGCGTGCGCTCAAAGCCCGCTGCGCCACCGTGGGCAGCACCGCCCGTGGTGGCCTTTGCAGGCACGGAGTGATCGGAAGGGCCGGTCACGTCCGCTCACTCGTCATCGTCTTCTTCATCGTCATCGTCTTCCGTCAGACCCGAAAGCGATGCCGAGAGATTGGCCATCTCGACCGCCACGCGAGCGGCATCCGTGCCTTTCTCGCGGGTGCGTGCATGGGCCTGCTCATCGGTGTCGACCGTGAGAATGGCGTTGGCGATCGGCACGCCGTAATCGAGTGTGAGCTGCATGATGCCGGCTGCACTCTGATCAGACACGACCTCGAAGTGATAGGTCTCACCGCGCACCACCGCGCCCAGTGCGATCAGCGCATCAAACTCGGCGGTGTGCGCCAGCTGACGCAGCGCCAGCGGCACTTCGAGCGCGCCAGGCACGGTGCACACCAGCACGTCTTCCTCACTGACTCCAAGGCGTTCCAGTTCAGCCAAACACGCCTCACGCAGCGCGTTGCAGATCGGCTCGTTGAATCGGGCCTGCACGATGCCGATGCGCAGACCTTCGCCATTCACTTCGGCGTTGAAGATTTCGATGTCCAAGGAAGATCCTTACGGTTGTGATTCGTAGCCGACGACCTGCAAGTCGTAGCCGGCCATGCTCGGAATACGCCGAGGTTGCGAGAGCACACGCATGCGCCCCACGCCCAGGTCGCGCAGTATTTGCGCACCCACCCCGTAGGAACGCAGGTCCATCTTGCCTTTACCGCGCATGCGCGATTCAAGCGGCGCCGTACCGGCCAGCACGTCGAATTGACGTCGCAGGGCCTGGGCATCTTGTGTGCAGTTGAGCATCACCAGTACGCCTGCGCCGTGCTGCGCAATGGCCTCAAGGGCACGAGGCACCGACCACGCATGGCGGCCGCGATCCACTTCAAGGAGATCGAGCACAGACAGCGGCTCGTGCACCCGCACCGGAATTTCATCCTGCGCGGAAAATTGCCCCATCACCATGGCGATATGGGTGGAATCGCTGGGCTTGTCACGGAACATGATCATGCGGAACTCACCCGCAGTGGTCCGCACGGTGCGCTCACCCAGCCGCTCGATCAGGCTCTCGTTGGCGCTGCGGTAATGGATCAGATCGGCAATCGTGCCGATCTTTAAGCCATGCTCGCGACCAAACTCGATCAGGTCGGGCAGCCGCGCCATGGTGCCATCGTCTTTGAGAATTTCGCAGATGACTGAAGCGGGCGTGAGACCAGCGAGTTGGGCCAGATCGCAACCGGCCTCGGTGTGGCCGGCCCGCATCAGCACGCCACCCGGCTGAGCCGTGAGCGGAAAGATGTGCCCGGGTTGCACCAGGTCGTCCGCTTTGGCCTTCGCAGCCACCGCGACCGCCACGGTATGGGAGCGATCGGCGGCGGAAATGCCAGTGGTGACGCCCTCGGCAGCCTCAATCGAAACCGTGAAATTGGTGCCGTGCGCAGTGCCGTTGACCTGCACCATCGGTGCAAGGTTGAGCTGACGGCAGCGCTGCTCGGTCAGCGTGAGGCAAATCAGACCGCGACCGTACCGGGCCATGAAGTTGATGGCCTCCGGCGTCACGAAATCTGCGGCGAGCACCAGATCGCCTTCATTTTCGCGGTCTTCTTCGTCGACCAGAATGACCATGCGACCGGCCTTGAGCTCGGCGACGATCTCCAGGGTCGATGCAATGGCGTCGGTAGGCAACGCAGTACGGGCCGGCTCGGTCGCCGCGGGGGAGGGCGCGCTGCGGGCAGCGTCCACAGAAGAGGTCGGGGGCGTCATCGAAGGGATCACGGCTCGAAGGGGGATTCGAGTGTACCGGATGCGCTCACCGACCCCGCCCCCACCCTGCCGGGTTCACAGAAAGCGGGCTGCGAGCATCGGTCGCGCCATGCCAACCGTTCACCGGTCAGCCTGATCAGCTTGGCCATCCTCTGCCTATGCTTATCCGGTCACCTCTGTTTGCCGATCGGTTCAGTTTGCCCGCCTCGATGCCCCCGCCTGCCTCCGCCACTGCCTTGCCCCCTTCGCGCCCTGCAAACGGGCCTGCGTTAGCGCTGGCGGCTGACACCGTGCCGACACCCCGACGGCGCGCCTCTGACCAGTTGCACCACGGGACCGAGGACGACAAGCAGGAAGCCCCCAACGCCCCACATCTGCCCCTTCAGACGCTGCTGCCGGCGCTCGGCGTCGCAACGGTCGTGGGCACATGCGGCGCACTGATCGCAGCGCTGACCTGGCTCGCGCCGGGCTGGCATGTGCAGCCATCGGTGGCAGTCGGCGTGGCTGCGCTTGCCACTTCGGTGGTCCTGGGGGTCGCCTTGCGCGCAGCAGGCCTGCGGCTGAACCGACGCCTCGCCGACATCCGGGACGTGCTCGAGCGCACCAAGTCGGGCGACTATTCCTCGCGCATCGACACCCGGCACCGAGACGATCTGGGTGCGCTCGCGCAGAGCGTGAATCGGTTGGTGTCGACCTCGGCCAGACGCGAGAAGCGCATTCTCGAATCGGCTCTAGCCGATCCACTGACCGGACTGCCCAATCGCACCCTGCTCACTGAGCGACTGCGCCACTTGCTGGCCCTGTCCAAACGACAGGCCACTCCCTTTGCTGTGGCGGTGATCGACCTCGATCGCTTCAAGTTCATCAACGATTCGCTGGGGCACGCCGCAGGAGACTCGGTGCTGCTGGAAGTGGCGCGACGCCTGCGCAAGACCGTTCGGGAGAGCGACACGGTCGCCAGGCTCGGCGGTGATGAATTCGTCCTGCTGCTGACCGGCGGCGAGCACACGGTACGCGAAGTGGCCTCGCGCATTCTTGACGCGATGCAGGCGCCCATGGTGCATCTGGATCAGCGCATCGACATCGGCATGTCGATCGGCATTGCCCTGCACCCGCAGCATGGCGGCGACGAACGCACGCTCATGCGTCATGCCGACAGCGCTATGTACCGCGCCAAGCGCAAGCGCGCCGGGCTGGAGATTTTCAACGGCGAATCACACGAAGTGCGGCGCAGCTATCTGTCGATGCTGGGCGAGCTGCGCACCGCGCTTGAAAGCGGACAGCTCGTGCTGGAGTACCAGCCCAAGCTCGAGGTCAGCAGCGGCATGATCGTGGGCTTCGAAGGTCTGGTGCGCTGGAAGCATCCCAAGCGGGGCACCATTCAGCCCGGGGAATTCGTGCAGTTCGCGGAGCAAAGCGGATTCATTCGCGAAATGTCTCAATGGGTGGTGGCTCAAGGCGCCGCCTTTTCGCGCGACCTCGCCCTGCAAGGTCTGAACGTGTGCATCTCGGTCAATGTATCAGCGCAGGACATTGAAAATCGGGCATTTGCCGAAGGCGTCGCTGACATCGTGCGGCGCATCCAACCGACCCCCGGCGGCTTGTGCCTGGAAATCACTGAAAGCGGCCTGGTGAGCGAAACCGACGTGGCCGTGGCCAACCTGCAAGCCCTCGCCGCACTGGGCGTAAGACTGGCCGTAGACGATTTCGGCACGGGCTATGCCACGCTCAAACAGTTGCAGAACCTGCCGGTCGATGAGCTCAAGATCGATCGCTCCTTCGTGAGCGGCATGAACGACAACCGAGGCAGCCACACCATCGTGCGCTCGACCATCGAGCTGGGTAAGCAGCTTGGCCTGCGTGTGGTCGCAGAGGGTGTGGAAACCGTGGCCGAATTACGCAGTCTTGCAGCCATGGGCTGCGACGAAATTCAGGGCTATTACGTGGCCAAACCGATGCCGGCCTGCGATGTGGCGAGCTATGTGCGCACGCGCAATGCGCTGCAGGGCAAGGCCGCGCACCGATACGCTTCGCTCAACCCCTCAGTGTGAGCGGGTGCTGTCTGCCAGCATGCGCTCCACGTAGCGTGCAATCAGATCAATCTCCAGATTGACGTGTGCGCCAGGCTTCAAATGCTTGAGCGTGGTGGCCTGGATGGTGTGCGGAATCAGGTTGATGCTGATCACGCAAGGGCCTTCGGGCAAATCGTTCACGCTGTTGACCGTGAGACTCGTGCCGTTGATCGTCACTGAACCCTTGTAGGCCAGATACTTCGCGATCTGTGCCGGCACGCGAATGTCCAGTCGCCACGACTCGCCCACTGGGGCAAAGTGGACCACCTCGCCCAGCCCGTCCACATGCCCGCTCACCAGATGACCGCCCAGGCGGTCGGCCAGCCGCAGGGCTTTTTCCAGATTCACTTCACCCGGCGCGCCTAAGCCAGTCGTCTTGTCCAGGCTTTCACGCGAGACCTCGACCTTGAATCGCGAGCCCTCGATGACAATCGCGGTCATGCAGGCGCCCTGAATCGCGATCGAGTCGCCGATGGCCACATCACTCAGATCGAGTGCGCCTGCGTCCACGGTGAGACGCAGGCCTGCATCAGCCCCCAAAGACTCGACAGCTTCGATTCGGCCAACTGCGGCGACGATACCGGTGAACATGGGGCAGTCCTGAAAAGTGAGGTTCAAGAAGCGTCCGCGGCATCGGCCGCAGGCGTGCGATCAAAACGCGCCATGACCCGCAGGTCGGGGCCGATGCGCTGAATGTCATGAAAGTGCAGCCGGGTGCGCTGCGCAAGCGAAACCGGGGCAGGCAAGTCGAGCGCGGGCAGGCCAGTGCCCAGCAGCGAAGGAGCCAGGTACAGCAGCAACTCATCAATGAGCCCTGCGCGGGCCAACGACCCGTTGAGTTTGTGACCCGCCTCCACGTGAATCTCGTTCAGACCTTCGCCTGCCAGATAGGCCAGACAGGCGGACAGGTCAACTTTGCCGCGGGGGTCGGGCAAACACACCACGCGACAGCCGCGATCATGCAGTTCCCGCACCTTGTCGGGACGCTCCACCGCACTGAAGATCAGGGTGGGTGCGCCCTGCAGCACCTGCGCCTCAAGGTCTATTTCCAGGCGCGAATCGACCACGATCTTCATGGGCTGGCGTGACGTGGGCACATGACGCACGTCCAGTCGGGGGTTGTCGTCGCGCACCGTACCAATGCCGGTGAGGACTGCGCACGCACGCGCGCGCCAGGCATGGCCATCGGTGCGCGCCGGCTGCGAGGTGATCCACTGGCTCGTGCCATCGGGCAAGGCGCTCAGGCCATCCAGGGAGGTGGCCAGCTTCAGCCGCACCCAGGGCCGGCCTCGCGTCATGCGTGAGACAAAGCCGATGTTCAGTTCGATGGCCTCATCACGCAACAGACCACAACGCACATCGACTCCAGCCTCGCGCAGCCGCGCCAGACCCCGGCCATTGACACTGGGATTAGGGTCTTCCATGGCAGCGACCACCCGCGCGACCTGTGCCCGCACCAGCGCATCCACACACGGCGGAGTGCGACCGAAATGGCTGCAGGGCTCGAGCGTGACATACGCCGTGGCGCCCTGCGCATGCTTACCCGCCTGAGCCAGCGCGCCCACTTCGGCATGCGCTTCGCCCGCGCGCCGATGCCAGCCTTCGCCAACCATCACGCCATCTTTCACGAGCACACAGCCCACCCGCGGGTTGGGTGTGGTGGTGTTCAAACCCTGACGCGCAAGCTCCAGCGCGCGGCTCATGAACCGATGATCGTCGGAATTGAACATCGGTGCGTGTCAGGCCCGGGGCTTGGGGCGCGGCCGCCGACGCGGCTGCACTTCCTCGATCGCCTCGGCGAACTCGTCCACATCTTCAAAATTGCGGTAGACCGACGCAAAGCGCACATAGGCGATCTTGTCGATCTTTTTCAGTTCGCGCATCACCAGTTCACCGATGCGCTCGCTCGGCACCTCGCGCGCGGCCAGCCCCAGCAATTCTTCCTCAATACGCAGGATGGCTGCATCGATGGCTTCCGAGGTGGCGGGGCGTTTGCGCAAAGCCAGTGCCAGAGACGCCCGCAGCTTGCGTCGATCGTACTCAGCCCGCACACCGTTTTTCTTGACCACCGATGGCATCGACAACTCGACGCGTTCGTAGGTGGTGAAACGTTTGTCGCATTGCGCACAGCGCCGTCTGCGCCGCAAGGCCAGCCCGTCTTCGGCCTCGCGGGTTTCAATCACCTGCGTATCCGCGTGATCGCAAAACGGGCAGCGCATGCGGCGACGGGCTCAGCGCAAGCGCGGGATAGTCACGATCACCGGTAAACCGGGAATCGTGCGGTCAGGGCTTCAACGCGCGCGCGTACGCTGCTGATGTTGGCCGCATCACGCGGCGCATCCAGCACATCGGCAATCAGGTGACCCACCTGCGCGGCCTCGGTTTCCTTGAAACCACGCGTGGTCATGGCGGGCGAGCCCAGTCGCACGCCACTGGTCACCAGTGGCTTTTCAGGATCGTTAGGAATGGAATTCTTGTTGACCGTGATGTGCGCCTGGCCCAGCACGGCCTCGGCTTCCTTACCCGTGATGCGCTTGGGGCGCAGGTCCACCAGCATGACGTGGCTTTGCGTGCCGCCTGACACGATGCGCAGACCGCGTGCGATCAGCGTTTCGGCCAGCGTGTGGGCGTTGGCGATCACCTGCTTCTGATAATCCTTGAACGAGGGCTGCAGCGCTTCATGAAAGGCGATGGCCTTGGCGGCGATGACGTGCATCAGCGGGCCGCCCTGCAGGCCGGGAAAGACGGCCGAATTGATCGCCTTCTCGTGCTCGGCCTTCATGAGGATGATGCCCCCGCGCGGACCGCGCAGGCTCTTGTGGGTGGTGGACGTCACGATGTCGGCATGCGGCACCGGGTTCGGATAGACGCCCGCAGCGATCAGACCCGAGTAGTGCGCCATGTCGACCATGAAGATCGCGCCAATCTCCTTGGCCACACGAGCGAAGCGCTCGAAATCGATATGCAGCGAATAGGCTGAGGCCCCGGCAATGATCAGCTTGGGACGCGCTTCGCGGGCCTTCTTTTCCATCGCGTCGTAGTCGATGGCTTCGTTGGCATCCAGGCCATACGAAACCACGTTGAACCACTTGCCCGACAGATTCAGCGGCATGCCATGGGTGAGGTGGCCACCTTCAGCCAGGCTCATGCCCATG
>CANHUQ010000136.1 GCA_947463885.1 Burkholderiales bacterium
CAAGGCCTCGGACGCCGACGTGTTCTTCAACTTCACCACGCCCAAGTTTGCTGCGCAGGCGATCAAGAAGTCGGCAGAGATCGGCTGGAAGCCTCAGCACTACCTGAACAGCGTCTCCAACTCGGTGGGAGCGGTGATGGCCCCGGCAGGTATGGAAAACGGCGTGGGTATCCTCTCGGTCTTCTACCTGAAGGACCCGACAGATACCAAGTGGCACAGTGGGGCTGAGTACCGTGACTGGAAGGCCTTCATGGATCGGTACATGCCTGGCGGTGACCTGAAAGACATCAACAATGTCTTCGGTTACACGATGGCACAGGGCGTGGTGCAGGTGCTCAAGCAGGCAGGCGACAACCTGACGCGCGAGAACGTCATGCGCCAAGCTGCAAGTCTGGACATCAACCTGCCCATGCTGTTGCCTGGCGTGAACGTGAAGACCGGTCCGGATGATTTCTACCCGATGGAACGCAACCAGCTCGGCCGTTGGGACGGCAAGACCTGGGCGCTTGAAGGTAAGGTTATCGGCCGCTGATCATTTGCAGCTGAAGTCCTGAATGACGGCCACGCAGAAGGGCCGACTTACCGAGAACCGGGCTCGCCGCATCCAGTGGCGAGCCCGTTGTCACATCAACCCTGTGGAGGTAGGCAATCGTGAGACGAAACATCCTAAAAACCGGCCTTGCCGGCCTGGGCGCAGCTGTTGTTCCCGGAATCGCCGCGGCGCAAAAGCGCTACGGCCCGGGCGCTGACGACAAGGAAATCAAGATCGGCGGCATCAGTCCTTATTCCGGACCGGCTTCGTCCTACGGCACCATCGGAAAAGGCATCAAGGCCTACTTCGACAAGATCAACGCGGAAGGCGGCATCAACGGCCGCAAGCTGAACTTCATCTCGTACGACGACGGCTACAACCCCTCGCGTACGGTTGAAATGGCCCGCAAGCTGGTCGAACAAGACGAAGTCCTGTTCATCTTCAATGTGCTGGGCACGCCGACCAATTCGGCCATCCACAAGTACATGAACCAGCAAAAGGTGCCGCAGCTATTCAATGCCACGGGCGCCACCAAGTGGGGTGACCCTAAGGCGTATCCCTGGACAATCGGCTGGCAGCCGAGTTATCAGTCCGAGGCGTTTATCTACGCTCAGCATATTCTCGATACCAAACCCAATGCCAAGATCGGGATCATCTATCAGAACGATGACTACGGTCGTGACTACCTGAAAGGGTTTGAAGACGGTCTGGGGGACAAGGCCAAGACCATGATCGTGAAGAAGGTCAGCTATGAAGCGACCGATGCCACGATCGACAGCCAGATGGTCGACCTCAAGGCGTCCGGCGCTGATACGTTCTTCAACATCACCATCCCGAAGTTTGCTGCCCAGGCGATCAAGAAGGCTGCCGACATCGGCTGGAAGCCGACTCACTATCTGAACGGCGTGTCAGCCTCGGTGGGTTCGACCATCATCCCGGCAGGCCCGGAAAACGCGGTGGGCGTGATCACGGCGTACTACCTGAAGGATCCGACCGACTCTGCGTGGCAGGCCACCCCCGAGTACAAGGACTGGCTTGCCTGGATGCAGAAGTATTTCCCGGGCGGCGACCTGAAGGATGCGAACAATGTGTTCGCCTATGCGGTCTCGCAGACGCTGGTCGAAGTGCTCAAGAAGTGCGGCGACAACCTGACCCGCGAGAACATCATGCGTCAGGCCGCCAGCCTTGATCACACTTCGCCGATGCTGCTGCCTGGCGTGAACGTGAAGACCGGGCCGGACGATTTCTTCCCCATCGAGCGCCAGCAGTTGCAGCGCTGGGATGGCAAGAACTGGGTTCGCTTCGGCAAGGTCTACGGGCGCTGAGCCTGATGCGATGGGTCTGTGCCGGGATGGCACGCGGCCCATCGATTGCAGATGAAAAACGCCGCCCTCAGGGGCGGCGTTTTTCATGCAGCGTGGAGCACAGTGGCGTGCGAATCGGCTGGCGTCAGGGCGTGCCTGTGATGATGACTGCAGGCCTGGCTCGGGATGGCCTGCTGCCTGGCTTAGCGCACATCCACCCGATAGCTGGCCCGCTGTGCCGGGGCGATATCCAGGGGCTCCCAAGGTCGGCGATATTCGAATCGCAATTCCCCTGAACCGATCTTGACGGCCTGAAAGGTCCAGCGCTCTTCGCCAGGGGCGCCGACCATATCATTGCGACCCGCCACGAATCCATGGTCAAGCAGGTTGAGCAGGTCGGTACTGGCTTCCATCAGAGCCCAGCGATAGCCGGTTGAAGGGTTCGACGGCAGCCGCACCTCGCCGATCTGCCCCATGACCATTGCCAGCCGGAAGGTCCGCATGTCAGCCATCACCACATCCGAGGCGCGCGGACGCTCGGCGCTACCGAGGATGGGCTGCGCACAACCGACCACCATCCATGCCGGCCCGGACAGGCCCGCCGCCATGAGCGCAAGGCGCAGTGCCCGACGCCGCGTGGGTCGATGGCCTTCGCCGCACTCCGACCGCAAGGCGGCGGGTTCTGAGGGCTGTTGGAGCATGTGCGCATGTCCTGTAAGGAGGCGTTCGGTGCCCATGTCGATCAATGGGCCAGTTGTGGAGGGGCGCTTGGTGTCCGCTCCGAGATGGTGACGCGATGGAGCAGTCGACGGTGGCCTTCATAGCCACCTGTGGCGCGGTGCACCAGACAGCGGTTGTCCCACAGCAGCAGCATGCCGGCTTGCCAGACATGGCGATACACGAAGGCTTCCTGAGCCTGATGCGCATAGAGCTCATTGAGCACATCGGTGGCTTCGTCCTCAGGCATGCCCTCAATCCCGATCGTGTACCCGGGGCTGACAAACAGGGCGGTGCGCCCGGTCTCAGGATGGACCCGCGCGATCGGGTGCAAGCGTGTCTTCATGGCGGTGTCGCTGAAACGGATGGCCATGGACCGCCCCTTGGCCCGATCCTTTTCACCATACGTGCCATTGGGTGCATAGCCGCGCCGGGCGGAATGGATGCCCATTGCGTGTTGCAGCCGGCTCTTCATGGCTGCCGGCAAGGCATCCCAGGCCGCGTATTGGTTGGCAAACAGCGTGTCGCCGCCCACCGGCGGGATGATGCTGCCGTAGAGCGCGGTGCCCGCCGGGGGCGTTGGCAGAAAACTCCAGTCGGAATGCCAGCCCTCTGCAAACAGCGGCGCCTGTTCATCGGGTTCGCGCTTGATCTCCACCACATGCGCATGGCCGGGTATGGCGGCAATGAACGGGTCTTCGCCCCGCGGCCCGATGGCGAGCGTGAAACGTTCGAGATCTTCGATGCTCATGGCCTGATCGGGAAACGCGATCACGCTGTGCGCCAGCCAGGCCGCGCGAATCTGGGCGACGGTATCGGCATCCAGTGGCTGCGACAAATTGACACCCTGCAAGGAAGCGCCACATGCGGCGCCGGAGGGTTGAATCCGAATCATCATGTCTCCCTGTGGGTTCAACGGCCTCAAACCCATCACCGGTCAATTCTTCGCGATGCAATGATTGGGGTCAAGCGCACACAGCTATTGCGCCTGTCAGGATCTGCGCCCCTTACACTCGCGCTTTCACATTCACCTGCGCGGAGTTCCCCTCATGGTTCGCCTTCAGACCACATTGCTCACAGCATGGCTCGGCCTTGCGACACTGATCGCACCTGCCTCCGGCATGGCTCAAACCGCCGAGCCGTGGCCATCCAAGCCGATCCGCATCATTGCGCCGTTTCCGCCTGGCGGCACGGTGGACATTCTGTCGCGCATGTTCGCACCGGGCTTGTCGCAGGCCCTGGGTCAGCAGGTGATTGTCGAGAACCGGCCAGGCGGTGGAGGGTCGATTGGTACCGGCCTGGCGGCCAAATCCGCACCCGACGGCCACACCTTCGTCATGGTGTTCGATACCCATGCCGTCAACCCGAGTCTGATCCCGAACATGCCCTTCGACACCCGAGCCGATCTGGCGCCGATCATGCTGATCGCCACCACGGCCATGGTGCTGACCGCCCACAAGACTCAGCCCTACAAGAACTTTGGCCAGCTCCTGGCCGCCTCCAAAGCCAAGCCAGGCATGCCGATCTACGGCACCATCGGCACCGGCAGCCTGGCGCACCTGGCCATGACGCAGATGGGCGCGCTGGCAGGCTTCACCGGCACGCACGTGCCCTATAAGGGCGGTGGCCCGCTGATCCAGGACGCCATCGCAGGCCAGGTCCCGGTGTCGATCATGAGCGTGGCACTCACCGCTCAGCACATCAAGGCGGGCACGCTCACGCCGCTGGCCGTGACCACCGCCAAACGTGATCCGGTGCTGCCCGATGTACCCACGGTGGCCGAATCAGGTGTGCCCGGCTTCGAGGCCACTGCCTGGTGGGGGTTCCTCGCACCAGCCAAGACACCTCCCGCGATCATTCAGCGCATGAACAGTGAGCTCACCAAGCTGATGAACGATCCGCAGATCAAGGAGAAGATGGCAGCGCAGGGGATGAACATTGTGGCCTCCTCGCCCGATGCCTTCGGACGGTTCGTGGAAGAGCAGCGCGGCAAGTGGGCCAAGGTGGTCAACGACTTCGGCATCAAGGCAGGCGACTGAGTTCAGCCCCGCCAAGCGGGGTTTCTCGCGTGGGGTGCGTGGGGTGCCTAAAAGGCTCAGTGAATCTCGTCTGAAGCCTTGATGGCAGCCCGCAGCGTGTCGATCGTGAAGGACGGATCGCGCGCTGCGTCCAGAATTTCCTTCTCTTTGCGCACCAGCAGATCCACTGCTGCGGCCACCTTGTCGGCCACCTCGTACGGAATCACAACAGCGCCGTGGCGATCGGCATGCACCAGATCGCCGTGGCGCACGGTCATGCCGTGCACATCCACGGGCGCGCCCCAGCCCGCAGGCGACACCCACGCATGGCTGGGTCCGATGCTGCCGGCCAGTGCCTGAAAGCCCGGCGCAAACTGATCGATGTCGCGCACTGAGCCGTTGGTGATCACGCCTAAAGCGCCCAGTCCCTTGTGCACGGCCGAATTCACTTCGCCCCACAACGCGCCGAATCCGGCAGGGTCATCCAGGTCCTGCACCACCACGATGCTGGGGCGCGGCAGGCTGTCGATGTATTCGTAGTACGCCACGCGACGCGCTCGCCGCTCCTCGACCGGTTCGGTGGGCGGCACGGCAGCCCGACAGGTGACCGTTGCGGCATAGCCCACCATGGGGGGCAATTCGGGCCGGATGCACACCAGCGCACGACGGGTGAAGCCCACCATGCGCCGTTGGGGCGCCACGATTTCCAGCGCGTTGCAGATGGTAGGGGTGTCGAAGCCTTTGAGTGTCTCGAGCAGCGAGGCGGGGAGGGTCTTCACAGCCGCGGTCATGGCGTCTCCTGAAGGTCAGTAGGGATGTCCGATCATCACATGTGGGCCACTCAGGCCGCAGTGGTCGGTAACGGAAACTGAGCCAGGTACTTCTGATAGTCGGGTTCAACGTCGATCTCGAGGCTCGCCAGCACGCGCACCACGGCGTTGTAGAACGCAATGCTCACGATCAGGTCGACCACCTGTTCATTAGGCAGATGGCCTTGCAACGCGCTGAAGGTGGCATCGCTCATCTTGCCGGCGGTCGTCACTTCGCGCGCGCCTGCAATCACCAGCCGCGCCAGCGCATCCAGTTCAGCAGGCCTGCCTTCGGTGTCATCAATCAGCGCCTGAATGTCGGCGTCAGTCACACCGAAGTCGTGCGCAATCTTGATGTGGTGCGACCATTCGTAGGGCGAACGCGCCAGATACCCCACCTGCAGGATGGCGAGTTCACGCAGCCGACCATCCAACGGGCTGCCGAAGCGAATGTACGAGCCCAGCCCCTGGAAGGCGCGCAGTGCGCCAGGGCTGTGTGCCAGTTGCTTGTAGAGCGCGATATCGCGACTCATGAGCGCCTGATGCTCGGCAGGCAGTTGGGACTTTTCCAGATAAGGCAGTCGGGCCATGCGGGGTCTCCTTCGCAACGTGTCTGCGCACGAAAGAGCCAGCCTAACAGAGCGAGACGGGCTGCGCCCCGGCTGCAGCGGGTGCCTCCCAGGAGGCCCGCTCACATCATGATGCGAGGCTGTCCGGTGGACTCGATGACCGACATCCACAGATCGCCGTCGGGATCTACATGCCGACTGCCTCGGGTGGCCAGGGCCATGGGCACGTGTACGAAGCGACCGTGCCAGCGCCCGATCAGCATGGCGGTATTGCCGGCCATGCCCGCGTGCACTGCATTGCGCGCCATGTTCCAGCAGTACACGCTGTCCGAGGGGCAGGCCGGGATACTGCGAATGGCATAGCTGGGGTCGATGTATTTCACCGTGACCTCGCGGCCCCGCTCATGAAAATGCGTGGTCATCCGGTCACGCAAGAACACACCCACGTCCTTCAGGCGCGCATTGCCGCTCTTGTCGCGGGCCCCACTCAATGCGGGGTCATCGATCAGCTCTTGCGCTGCGCCTTCCGCAGTCACGATCACTGCATGGCCCTTGCGGTTCAGCACCCGCTGCACGCAGGCCAGCACACCCGATTCACCCTCCAGCCGGATCGGCACCTCGGGAATCAGGACCAGATCGGCCTCGGTGGAGGCGAGTGCGGCCTGACACGCCAGAAAGCCCGAGTGTCGCCCCATCAGCTTGACCAGACCGATGCCGTCGCGTGCGGCCATCGCTTCGATGCGCGCGCTGCGGATGACATCAACAGCGGCCGAATAAGCGCTCACAAAGCCGAAGCTGCGGTCAATGAAGGGCACGTCGTTGTCGATGGTCTTGGGTACACCAATGACGCCGATGCGCAGGCCGCGCTTGCTGATCTCTTCGCAGATGCGGATCGCACCATGCATGCTGCCGTCGCCGCCGATCACAAAGAGCACACCGATGCCATTGGCCGCCAGGTGATCGACCATCTCAGCCGTATCTTGCGAGCCACGTGATGTGCCCAGCACGCTGCCGCCTTCATGGTGGATGTGCGCGACCGCATCGGGCGTCAGCATCATCGGTACATGGCCATGACGTGCAATCAGGCCCTCGTAGCCATAGCGAAACCCGAAGATGCGCCGCACGCCATAGCCGGCCCACAATTCGAGCACGATGCCGCGCACCACGTTGTTCAGACCCGGCGCAAGTCCGCCGCAGGTCACGATGCCGCACGCCAGAGTGCGCGGATCAAAAAAAATCCGGTCGCGCGGTCCGGCCAGCTCGAACGCAGCCAGCGTGTCTGGGTCGCACTGGCCATTGCGCAGTAGCGACAGGGCATCGTCCAGCAGCACCTTGTCGGCTGCGCCCACGAATTGCAGTCCGCCTGCGCCCAGATGGCTCGCGACCGGGGAGGACAGCAGGCAGTGGCCCAGCACATCGATCGACAAGTCCTGTGCATCAGGCCGACGATCGACTTCGAGAGGCGCCGTCCGCGGGGTCATGACTGGCCCGCGTTCGACGCAATGCGCGTGCGCATCATGGCGTCATCCGGTATTGCGCAGCCCTGCCGCCACGCCGTTGATGGAGATATGAATACCGCGGCGCACCCGCTCGTTGAGCGGCTCGTTCGGGCTGCGTTCGCGATAGCGACGCATCAGTTCCACCTGCAGGTGGTTGAGCGGATCCAGATACGGAAACCTATGGGCAATCGAACGCTTCAACGACGGGTTGGACGCCAGGCGTTCGGATTCGCCGGTGATGGCTGTGAGCGCGTCATGCGTGGCCTGCCACTCGGCCTGAATGCGGGCAAAGATGCGCCGATCCAGTTTGCGGTTCACCCCCAGCTCGAGATAGCGCGCCGCAATGCCCAGGTCGGTCTTGGCCAGCACCATGTCCAAATTGGACAGCAGCGTTCGAAAAAACGGCCACTGCCGATACATGCGCTGCAGCAGCTTGAGTTGAGCGCCCGGATCAGCGCCCGTCCCCGCGCCGGCCAGAAAGTGTTGGACCGCAGAGCCGAAGCCGAACCAGCCCGGCAGGGCCACGCGGCACTGTCCCCAGCTGAACCCCCAGGGAATGGCGCGCAGATCTTCGATCGCCCGGTTGGCCTTGCGCGAGGCGGGCCGTGAACCGATATTGAGCTCGGCGATCTCGCGGATGGGCGTGGTGTCGAAGAAATAATCGACGAAGCCTGGTGTGCCGTAAACCAGATCACGGTAAGCCGCCATGCTGGCCTGAGACAGTGCTTCGGCCGCTTTCAGAAAAGGGGCCGGCGCACTGCCTGTGGGATGTAAAAGAGTGGCCTCCAGGGTGGCGGCCACGAGCGTCTCAAGATTACGGCGGCCGATTTCCGGGTGTGCGTATTTGGATGAAATCACCTCGCCTTGCTCGGTGAGCCGGATCTGACCATTCACGGTACCGGGCGGCTGCGCCAGGATGGCCTGATAGCTTGGGCCGCCTCCGCGCCCCACGGTGCCGCCTCGCCCATGAAACAGACGCAAGGTGATGCCATGCTGCGCGCGCAACGGATCGAAGATGCGCACCAGTTCGGTCTCGGCGCGATACAGCTCCCAGTTGCTGGTAAAAAAACCGCCGTCCTTGTTGCTGTCGCTGTAGCCCAGCATGATGTCCTGCTCGGCCCCCGAGCGCACCACCATGTCCAGCACACCCGGCAGCGCGTAGAAGTCGCGCATGATGCGGGCCGCGTGCCGCAGATCGCCAATGGTTTCAAAGAGCGGCACCACGATCAGATCGCACTGCGCGCCTGCATCGAGTTCACCGCGCATCAGGCCGGTTTCCTTTTGCAGCACCAGCAATTCGAGCAGGTCGCTCACGTCTTCGGTGTGCGAGATGATGTAGTGACGCAGGGCGGCCCGACCATATCGGCCCAGCACGTTGCGCGCCAGATCGAAGATGGCGAGTTCGCCTACGGCAAGCGCGCTGTAGGGTGCATGGCGCACTCGCAGCGGACGCGGTTCATGCAGCAGCTGCATGAGCACAGCGCGTTTGCGCGCTTCGTCCAGTGATGCGTAGTCGGGTTCAATGCGGGCTGCGGCGAGCAGTTCAGCGATCACGGCCTCATGCTTGTCCGAGCTCTGCCGCAGATCGATCGTCGCCAGATGAAAGCCGAACACCTGGACCGCGCGCATCAGCGGCGCCAGTCGTGGCGCAATCAGCGCACTCGCATCGTGTGAGGTCAACGACGCGGCAATCACACGCAAATCGGCCAGCAAGGCCTCAGGGCTGTCATACGGGTCTTGAGGGGCCACAGCATGTCGTAGCGCATCGGTACCGGTCAATACATGCAGCGTCGCAGCGAGCCGGGCATACATCCCGATGAGTGCACGCCGATAAGGTTCGTCATGCCGATGTTCATCACGATCGGGTGAGCGCTGCGCAAGCGCATGCATCTCGGGCGTGACCGGGGAGAGCAGTGCCGAGATCGACAACTCCGCGCCCAGCTCATGCACTTCCGTGAGGTAAAAGCGCAGCACGGTTTCGCTGTGGCCGCGCACGGCCGTCAGCAAGGTGTCAGCGGTCACATTCGGATTGCCGTCACGGTCACCGCCAATCCAGTTGCCCATGCGAAAAAAGGAGCCGATCTCGTGCCCGGGTAGCGCTTCTTCGATATCGGCATACAACCTGGGAATTTGCCGCAGGAAGGTCGATCGGTAATAGCTCAGCGCGTTTTCGATCTCATCGGCCACGGTGAGCTTGGCGTAGCGCAGCATGCGCGTCTGCCATAGCTGCGTCACGCGGGCGCGCAGCAGCTGTTCGTTGATGTGCAGCTCGCGGGTGCTGGCCAGAGCGTCGCGCTGCGCAATCAGCTCTGAAATCGCCCGTTCCGCATCCAGAATGCTCTTGCGCTGCACTTCGGTGGGGTGCGCTGTCAGCACCGGAGAAATGTGCGCGTGTTGCAGCATGGCCGCGATATCGGCTGCCCGCACGCCGCCCGCAGCCAGGCGCTCGAAGGCCATGGCGAGCGAGCCTTCCTGCAGGTCACCGCGTTGCTCATGGGCTTCGCGCCGGCGCACGTGGTGGCGATCCTCGGCGATATTGGCCAGATGCGAGAAGTAGCTGAAGGCCCGCACCACCGA
>CANHUQ010000137.1 GCA_947463885.1 Burkholderiales bacterium
CTTGTAGTACTGGTGCACCAGTGCGCGGCGCTCCAGCGCCGCGGTGATCCAGCGCGCGGCCT
Organism: Burkholderiales bacterium; assembly: GCA_947463885.1. Lineage (GTDB taxonomy): Bacteria > Pseudomonadota > Gammaproteobacteria > Burkholderiales > Burkholderiaceae_E > UBA4615. Next base: position 63 of record CANHUQ010000137.1, read on the forward strand.
CATCGTGTGCCTCGCGCGACATGGCGTACACCAGCACGAAGCGGGTGGTCAGGTCCTTGGAGAGCATTGGCCAGAACGGCACGGCAGGCTCGGGCACGGCATCCGAGGCATAGCTGGCGATCACGCCGTTGGGCTTGAGTACGGCCACGCTCGTGGCGAGGTTGGCACCGAAGGCCACCTCCACGATGCGGTCGACACCGCTGGCCGCACCGGTCAAGTCCTGCAGCCTGCGCCCTACATCTTCGGTGCGGTAATTGATGACAGCGTCGGCGCCGGCCTGGCGCGCACGCTCGGCCTGCTCATCGCGGCTGACCGTGGCGATCACCCGGGCGCCCTCGAGTTTGGCGATCTGCACGGCGTAGTAGCCCACAGCCCCCGCGCCGCCGGTGACCAGAACAGTCTTTCCCGTGACCGGCCCATCGGCCATCACGCAGCGGTGCGCCGTCATGGCCGGGATGCCCATGCAGGCTCCGGCATCGAAGTCGGTGTGATCGGGCAGCTTCACCGCTTTGTGCGCAGGCACGACGCTGTACTGCGCAGCGGTGCCCCAGAAGCGGCCGAGGGTGGCCTCATAGACCCAGACCCGTTCGCCCACCCGGGCAGCGTCCACACCGGAACCCACGGCATCGATGATGCCCGCGCCGTCCTGATGCGGAATCACGAACGGAAAAGGCATGGTCACATTGCCGCGCGCGCCGCCGCGTTGTTTGGTATCTGAGGGGTTCACTGCAGAGCGATGCATGCGGACCCGCACCTCACCCGCTGCAGGCTGCGGCGTCTCGCGTTCGCCCACCCGTAGCACCTCGCGTGCCGGCCCCTTGTGTTCATACCAGACTGCCTTCATTGCACGGTCCTTTCGGGTCTGCGACCCATTCAAGATGGCCGCGATCCTACAATGGCACCCTATGGCCCTGCGTTCCACTGTCTATAAAGCCGAACTGGCGATCTCCGACATCGATCGGGGGCGCTATGCCAGCCATGCGCTCACCATCGCGTTGCACCCGTCCGAGACACTCGAGCGGCTCATGCTGCGTCTGTTGGCGTTCAGCCTCCTCGCCGAAGATGGGTTGCAGTTCGGGCCCGGCCTGTCCTCGGAGGGCGAGCCCGATCTCGTGCTCGCTGATGACACCGGCCGCCTGCGCCTGTGGGTGGAAGTGGGCTTGCCCGATGAAAAATGGGTCCGCAAAGCCTGTGGCCGCGCCGACCGCGTGGTGATCCTGGCCTATGGCGGACACAAGGCGGAGGTCTGGTGGCGCCAGCAGCAAGGCGCTCTGGCACGCCACCGCAATTTGTCAGTGTGTGTGATCGACCCTCATGCCAGCGAGGCGCTGGCCAAGCTGGGCGAGCGCTCGATGCGGGTCGACTGCACCGTGCAGGACGCGCAGGTCTGGATGGGTATCGGTGAGCGCTCCGTCACCATCGAACCGGTCTGGTGGGCGGGTTCGATCGAGTCCGCCCGGGGCGGCTGACGAGCCGCTTCACGCCTTAGTCCTGAGACACCAGGCGCTTGCCCGGAACACTAGGGCTGACTGTTGCTGCTGTCTGCGAGGCTCGGGCCGGATCAAGCCTGAGCCAGCGGATAGTGTCGCGCCAACTCTCCCACCAGTTGGCTCAGCGAGGCAGCCGAAGCCGCGGCGGGTGCTGCCAGCAGGAGCAGGTATTCGCCCGGGTCCAGACGCACGAGGGTGGCGCGCAGCGCGTTCGCCAGTCCGCCACCTCGGTGCGCCGCACCTTCGAGCTCAATCAGCCGAAGCGCATCGCGTTCACGCTCTGCGCGTGACTCAGCGCATGACTCGACGCAGGACACTTCAATGCGTGCCGCACGTCGCCCGCTGGTCCCAAACGACTGCCACAGGCGGTGCAGGTCTGCGCCCAGCGCATCCAGATCGATGCCCGACTCCGACTCCCACGCCGCTCGGCTGGGATGTCGACCCCCCAGGAGCCGCAGCACCATGTTCGCGCAACCTCCAGGCTGCAGACCGAACACGCTGGCATCGTCTGTGTGGTTCAAGGCCGTGTGCGATGGGGGATCGAACGCATGTGCCGTACGACTGGGTGACACGGACCGATGAGCGGGGGATGAATGTCTGTCCATGAGGAGAGGCTCGCATGAGCCGGCGATCGGCGAAATGACGGAATTGGCGTTTCGCGTATCGGACGACCTGCCGTGCGGTAGCCCCCGCGCGGTACGATCGGGGGATGAATGCACCCAATACGGGCTCTCCGCTCACCGACCAGGACATCGAAACGCTCGATGCCCGCCTGGCGGACATCGATCCCGACAACTCCATGGTGGTGGAGGAACTCGACGGATTTTTTGCTGCGCTCGCCTGTTGTCCGCAACCCGTGCCGCGCGAGGAATGGCTGGCGCTGGTGTTGGGCGAATCCTCACGTGCAGCCGCGGCAGCGCGTGGCGAAGGTGCCGATGCATCACTGCTCAAGCTGATCGAGCGCCATCGCGCGGCAGTAGCCGGCATGCTCTACGACGCGCAGGGGTTTGCACCGGTGCTGTCACATGATGAGCAGGGGCGGCCCTGGGGACATGCCTGGGCGATTGGTTTTGCGCGCGGCATGGCGCTACGCCCGGACGCATGGGGGCCGCTCGAGGATGATGATGAACTGGCCGATGCGCTCGAACCGGTCATGCGTCTGGTGGCCGATGCGCATCGGGACGCCGAAGCCGACGCGACCTCTGGCGACGACGCCGACGAGGAGGCTGATGAAGGCGAGGCCGGAGGGGATTACGAGCCGATTGCCGAGGATGAGCGCGAGTCGGTCATTCACGACATGCTCGATGGCGTGCAAGACGCCTACGACTTTTTCCGTGAGGCACGTGCGCGTGCGTTGGCACCTGCTACGCAGCGGCGTGGGCTGCCCAAGGTCGGTCGCAACGACCCGTGCACCTGCGGCAGCGGGCGCAAGTTCAAGAACTGCTGCGGCGCGCAGGCCAGCCATTGAACGCTGACCCGCTCTACGGACCGGACTCGCGCTACGCCTGGCTGCGTCTGATGGTGGCGCTTGTGCTGATGACGATCGGCGCAAGCGGCATGTATGTGATCAGCGTGGCCTTGCCCGCGGTGCAAGCCAGTTTCGGTATCGACCGTTCAGCGGCCTCCACGCCTTACACCATGATGATGATTGGTTTTGGGGTGGGCGGCGTGCTGATGGGCAAGCTCGCCGACCGCTTCGGTATCAATGTGCCGGTGGGGATTGGTGCACTGGGGCTGGGATTGGGTTTCGTGGCTGCGGGCCTGGCGCCGAACCCGTTCTGGCTCACGCTGGCACACGGACTGCTCATCGGCATGCTGGGCACGGCGTCCACGTTTTCCCCGCTGGTGGCCGACACCACCTTGTGGTTTGAAAAGCGCCGCGGCCTGGCGGTCGCCATTTGCGCGAGCGGCAACTATCTGGGCGGCGCCATCTGGCCGCCCGTCGCCCAGTATTTCATCGACGCAGTGGGTTGGCGCCAGACCTTCATCGGTATTGGCATCTTCTGCGCAGCCACCATGCTGCCGCTCTCGTTTCTGTTGCGTCGCCGTGCGCCGGTGCTGGCACTTGGCATGGTGTCAGACGGTTCGCCTGCTTCCGCTGCGGCGGCACACGCCTCGCAGGCCGAAGCACGCGCACGGTTTGCCCGGCCCCTGGGCTTGTCCCCGGGCCTGCTGCATGGGCTGTTGTGCATCGCGGGCGTGGCCTGCTGCGTGGCCATGGCCATGCCCCAGGTGCATATCGTGGCCTACTGCACCGACCTCGGTTTCGGCGCGGCGCGCGGTGCGCAGATGCTGGCCGTCATGCTTGGGTTTGGCATCGTCAGCCGTCTGGTGTCGGGTGTGATTTCCGATCGGATCGGCGGCCTGCGCACCCTGCTGCTAGGCTCGGTCCTGCAGTGCGTGGCGCTGCTGCTTTTTTTGCCGTTCGACGGAATGGTCTCGCTTTTCGTGGTCTCGGCACTCTTCGGGCTCTTTCAGGGAGGCATCGTGCCGTCCTACGCCCTGATCGTGCGTGAGTATTTCCCGCCCGCGCAAACCGGCAGCCGCGTCGCCATGGTGGTGTCGTGCACGCTGCTGGGCATGGCCTTGGGCGGCTGGATGTCGGGCGCCATCTTTGACCTGACCGGCTCGTATCACGCGGCATTCCTCAACGGCATCGCCTGGAACCTGTTGAACGGAGCGATCGCGCTCTACCTGCTGTGGCGCGCAGGGCGTGGCTTGCGCGGCCCGGTTGCGCGCTCAGTGCCGACCAACATGCCAGCCTGACTGACTTCCTTTTCCACAGAGGAGCGCCTTCTTGGCCCGTATCGACGATTTGCCTGAACCAACCCGCACCGTGGTGCGGGATCTGCCGTGTGCGCCCTCAACTTCCACGCCCTTCGTTGCGGGTCCTGCGCTGTCCGGGCGGCGGGTCGCTCTGGTGAGCAGTGCTGCGCTGGTGCAGCCAGGCGAAGCGCCTTTCTCCGTCGGTGCGGGCGAGGCTCGTGAAGTGCCGTCCGATGCCTCGGCGCATGGGCTGCTCAGCAGTCATGTCTCGATCAACTTTGATCGCACCGGGTTTCAAGTGGACCCTAACGTCGTGTTTCCCTTGCGCCGATTGCAGGAGTTGGCCGCGGAGGGCGTGATCGGTAGTGTCGCGTCGCGCCACTTCACGGTCATGGGCTCGACCGACCCGGCTGAAATGGGCCCAGCCATCGACACGATGACCCAGGCCTTGTTGGCTGACCGCTGCGACGCGGTCGTTTTCGCGCCGGTTTGACCGCTGTGCACGCGCGCCGTGAGCGCGCTGGCCCATGCGGTAGAGGCGCGCGGACTGCCCACGACTGTCGTTGCGTTGATCAAAGAGCATGCATTGGCCGTTCGGCCTCCCAGGGCGCTTGCCGTGCCCTTCATGCTGGGTCGCCCCTTTGGTGCGCCCGATTCGCCTGCGCTGCAGCGCGAGGTGTTGGTCGCCGCACTCGGATTGCTCGAGCGCACGGATGGCCCGGTCATCCTGGAGACCTTTCCAGGCGGTGATCCTGGCGGGCTCGATCGAGCGGGCTGGCAACCTGCCGTCGCGTTGCCCGCGCCTGTGGACACTGATTCCGCCCAGCAATGGGCGTCTTTGTTACAGGCTGAACTCGACCGGATTCTGCCGGCCTGGGCTCAAGCCCGGGCGCGCACGGGACGCACAACGGTCGGTCTGGCGGGTCAGGCACCCGATCAATTCCCCGCGTTTGCAGCCCAGTTGCTGATGGGGCAGCGACCGACCGTCCCCGCGCATCACTCTGCGGCGCTGGCGATGCGCTTCATGGCCGATGATCTGAAAGCGCTGTACGGCGAGGCTGCGCAAGCCTACGGCAGCGCGGTGTCGGCGCAGCAGGTGGACGCCTGGTTCTGGCGCCAGACTCAAGCAGGTCGACTGCTGATTGCGCTGCGTGCGGCTTCGCAGCTCAGCCAGGACACCGCGATCAAGACGGTAGGCGGCAGGTTCCTCGTACCGGTGAAGTGGTTGCCACCGACCTGACCGCGCTCACATCGCTGGCACACGGGCTTTGGCGCAATCGGCAGGGGCCGATGCGTCAGGCCAGTGTGCCTGCAATCCGTGCAAAGAGCGCGTTGGTGTCTTCCGGCGTGACCCAGCGCGAGGCCACCACCAGATCACGCTCAGGGTCCATCCAGGTGACTTGCCCTCCCGCGCCGATCATGAAGCTGCTCGAGCGGCTCGCTGCCGGATAGACCTGCTTGGGTCCGTCGTTGAGCCAGGTGAGCAGACCGTAGAACGGCGCGATGGTGCACGGTGCGCGCATGCGTCGGATCCATTGCGCCGACACAATCGAGCGCCCCTGCCACTGTCCGTCAGCCTGCATCATGCGTCCGATGAGTGCCTGGTCGCGTGCGGAAATGGATACGCCGCCCCCCCAATGGGTGCCGCCCGGCACCGATTGCACACGGCGCAGCGCGCCTGTGACCGTATCGCGCAGGTCGATCCACGCATCGTCATAGCCCACCCACTGCCAGGCTGACGTGCACCCCAGCGGCTTCATGACCGCTTCATCGAACACTTCGGGCAAGGGTCGGCCAAACAGGTGCAGCAAGGCCAGCGACAGCTGGTTGATGCGCACGTCGTTGTATTCCCAGAAGGTGCCTGGAGTACGCAGCGGCCTCGACTCACCCTTCTTTCCAGTGGCGGGTTCGCCGCCATAGATGACCGTGCGAAAGCGGTCGACCTGCTCGGGCAAACCAAAGCAGCTGCCTTCCCATTCGCTGGTCTGCTGCAGCAACTGCATCCAGGTGATCGGCGCATTGTGCGCAGAGTCGAATCCAATCCCAGGCACGCGCGCCCGCACCGGCTCGTCGGGGTCTGGCAGCAGGCCGCGATCATGGGCAATGCCCGCCAGCAGGGCGAGGTAGGTCTTGGCAATGCTGAAGGTCAGGTCTGCCCGGTCGGGCTCGCCCCATTCGGCCACTGTCTGGCCCTTGTGCACGATCACGCCCGAGGTCGGGCCGCGCGCATGCACCGGCCCGCGCAGCACATTCCACGGAGGCGGATCGTTCAGGTGAATGCCCCAGTGTGCGGCGTCGGTGGCGGGGTCGCGCGCCCAGTTGATCTCATGGGCGATGGCAAAATCGATGGCAGTTTGAAATCGGTTCATCAGCCGATCCTATACGATCGCTCGCCTTCACGACTCGCCATCCAGCCCAGGACCCTGTTGCCTGCGTGCGCCACTCCGGAGAACCCCGATGCACTCTGCCACCCGCAGTCACACCCTGGGCGACCTGCTGCGCCGAACCGCGGCCCGTCTGCCCAACAAGCCGGCCATTCTGTGTGGCAGCACGGCCTGGACGTATCGTGAATTCGATGCCGTGGTCAATCGACTGGCCAACGGTCTGGCGCAGGGACGAGCGGGCGCGCCGGTGGCTGCCGGTGACAAGGTTGCAGTGCTGTCGCGCAATTCGCATGCGTTTGCGGCGCTGCGCTTTGCGCTCGCACGTCTGGGCGCGGTCATCGTGCCCATCAACTTCATGCTCAATGCCGATGAGGTGGCTTACATCCTGAAGCACTCGCAGGCCAAGCTGTTGGCCGTGGGGCCGGACATGGTCACGCTGGGACAGGCCGCAGCTGCCAAGGACACTGCCGTGACGCACATGGTGTGGCTGGAAGGCGAAGACCCGGCGACTGCGCCTGCGGGCATGGTGCAATTTGATCAGTTGTTGTCCGACGACTCGACCGAGCCTGCACTGGCGCTGGATGCCCGCATGCTCGCGCAGATCATCTACACCAGCGGCACCGAGTCCTTGCCCAAGGGCGCCATGCTCACCCACGAGGCCGTGTGCTGGGAGTACGTGAGTTGCGTCATCGGGGGCGAGATCACCGAATCCGACGTTATGCTCCACGCCCTGCCTCTATATCACTGCGCGCAGCTCGACGTGTTCCTTGGGCCCGCCGTGTATGTGGGCGCCAGCAACATCATCACGGGCAAACCGGTGGCGGACAACCTGCTTGCACTGCTGGCCGCACACCGCATCAATTCGTTCTTTGCGCCGCCCTCGATCTGGATTGCGCTGATGCGCGCGCCCGCCTTCGACACCACCGACCTGTCTGCGCTGCGCAAGGGTTACTACGGTGCTTCGATCATGCCGGTGGAGGTGCTCAAGGAAATGTCGCGCCGCCTGCCGCAGGTGCGGCTGTGGAATTTCTACGGTCAGACCGAGATTGCGCCGCTCGCCACCGTTTTGCGCCCGCATGAGCAGCTCACCAAGCTGGGTTCGGCGGGGCGGCCTGTGCTGAATGTGGAGATGCGTGTGGTCGACGATGCCATGAACGATGTGAAGCCGGGTGAAATCGGCGAGATCGTGCATCGCTCACCGCAGTTGCTGAGCGGTTATTTCAACGATCCCGAGCGCACGGCTGCCGCATTCGAGGGTGGGTGGTTTCACAGCGGCGACCTGGCTGTGATCGATGCAGACGGCTACATCAGCGTGGTCGACCGCAAGAAGGACATGATCAAGACCGGCGGCGAGAACGTGGCCTCGCGCGAGGTGGAAGAAACCATCTACCGCCTCGAGGGCGTCTCGGAAGTGGCGGTGGTGGGATTGCCGCATCCGTACTGGATCGAGGCGGTCACGGCCTGTGTGGTGCCCAAGGCCGGTGTGGTGCTGACTGAGGCGCAGGTCATCGCCCACTGCAAGGCGCAGATGGCGCACTTCAAGGTGCCCAAGAAAGTGGTAATGGTGGAAGCGCTGCCCAAGAACCCCAGCGGCAAGGTGCTCAAGCGCGAACTGCGCACGGCGTATGAAGGCACGATGAAGGATCTGCCGGCGACGGGCGCGTGATCGAGTCTCGCAGCCGCCGGCTTCGCCCGGTCAGGCTTGAAGAGGCAGTCAGACTGGTCTAAACTGGTCTGAATTACACCGGTGAGGAGTGGCGAATGGCAGAGATTGGAGCCTACGAGGCCAAGACGCATTTGCCGCAGTTGCTCGAGCGCGTGCAAAAGGGTGAGCGTTTCATCATCACGCGCCATGGCCGACCCGTAGCGGAGCTGGTGCCGGTCAGCGGGCGTGATGAATCGGCCATCCGCGAGACCCTCGCTCTGATGCGCAAACGGCGTCAGGCCCTTGAGCAGGCAGGGGTCCGACTGCGCGATGCGTTACAGCCCGATGAGTCGTTGCGCGATCTCGCGCATGCCGGGCATCGACGCTGAATGGCTTTCATCCTCGACTGCTCGGTTGCGCTGGCGTGGCTGCTCCCCGATGAGCAATCAGCGCAGGCTGATGCCTGGGCGGATCGCCTCCAGCACGAGACCGCGCTGGTTCCAGCCATTTGGGGGCTGGAGGTGGGCAACGCCCTGTTGACGGCCGTGCGTCGCAAGCGCATCCGTCGCTCTGATATGGATCAGGCAATTGAATTTCTTGGCGCCTTGCCGATTGAAATCGACGCCCTCGCAGCGCTGCACGATGTGCTGCTGTTGGCGCACCAGAGCGGTCTCACGACCTATGACGCGTCTTATCTCGAGTTGGCACGCAGGCGTGGCGCGCCGCTGGCCACGCTCGACGCGCAGCTTCACAAAGCCAGCCTGAAGCTCGGCCTGCCGCAACAGTGACGCAGCCTCGGGCGACCGCAGCCCCTTCTGAGCGCCTCGATACCCATCCCGCTGGTGCGCCGGCTCAGCGCTCCACTGAACCCTCCGGCGAGTTCGTAGCGCTCGTTGCCCTGCTCACCTCGTTGGTGGCGCTATCCATCGACGCCATGCTGCCGGCATTGGGGCGCATCGCCACCGAACTGCAGGCGGCCCATCCCAATAGCCGCCAGTTTGTGGTGCTGTGCTTTTTCGCAGGCCTGGGCGCGGGTCAGCTGTTCGCGGGGCCGCTGTCTGACCGCATCGGGCGCAAGCCGGCCATCCTGATCGGTTTGCTCATCTATGCCGCAGGCTCGGTGATGTGCTGGTTGGCCAGCGACTTCACGCTGTTTCTGGCCGGCCGCGTCATTCAGGGCATGGGGGCAGCGGGCCCGCGGGTGGTGTCGATCGCCATGGTGCGCGACCGGCAAGCAGGCGCCGCCATGGCGCGCACGATGTCACTGGTGATGACCGCCTTCATCATGGTGCCCGTGCTCGCGCCTGTGCTGGGACAAGCTGTGCTCGCCGTCACCGGCTGGCGCAGCATCTTCCTTGGATTCTTTGCCATCGCGGTGTGGGCGGCCGTGTGGCTGACCGTGCGTCAGCCCGAGACGCTGCCACCCGAGCGCAGACGCCCCGTCACGCCCAGCGCCTTGCTCGATGCGGCCCGTCAGGTGCTCACGCATCGAGTGACCATGGCGTACACGCTGACCGCCGGCCTGGTGCTGGGCCTGCTGGTGAGTTATCTGGGCGTGTGCCAGCAGGTGTTCGGCGAGTTCTATGGGCAGGGGGATCTGTTCGTCGCCTATTTTGCAGTGCTGGCATCCGGCGTC
>CANHUQ010000138.1 GCA_947463885.1 Burkholderiales bacterium
AGGCGGGCGAGCTGCGTTTGCGCCCGATCATCATGACCTCGCTCGCGTTCATCTTCGGCTGCATTCCGCTGGCCATTGCGGTGGGGGCGGGTGCCAATTCGCGCCATTCGCTGGGCACCGGCATCATCGGCGGCATGATCGGCGCCAGTACGCTCGCGCTGCTGTTCGTGCCGCTCTTCTTTTATCTCTTCGACAAGCTCGCACGACGCGGTCGGCCTGAGCCGGGTGGGGCACATGACGCAGGCGCTCATGGCGCTCATGGCGCTCATGGCGCGACCGACGGTGCCACCGGCAGCGTAGCCGATCCGCATGGCCACGTGCCTGCACCGGGCAAGGAGGGCTGAGTGATGCGTCGTGTCCGTCTGGAGCGTCGCCTGCAGCTGGCGTGTCTGAGTCTTGCGCTCGCCGGTTGCACGGTGGTCGGGCCCGACTATGCCCGCCCGCCGGTGCAGGTGCCCGCAACGTTTCGTCAGCCTTTGGCCGATGCGCCCGCCACGCTCACCGCGGGCGATCTTCAGTGGTGGCGTCAGTTCGGTGACCCCACACTCGATGCGCTCATCGCAGAGGCGCTGGCCGGTAACAAGACCGTGCAGATCGCCGCCGCCAATGTGCAGGCCTCGGTGGCGGTGGTCATGCAAGCACGTGCCGGGCTCTATCCGCAGGTGGGCTATCAGGCTGGGGCGGCCAGGCAGCGCCTGTCGGAACGCGGCGCCATGCCGTTCTCACCCAGCATCCCCAATCCCCAGACCGCTTACCAGGCCGGGCTGGGCGCGAGCTGGGAGCTCGACCTCTGGGGCCGTATCAGCCGCCTGTCCGAGTCGGCACGGGCCGAGTTGCTGGCCAATGAATCGGTGCGCCGCGGTGTGGTGTTGTCCCTGGTCAGCGCTGTGGCCAACGCCTACATCCAGCTGTTGGTGTTCGATGAGCAATTGGCAATTGCCAGGCGATCGCTGGCGACGTACGCCGAAGCGGTGCGGCTCTTCGAACTGCAGTTCAAGTACGGGCAGATTTCGCAGGTCACGGTGGAGCAGGCCCGCTCGCAGTACGAAGCGGCCGCCATCGCCATCCCGCAGATCGAACGCGAGGCTGCGCTGACCGAACATACCCTCTCGCTGTTGCTCGGTCGCAATCCAGGGCCCATTGCGCGGGGCAAATCCCTGCAAGCATTGACCCTGCCCGTCGTACCCGGTGGGTTGCCCTCATCGCTGCTCGAGCAGCGCCCGGACATCGCTCAGGCCGAGCAGCAACTGATCGCCGCCAATGCCCGCATCGGCGCCGCCCGCGCCCAGTACTACCCGTCCATTTCGCTCACCGCGGCGCTGGGCCTGGCCAGCGGTCAGCTCTCGAATCTGTTCAATGGCGCAGCCCGTACATGGAGTTTTGGTGGCGGGCTGGTGGGGCCGATCTTTAGCGGCGGGCTCATTGAGGGCCAGGTGGCTCAGACCGAGGCGCTGCAGCAGGCAGCTCTGCTCAACTACGAGAGCGTCATTCAAAGCGCCTTTGCCGATGTCGACAATGCGCTGGTCAGTCGCCAGAAATATGCCGAGCAAGTGCAGGCTGAAAAGCGGCGCATCGATGCGCTCAGCCAGACCGTGCGACTGGCCACACTGCGCTACAACGGCGGCGTGACCGATTACCTTGCTGTGCTCAATGCGCAGCAGCAGCTGTTCCCGGCTGAGCTCACCTATGCGCAGGACCTCGGCCAGTCGTATGTCAGCGTGGTCAATCTGTACAAGGCGCTCGGCGGAGGCTGGGTCGATGCCGCCGCCTATGACTGCGCCACGCCCGGTTCACGTCAGATCGCAGGCAAGGGCCCTGCCTCGGGGTGCTGAGTGAGGCGACAGCCTCGCGCTGCCGATAACACCGGGCAAGTCAGGCGGTTCCAGGCTGGCTGCTAGCGCCCCTGCATTTGTTCGAAGCGCGCGCGCAGCGCACCCATGCGCCGTCGATTCATGCCGATGTCCCACAGGCCGATCTGTGATCGGGAGCGAAAGTCGATTCGCCGCCCTTGCGGGTCGATGATGAATTCCACCTGATCCTTGAAGCCCAGGGTTGTGGTGTAGATCACATCGAGATAGAGCGGCTCGTCGCGCACGATGCGCGCCTCGGGCGATGCCGCCAGCGTACGAAGCAGCGCCTCACGCGCCTGTGGCGCGGTGCCGAAGGCCTCGAGTGGCGGAACCGCCCACTGACCGACTGTACTGACACAGTTGCCCGGATGCGTGCAGTGCAGCGAGTCGGGGGATGGCGAGACGCTGGTCCGGTTGCCTGGTGCCGCGGTGGTTGATGTGGGCGATGTGGCCGGTGTGGTCGATGAGGCCGGTGTGGTCGATGAGGCCGGTGTGGTCGATGTCTGCTCCAGAGCCGACTGCGCAGTCGCTATGGGCGCCAATGGACCCGTGGCCGAAGCGATCAACAGACCGATCAGACTCAGTCGGGTCGCGTGGTGGTGCATGAGAGCATGTCCTTTCGTTTCGAGGCTGCAAAAGCGGCCGCGCAATCATGCAGGGCCTTTGAGTCGATGTCCTGTATTGGCCCGCGGGGCGACGGCGTTGCGGGGCCCTTTGGGTGCGCGTGCACGCGCCGGTGGAGGCATCACGACACCGCGTGCGCGTGAGGCAGCAAGTGGCTTGTGCATCTGCGGCTCCGCGACCTGAACCACTTCACTCACCGGGCAGTTCGCCCCCGCACCGGGCTCGAATCGTACCGCGTCGCGCCCGCTGTGCTTAGCCAGGTACAGGGCCTGATCTGCGCGTGCGAACACTTCCTCCACGCTGGCGTCGGTATGGTCGATGGTGCTGACGCCAATGCTCACCGTGACCCGTACCGGTTGACCGTCTGCATCGATCGGTGTGCTGGCAATGCGTGCCCGCATGCGTTGCGCCAGGAGCAGCGCGTGCTCGGGCAGGGTGTCGGGCAGCAGAACCATGAACTCCTCGCCGCCCACGCGACCCACCACGTCTGTGGTCCGCAATTCGCCGCGCAGTCGCTCGGCCACCTCGCGCAGCACGGTGTCGCCTGCAGCATGCCCCAGGGTGTCATTGACCCGCTTGAAATGATCAATGTCGACTGCGAGCACTGCACACCGCAAGCTGGGCTTGCGCCGAATGCGTTGAAACTCAATGTCACTGCGCTCACGCACGGTTCTGCGGTTGGCCAGCCCGGTGAGGGCGTCCGTTGTGGCCAACATGCGCAACTCATCATTGAGTTGCTGCTGCGCGGTGATGTCCTCAAAACTCGAATACACCTCCTTGAGTCGCCCGTCTTCAAAGACCGGTATGGCGCTCACCCTCAGCCACGCACAGCGTTCGCTGCCTGTCACGACACCCATCACCGCATCACGCACCGGTGCTCCTGTGCGCAGCGCGAGCATCGCCGGGTGGTCATGGCCTGGCAGATCGCTGCCGTCTGCACGAACCGCCCGCCAACGCTCGTCGATCGAGGTGCGCCCCTGCAACTGATCCAGGGTCAACCCAAGGATGCGCTGAGCCGCTTCGTTGGCCGAGGTGATGTGCCCATTGGGGTCCTGATACACGATGCCCTGAGGCACGGTCTCGAACAGCGTGCGATACCGTGCCTCGCTCTGGCACAGTCGGTCCTCGGTCTGCTTGCGCGCGGAAATGTCCTGCAGCAGTCCGGTCCAGATCGCGGTCCCGTGCGCGTCTTCCCTGACGGTCGCGTGTCCGGCGATCCATTTCAGCTGGCCGCTTGCTGTCTTGATCTGGAATTCCTGCGACCACGGCGCGCGCCAGGACCGCAGCTTGGTCAGTCCGCTGATCATGGCAGGCAGGAACTCGGGGGTGACCAGTGACAGCAGCACCTCGCCGCGTTCACACACTTCACGCGAGGTCAGTTCCAGCAAAGGCTCAACGCCGCGGCTCGCATACACGATGCGCATCGGTCCCGAGGCGGGCGCCTCGAAGCGAAAGACCGCACCCGGCGATGACTGGGTCAGATCACTGAGGAAGGCCTCTCGCTGAACAAGTGCCTCCTGCAGATGCTGGATCGAGGTCACTTCGTCATGGGCAATGACAAAACGAGCCGGCCCCGACACCGGCATGCGCGAAACACGCCCCATGAACCAGCGACTCCGGTTGGGGGCATGGCAAGGATAGGTGTGTTCAAAGTGCTCGGTTGCGCCATGCAGCACATCACGCAGACCCTGCAGGAACGCCGTCGCATCGGCGGACTGGTCGTCAGACGATTGGGCCGCCTGTTCGCATAACTGAAGATAGTTCAGCCCGGGTCCGGTGGCTTCCGGTGTCCCGCCATTGGCGCTTGCATAGTCGCGCCATGCTTGATTCACGGTGACAATGGTTCCGGTGTCGTCGATGACGCACACATGTGCGCTCAGTCCATCCAGGACTGCTTGCGAGAACATGCGTGAAGCATCCAGTGCATGTTGGGCCGACTTCTGCTCCTGGATGTCGACGACATAGACGAGTCGAAGGGGCTGCCCGCTGGCGTCGTGGACCGCGACTGATTCGGCCAGCACGGCTTTGCTGTGGCCATCACTGGATTGAACGATGAATTCCCCGCGGTATTCGCCTTCGCCTCGCAGAAATGCCTGGTGCCGTGCCAGCATGCCCGCCTGTTCGCTCGGCGGGAAAATCATGGTGTAGGGCTGCCCGATCAGCGCATCGTGTGCATAGCCGTAAATCTCGCAATACGCGGGGTTGACCGATTGGATGCGCCCGTCGTAATCAATGACGACGATTCCGATCGGCGATTTCCCGATGATCTGGCTCAGAAGGCCCGGAAAGGTGCGGGTGTCGCTGCCAGTGTCCGTTGCCCCTGCGTGTACGGCGTGCAGCGTAGAGACCGCTGCAAGCGTCGACTCAACCGTCGCGCCGTCATGTTGTGTGCCTAATGCTCTGTAGTTCATCGTCATGCCCTGCCTTTCTCAACGATGTGACGGCCCCGATGGATGGGAACGCGTCGACGAAAGTGTATCGAAAGTGTGTCTGGTCAGGAATGACCCAGAAGGATGTCCTTGAGGGCATTGATCGGGTCAATGCGACCGCTCATCGGCGCAGACTCGTCGCGTAACGGGCATCACCGTAGATCAGCGCCGCTCAGGGCCATGGGTCCCGTCTGGCACACTTGACGGGCCCTTCGAACACGTACTCAGAAGGCCTTCAATACGGCTCTGATCGCTGCAGGAGGCGTCCAGTACGGAGGCGTCCAGGACCGGGCACCACGGTGGGGGAGTGGGAAACCGGGGGAGGGGCAGGTGATCGTGCCCCCACCCCCACTCTCTGGGCACTTGCATGCGCCGCGTCACCGTGTCGGTCACCGCCCTGCTGGACGGCACCCCGAGGGACGGCAACCCGAGGGATGGCGAATCAGCCGGCCGCAGTGACCGCGCGCCGCGCCAGGACGGTGATCAGGTGGGCACGGTAAGCCGCCGAGGCATGCAGATCGGTATTCAGTCCTTCGGCGGATACCTTCACGCCGTCACAGGAGGCTGCAGACCAGCTCTTGGTCAGCGCGGCCTCCAGCTGGGGTACCCGAAACGCACAGGCCCCTGCGCCGGTCACGGCAACCCGTACACCCGCTGGCCCGCGACTGACAAAGACCCCCACCAATGAAAAGCGTGAGGCCGGCTGTTTGAACTTCATCCAGGCCGCCTGTTCTGGCACTGGAAATTCGACTGCTGTGATGAGCTCGCCTGCGTCCAGGGCTGTTTCGTACAGCCCCTTGAAGAAGGCGTCGGCTGGGATGGTGCGCCGGTTGGTATGCACCGTGGCCCCCAGACCCAGTACCGCCGCCGGATAGCAAGCGGCCGGGTCATTCAGACCCAGACTGCCACCCAGCGTGCCGCGCGAGCGCACCGCCGGATCGCCGATGCCATCGGCCACCTGCGCCAGCGCAGGAATGGCTGCCAGCACATCGGCACTGGCTGCCACCGACGCATGCGAGGTCATGGCGCCCACGCGCAGCGTCTGGGCGGTGCGGGTGATGCCTTTCAGATCTGGAATGCGACCTAGGTCGACCAGAGCCTCGGGCGCAGACAACCCGAATTTCATGGCCGGCAGCAGGGACTGCCCCCCAGCCAGATAGCGGCGCTCATCGCCGCCCGCCACCGCTTCGCTGGCTTGCGTAACCGTTGCCGGGCGGTGATAGTCAAATGCATTCATCTCGTCAGGCTCCGGCAATGGTGACAGGGCGCACGGGGGCCACTTGACCCTGCAGCGCGTTCCAGACCTTCTCTGGGGTCAGTGGCATCTGCATCTGCAAGGCCGTGCTGCGCAGGCCGGCTCGATCGAGCGCATCGACCACGGCGTTGACCACCGCGGGCGTGGCGCCGATGGTGCCCAGTTCTCCCACCCCCTTGACGCCCAGCGGGTTGTTCTTGCAAGGCACGGAAGTGTCCATCTCGGTCTTGAAGTGCTTGACCATGTCGACGCGAGGCAGCGCGTAATCGCTCAGGGTGCCGGTCTGCAACTGACCGGACTGCGCGTCGTAGACCACCTCTTCGCACAGGGCTTGGCCGATCCCCTGGATGGCGCCGCCATCAAGCTGGCCTCGCACGATCATGGGGTTGACCACCATGCCCACGTCATTGACCGAGGCGTAGGCGACCACTGCGACCTCGCCGGTATCGGGGTCGACCTCGACCTCGGCAATATGGCAGCCATTGGGCCAGGTCGGGCCGGCCACCGTGGTCTTGGACTCCAGATAGACATGCCGCGCAGGCTGGCGTGCGGCCAGCTCGAACAGACCAATGCCACGGTCCGTACCCATCACGCTGAAGCGGCCCTGCCGGTATTCGATGTCGCGTGCAGCGGCCTCGAGCGCATCAGCCGCCAACTCACGGCTTTGCTCGACCATGCGTTGCGCGCCTTCCTTGAGTGCCGAGCCCGCGGTGAAGATTGAACGCGATCCCGCGCTGCCAAAGCCCTGACCGCGATCGGTGTCGCCTTGGATGATGCGAATTTTCTCGATCGGCACACCAAAGACGTCGACGGCCAGCTGCGCATAGGTGGTGGCAATCCCCTGTCCCATGGCCATGGTGGCGGTGTAGATCTCGATATGACCATCCCCCGACACATTGACCGTGACCCGTTCTTCGAACGCGTTGCCGCCCGTCCATTCGAGAAAGCTCGCCATGCCGCGCCCGCGCAGCTTGCCGCGGGCCTTGGATTGCGCAGCCCGCCCGTCGAAGCCCGCCCAGTCGGCCAGCACGACCGCCTGCGCGGTCATCTTCTCGAATTCCCCGGTGTCATAGGTCATGCCCATCGGGTTCTTGTAGGGCATCTGGTCGGGTCGAATCATGTTGCGTCGACGCAGCTCGGCCTGATCGACGCCCATCTGCCGCGCAGCGGCGTCCATGAGGCGCTCGATGATGTAGATCGCCTCAGGGCGGCCCGCCCCGCGGTAGGCGCCGCAGGGCGCGGTATTGGTGAGAATCGCCTGAAAGCGGAAGTCGATGGTGGGAATGTCGTAGATGCTGGTGCCAACCCACGGGCCGATCAGCAGTTGAATGGCCACGCCGGTTCCGGTGGCATAGGCGCCGACATTGGCGATCGAGGCCACCCTCAGCGCCAGGATGCGGCCGTTGGCGTCCAGCGCCAGTTCGGCTGTGCTGAACACATCGCGCCCGGCATGAGACGCCAGAAACTCGTCGCTGCGATCAGCCAGCCACTTGACCGGACGCCCTAGCTTCAGGGCACACCAGGCCACCACCGCATCTTCGGGATACAGGCCGGTCTTCATGCCGAAGCCGCCGCCCACATCGCCCACTACCACGCGCACCTTGTCTTGCGGAATGCCCAGCACGGCATCGCACAGCGTATTGCGTGCGCCGCTTGGCATCTGGCTGGACAGGCGCAAGGTGAGCCGACCTGTCGCGGCATCGGGCTCGGCCAGCACGCCGCGAGGCTCCATCGGGACCGCGGACAGGCGCTGGTTGGCCAGATCGAGCTTGACTGTGTGCGCCGCCTTCGCAAAGGCCGCCGCCGCGGCGGCTGCGTCGCCGTGACGTGCTTCAGCCGAAATGTTGTGGGGCGAGCCCGGCCACAACTGCACCGCATCGGTGTGTCGTGCCTTGAAGGGATCGATCACCATCGGCAGTTCGTCGTACTCGACCCAGACCGCATCGCGGGCTGCCTGCGCCTGTTCTTTCGACTCGGCCAATACGGCAACCACCGCTTCGCCCACATAACGCACCACGTCTACGGCGAGCGCATGACGCGGCGGCGACTCGGCATTGCCACCGTCGGGGCGTTTGAATCCGGCGACCGTGGGCACGGGCTTGACGCCCGCGGCCACCAGATCGGCGCCGGTGAACGCCGCCACCACGCCGGGCAATGCGAGCGCCGCGGAAGCGTCGATCGACACGATGCGCGCATGCGGATAGGGCGACCTCAGCAGGCACAGATGCAACTGGCCGGTGGCGTTGGCATCGTCCACGTACAGGCCGGTGCCGGACACCAAGGTGGGATCTTCGATGCGTCGGACCGAGTGGCCCGCACCGAAGCGGCCGATTTCACTGGGATGGTTCATGGGGTGCTCCTTTGCGCTTCAGCGCGAGCCCGCGAGTGCGGTGGCCGCCTGGCGGACCGACTCGACGATGTTCACGTAGCCGGTGCACCGGCACAGATTGCCCTCGAGCGCATGTTCGATTTGCGCATCGGTGGGTTGCGGGCAACGCGCCAGCAAGGCGGCCGTGCTGACCACCATACCGGGGGTGCAAAAGCCGCACTGCAGGCCATGGCACTCCATGAAGGCCTGCTGGATGACCGAGGGCTGTTGGGCCGTGCCCAGTCCTTCGATGGTGGTGACCGCACTGCCGTCGGCCTGCACGGCCAGCGTGGCGCAGGCCTTGGCGGGTTGACCGTCGAGCAACACGGTGCAAGCACCGCACTGGCTCGTGTCACAGCCCACATGCGTGCCGGTGAGCCCGGCCTGGTTGCGCAGCAGATCGACTAGCAGCAGACGATTGTCGACCTCGTGCCGGGTATCGGTGCCGTTGATCTTGAGATGAATGGTGGTCATGCGAAGGGTCCTTGCTGGCATGCGCGCTATCGGTGGCCGACATGTTAGCGCGCTTCGCCAAGCCCCTTCGCCCGATACAATCATCGCAGCCAGCGTTTTGAAAACAGACACGAAGAGGAGACAGGGATGGATGAGAGCCGGATTCCGGTGATGGTGGGCTGCGGTCAATTTACGCAGCGCGAGCGAGACCCCAAGGCGGCCCAGGGGCCGCTGGACCTCATGGCGCGTGTGGCCAGACTGGCTGCAGAAGACTCCGGTGCCGGCACCAGGATGATCGAGGCCCTCGACAGCCTCGTGGTCGTGCGCATGTTTTCCGATACCAGCCCGCGCTTTGTGAGCCCGTTCGGCACCTACGCCAACCCGCCTCGGTCACTGGCCCAGCGCATTGGTGCCACCGGGCTCAAGCACTTCATCTATACCCATCCGGGCGGCAACATGCCGCAATGGACGGTCAATCGTCTGAGCGAGCAGATTACGCGCGGTGAAGTCTCGGCGGCCATGGTGGTCGGTGCCGAGGCGCTGGCCACGCAAAAAGCGGCCGAGCGAGGCGGCGTCAAACTGGACTGGAATGAAGATCCGGGCGGCAGCATGCAGACCTGGGGCGTGGCCAAGCGCGGTTGGTCGGATTGCGAAGACCGGCACGGCGCGCGCGCAGCCATCTACATGTATCCCATGCTCGAGAACGCCCTGCGTCATCACGCCGGGCGCACGCTTGCGCAGCATCAGCAGGCCATCGGATCACTCATGGCCCAATTTGCAGCGGTGGCCCAGGCCAATCCCTTGGCCGATCGGCGCGATGGCTTCGACGCTGCACGCCTCACGACGGTTGCGCCCGACAATCCGTACATTTCCTACCCGTACACGCGCCTGATGAACTCCAATGCGTTCATCGACCAGGGCGCAGCCGTCATCGTGTGCAGCCTGGCCGTGGCGCGCAAA
>CANHUQ010000139.1 GCA_947463885.1 Burkholderiales bacterium
CGCCTGCGGCCGTCGTGCCAGGTGCGACCCGCGCCAGCAGCACATCACGCCGGTTGGCTTTGCGAATACCCGCTTGCGCGGTGCCCAGTTCAAGGCCGGCCACCGGCAACAGTGAGGCGGGATCGGGTGCGGTGAGATTGACGGGCATGAGGGTGTTCCGGGTCAGGCGCTGCAGAAATACAGCGGGGCACAAAACCGGGAATTGTACTGCGGCAGTGTGACCACACTGGCACCGCGCGCAGCACTGCCGCGGCTCAGTCGAACAGATTGGCCAGCCGCTGCTTGATCTGGTCGGCCACGTACAGCGCGATGGCCTGCAGCGTGGACGTGGGGTTCACCCCGCCCGAAGTCACGAACACGCTGCCATCGACGATGAAGAGGTTCTTCACGTCATGGCTGCGGCCCCACTCATTGACTACCGAGGTGGCCGGGTCGGTACCCATGCGCGCCGTGCCCAGCAGGTGCCAGCCGGCATACAACTGAGGGGCGACCGTGGCCACATCGTAGGCACCGGCCTCGCGCATCAGTTCAGTGCCGCGCGCCATGGCGTGGTCGAGCATCGCGCGACTGTTCTCGCTCAGGGTGTAATCGATCTTCGGTGCGGGAATGCCATCGGCATCCTTGAGAACGGCATCGAGCGTGACCCTGTTGTGCAACTCGGGCAGGTCTTCGCAGATGGCCGAGATGGCCGCACTGCGATCGAACAGCTTCTTGAAGGCAGCATGATGCCCGGCGCCCCATGGAATACGCCCGATACTCATCCCATTGACCGCAGTCATCACCGGCCCCATGCCTCGATTGATCTGCCAGGAATAGCCGCGCACAAACCCGCGCGCGCGATCGGTCTCGTAGAACTCATGGCTCCAGGTACCGATATGCGGGCCACGATAGCCATCCAAGGGCTCATCGAAAAACCCGCGAATGGACGCATACGGATGGAACATCAGATTGCGCCCCACCAGGTTGCTGGAATTGGCCAGGCCGTTGGGATGACGCGATGAGGCCGAATTGAGCAGCAAGCGCGGCGTGCCAATGCCGTTGCAGGCCATGATCACGATCTCGGCTGGCTGAAAGCGCTCCACACCATCCGCATCGACATAGACCACGCCGGAGGCGAGGCCCTGCTCGTTGGTGGTGATCTCGCGCACGCGGCAGCGCGTACGCAGCTCCACCCGCTGGCGAATGGCGGCCGGCCAATAGGTGATGTCGGTGCTGGCCTTGGCGCCTTGCGCACAGCCCGCAATGCAGTGACCCAGGTTAATGCAGGGGGCGCGGCCTTCGTATTCGCGCGTGGCCATGGCGGTGTCCGAGGGCCACCAGTGCCAGCCCAATCGGTTCATCGCCGAGCCGATGACCTGCCCGGTGCGCCCCAACGGCAGCGGCGGCATGACCGCGTCCTTGGGCGGATACGCCGGGTCACCAGCCAGCCCCGAGATGCCCATCATGCGGTCGTTCACCGCAAAGAACGGCTCAAGAGTGCGGTAGTCGATCGGCCAGTCGTCGGCCACGCCGTCCAGCGTGCGCACCTTGAAATCCGACGGATGCAGACGCGGAAAGTGCCCCGCGTACAAAATGGTGCCGCCGCCCACGCCATTGAAGTTGGTGACCTTGATCGGCGAGTTGTCCTCGTTGATCGGGTAGTCGTGCGGCCCCGCGCGCCGGTTGGGGTTGATATGGAAGTCCCCCAGCTGGCGGGTCTCCCAGTCGCGGCCGTTGCTGGGGTAATCGGTGGGTTTGACCCAGTCGCCCTGCTCCAGGCACAGGATGCGCATGCGGGTGTCGGCCAAACTCCAGGCCACAGCTGCGCCCGATGCGCCTGCGCCAATGATCAGCACATCGACCGGTTCGTTCTTGAAGGGCTCGTTCGAACTCATTCCTGCATCCTGATGGGCGTCACGGCACGACTGCGCCAGGGGTTCCTGCGAGATCAGCGCCAGCTGTGTGGCACGACCGCAGGCTGAAACATGGTCATCAACTTAGGCACGCGCGGTATTCGCACGCGGCGGGCCCATCAACCCGTGCGACACCAGCGGCGGGTACTTGAGCATCACAGCCTCGATCGGCTCGGTGCCCCAGCCGGGCCGATCGGGCATGACCAGATGGCCGTCCTGATACTCGGGCACATGCGTGAAGAGCTCGTGGTCCCAGGCGATGCGATCAATGTCGACTTCCATGATCCGCAGGTTCGGAATGGCTGCACAAAAGTGCGCATTCATCATCGTGCACAGGTGACCATAGAAGTTGTGGCAGGCCACATTCACTTCATGCGCTTCTGCGGCCGCGGCAATTTTCATCGACTGCCACACGCCATTCCATGGGGTATCCACGATGGCCACGTCCATGGCCTGCGCCTTGAAGAAAGGCATGAACTGCTGCACGCCGATCAGCGTTTCACCCGAGGCAATCGGGTGCGGGCTGCGCGCACGCAGGTGGGCCAGCGCCTGCGGGTCGCGCGTATCGAACTCGATCCAGAACATGTCCAGATCGGCAATGGCGCGCAGCACCTTCAGCGCACCCTCGGTGCGCATGTTGAAGTTCAGATCGAGCAGGATATCCACATCGGGGCCGGCGGCTTCGCGCATGATCTGCAGATGCTCGCGCAGTCCGTTGATCATGGTGCGCTCGGCATTCAGACCCGGCTCGAAGGGCCGCGCAAAACCGGGCGCCCAGCCCAGGATCTTGCCGTCTTCGTAGCGAAAGATATTGGTCTTGAGTGCAGTGAAGCCTTTGTCGCGCACTTCGCGCGCCAGCGCTCGGGTGCCGTCTGCATTGGTGATGGCAGGCTGGTAATGCGGCGTGCGGGTGGCGCGCCAGGTCACGCAATGCGACCAGTACACGCGCATGCGGTCGCGCATCTTGCCGCCCAGCAATTCGTAGCAGGGCACGCCCAGCGTCTTGGCCTTGGCATCGAGCAGCGCATTTTCAATTGCGCCTAAGCCCTGCCCCACTACGCCACCGGCACCGGGTCGGGTCATGCCGAAGAGCTCTTCGCGAATGCGCTCATGGTTCATCACCGACTGGCCAACCACCTTAGCTGACAGCTGGTTGATGACTGCGCCCACGCCGGGTGAGCCGAAGCCTTCATCGAACTCGCTCCAGCCCACCGTGCCGTCTTCGGTGGTGATCTTCACGAAGTAGTAGTTGCGCCAGGACGCGCTGCAGGACAGCGTCTTGACCTCGGCAATGCGGGGGTTGGCCATGTGAAAGTCTCCGGTCGGAATGAGGGGGCAACAGTGCTGATGGGGTGTACGAGCAGTGAAACGCCAGGTGGGCCATCAGGTCGGCACGGGCTAAGGCACGTCGCGATACACCTTGGGGCGGGCGCGCACTGGGTCGAGCAGTGACAGATCGCCCGCCTCGAGCTCAAAGCCCTTGGGAAAGGGCGCACGTACTTCCATACCAATGGCCTGCATCACGCGGTCATCGCGGTAATAGGCCTGGGCCGTGACCGCCTCAAGCACCGCCGCGAGTGCCGGTTCGCCTTCACGCAGGCGGGCGGCTGCCTGCTCTTGCTGCGCACCAGGCAGGTCGGCAAACACGCCGCCCGCCAGCGCATCGAGCCGGGCCAGTGCCTGTTGCACGGCCTGCGCATCACGCCCGATGGACGATTCAATGTCCAAGGCGATGCGCGCATCGTCGGCACCCGGCATGCCCAGCGCTGCATCGGCAGGAATGATCAGGGCCGCCACCGCCCGCAGGGTGCGTCGCTGTGTTGCGGTGAGCACCATTTGGGCAGGCAGTGTGACCGGGGAGGTCGTGGAGGTGGGGGAGGATGGGGCCATGTCGGGAGTCTCGCGCGAAGCACCGCGGCCCCAGTGCGAGGCCTGCCCCATGTGAAGGGGCGTGTGATCGGCTAGAGTGCCAGCGCATCGCGGGCCTAAGCAAGTCGCCCGGGCACCCGCCATTTCGTTTGCATGACGATCGGCGGTCAGACGCCGCCGTCCCTGCCTGCCCCCTCCACCGAACGCCCTGCCTGCCGAGCGCTCCATGAAGATCTGTCGTGTGTTCCTATGTTGCCTGGTGTGGTGCGTTGGCCTGAGTGCGCAGGCCAGTGAACTGGCCGACAAGCTGCGTTCACCGCGACAGGTGATGCTCATGCGTCATGCCTATGCGCCCGGCGTGGGTGACCCCGTCGGCTACCGACTGGACGACTGCGCGACCCAGCGCAACCTCGATGCACAAGGGCTGGCCCAGGCGACGCGCACAGGTCTGTGGCTCAAGCGTCAGGGCGTGGACAAGGCGTGGGTCTTCTCGAGTATCTGGTGCCGTTGTCGTGATACGGCCGGTGCGCTTGATCTGGGCAGCGTCACCACCGAAGCGTCACTGGCCTCGTTTTTCGACAGGCCAGACCAGGCCGGACCGTCTAACGAAGCACTGACACGATTCATTGCCCGCACGCTGCCCGCCAAAGGCGAGCGCGCCCTGATCCTGGTGACCCATCACGTGAACATCCGGGCGTTTGCAGGCCGCGACATCGGCTCGGGCGACATGATTCTGGTGCAGGTGGATGCACAGGGCCGTGCGGTCTCGCATACGCACATCCCAAGCCCGCCCTGAAGGGCTCAGGCGGCCGACAGCCCCGCCGCTCGCAAAAACGCGTCGTTTTCCTCGCGCGTGCCAATGGTCACGCGGATGCAGCCCTGCAATCCGAAATAGCTGTCCTGCTTGCGGACCAGCACGCCCCCCGACAGCAGCGAGGCATACGCCTGCGCGGCATCAGGCGTGCGGATCAGCAGGAAATTGGCGGCTGAAGGCAGCACCTTCCAGGTGGGGTGTGCTTGCAGCGCCTTGAACACGCGCTCGCGCTCGGCAATGGTGGCAGCCACGCGGTCGTGCATGAACTGCGGATGGGCCAGCGCCACGTGCGCGCACACCGACTGAAACACCGACACCGCAAACGGGGCCACGAGCTTGCGCAACTGGCGTGCCACAACTTCGCTGGTCAGCGCATAGCCCAGACGTGCGCCCGCCAGCCCCCAGGCTTTGGAGAAGGTACGCAACAACACGACATGCTCATGGCGGCGCGCAATATCCATGGCACTGGGGCCGGCGAACTGGTGATACGCCTCGTCGACCACCAGCAGCCAGCCCTGCGAGGCTTGCGCCAGCCGC
Organism: Burkholderiales bacterium; assembly: GCA_947463885.1. Lineage (GTDB taxonomy): Bacteria > Pseudomonadota > Gammaproteobacteria > Burkholderiales > Burkholderiaceae_E > UBA4615. Next base: position 5,113 of record CANHUQ010000139.1, read on the forward strand.
TCGATGTCTGACAGCGCGCACAGCGAGCCGGTGGGCGCATGCGGACGCGGCACGAAGATCACGCCGGCCGGGCCCACACGGCCCGCCAGTGCTTCGCGGCCGGCCTCGATCTGTGCGATCAGCGCGTCCACATCGGTGGCGAAGCTGGGCCCAAGCGGCACTTCGATGAGCTCGGCACCCCAGAGCTTGGCATCCAGCGCATAAAGCGCGAAATTGGGTTTGACCGTGAGCACGCGCGCGCCCATGCCTGCCAGCTGAACCAGCAGCGCGATCAGCATATTGCTGCCAGTGACCGCTACGGTGCCGGCCGCAGGCCAGCCGTCATGGGCACCAATGGCCGCAGACAAGGCCTCGCCGTTCAGATCGGGGTAACGGTTCCAGGTGAGCGCCTGCAGTTGCTCGAGCACCTGTGCCTTGAGGGCATCAGGCAGGTCGAGCGAACTCTCGTTCTGGTCGAGCTTGATCGGCGCATCGACCGGCGTGAACGGATATTCCGGGCTGGCCAGAACGGCCGCCCGGACCGGCGGATTCATCCCAGTCGTCCGTGGCATTGCTTGTATTTCTTTCCAGAGCCGCACGGACAGGGATCGTTGCGGCCGATCTTGTTGCCAAAGCGGCGGAACGGCTGATCCTTGTCGTCGTCCGGCAAGGCTGGGGCCGACTGCATGGCAACCGCCACCTGCTCGGGGTCGGCATCGGGGGCCGCTGAAAATTCAGCGTGCGTGTAGGACGCCTGAGAGAACGACTGGCTCGCTTCACGCTCGACCTGCTGCTCAACCTGCTGCGCTTCTTCGGGGCTCTGGATGCGCACGTTCATGAGCACCCGCACCACTTCATCGCGGATGGTCTGGAGCATGTTCTCGAAGAGCTCGAAGGACTCGCGCTTGTATTCCTGCTTGGGGTTCTTCTGCGCATAGCCGCGCAGATGAATGCCCTGGCGCAGATGGTCAAGCGCCGACAGATGCTCACGCCAGCGCTGATCGATGGACTGCAGCATGATCGAGCGCTCAAACCGCTCGAAGCCTTCACGCCCCACCAGCGCCACTTTCTCGGCGTACCGGGTCTCGGCCGCATTCATGACCGCAGCCAGCAGATCGTCCTCACTGGCATCGCCCGCGGCCAGTTCAATGAGGGGCACGTCGAGCTGCCAGTCGTCCTGCAGGATCTTTTGCAAGGCCGGCAGATCCCACTGCTCTTCGACACTCTCCGCAGGCACATGCTGACGGAAGAGGTCGGTGAACACGCCCTGCCTCAGGCCAGCAATCAGCGACTCGGTGTCCGAGGACTCGAGCAGATCGTTGCGCTGCTGGTAGATGACCTTGCGCTGGTCGTTGGCAACGTCGTCGTACTCGAGCAGCTGCTTGCGGATATCGAAGTTGCGCGCCTCGACCTTACGTTGCGCGCTCTCGATGGAGCGCGTGACCATGCCTGCCTCAATGGCCTCGCCATCGGGCAGCTTGAGGCGATCCATGATGGATTTGAGCCGGTCGCCCGCAAAGATCTTGAGCAGCGGATCGTCCATCGACAGATAGAAGCGCGACGAACCGGCATCGCCCTGGCGCCCGGACCGGCCGCGCAACTGGTTGTCGATCCGACGCGATTCGTGGCGCTCGGTGCCGATGATGTGCAGACCACCGGCCGCCAGCACCTGATCGTGCTGCGCTTGCCAGCCAGCACGCAAGGATTCAGCCTGCGCCTGACGTTCGGCCTCGGGGAGCTCCTCGCGGGCCATGATCTGATCGATCTGGCGGGCGACATTGCCGCCCAGCACGATGTCGGTGCCGCGGCCTGCCATGTTGGTGGCGATCGTGATGGCGCCTGTTCGGCCCGCATCAATCACGATCTGCGCTTCCTGGGCGTGCTGCTTGGCGTTGAGCACGTTGTGCGGCAAGCCTTCCTTTTGCAGCAGAGACGAGAGCAGCTCGGAGTTTTCGATGGACGTGGTGCCCACCAGCACCGGCTGCCCGCGCCCGTGACACTCTTGGATGTCGGCAAGAATGGCGTTGTATTTCTCGCGCGCGGTGCGGAACACCTGGTCCTGACGGTCGGCCCGGACCATGGGACGGTGGGTCGGGATGATCACGGTTTCCAGGCTGTAGATTTCCTGGAATTCGTAGGCCTCGGTGTCGGCCGTTCCGGTCATGCCCGAGAGCTTGCCGTACATGCGGAAGTAGTTCTGGAAGGTGATCGAGGCGAGCGTCTGGTTCTCGGCCTGGATCTTCACGCCTTCCTTGGCCTCGACCGCCTGATGCAGGCCGTCTGACCAGCGCCGCCCCGGCATCAGTCGCCCGGTGAATTCGTCGACGATGATCACTTCACCGTTTTGCACGACGTACTGCTGGTCGCGGAAAAACAGGGTGTAGGCCCGCAGCGAAGCCATCAGGTGATGCATGGACTGGATGTTGGCTGCGTCGTACAGGCTGGCACCCTCGGGCAGGATGCCCAGCTCGGTCAGCAGGCGCTCGGCCTTTTCGTGGCCGGCCTCCGAGATATGCACCTGGTGGCCTTTGCGATCGACCCAGTAGTCGCCCGGCGGCTCAGGCTCGTTGGCCTTGGGCTCGCTTTCCATGGCATCGAGCATGGGCGGCACCTGCCGCATGCGCACATAAAGTTCGGTGTGATCTTCAGCCGGCCCGGAGATGATGAGCGGCGTGCGCGCTTCGTCGATCAGGATGGAGTCGACCTCGTCGACGATGGCAAACGACAGGGTGCGCTGCACGCGCTCGCCCAGGTCGTAAACCATGTTGTCGCGCAGATAGTCGAAGCCAAACTCGTTGTTGGTGCCGTAGGTGATGTCGGAACCGTAGGCGTCCTTTTTCAGCCCATGGGGCATCTGCGTGAGATTGACGCCGACCGTAAGCCCCAGGAAGCGATACACGCGGCCCATCCATTCGGCATCGCGCTGCGCGAGGTAATCGTTGACCGTGACCACATGCACGCCCTGACCGGCCAGGGCATTCAGATAGGCCGGCAGCGTGGCCATGAGGGTCTTGCCCTCGCCGGTGCGCATCTCGGCGATCTTGCCCTGGTGCAGCGCCATGCCGCCGATGAGCTGGACATCGAAATGACGCATGCCGAGCACACGGCGCGCCGCTTCGCGGCACACTGCAAAGGCGTCCGGCAGGATGGCGTCAAGGGTTTCGCCCCGGCTCAGGCGCTCACGCAACGCAACCGTCTGCCCCGACAAGTCTTCGTCGGACAGCGCGGTCATGGACGGCTCGAGCGCATTAATGCGCGCGACCGTCTTGCGATATTCCTTGAGCAGCCGTTCATTGCGACTGCCGAAGATCCGGGTCAGAAAGTTCTGGATCATGGGCATTGCGCCCAGGCCGCAACCGGGCCGGGGAGGACTCGTGATCAATCGAAGATGGTAGCACGCAGGTCCGGCGGCCCTGCTGTGATCCAGGCTACAGTGTGGCTGACATAACCACTTCCGGCCCCGCGACACGTCTGGTGAAACCGTATCGCCCTCCCCGCGCGGCTGCCGCCCACGAATGGTTGCGCGCCGACCCTTCTTTCGCCCATCTGGGCGAGCAGACCCGCACGCTGGCCGCGCTGCAGGACGCGGTGCGTCGCTGCCTGCCGGGCATGCCACTCACGGTCGTGGCCTTTCAGGGCGGGCGGCTGGTAGTGGGCGCCGCCCATGCCGCCGTGGCCGCCAAGATGCGCCAGGTGGAGCCCAGCCTGATCGCGGCGCTGACCCGCAGCGGTTGGGTGGTGGAATCGGTGCGATTCAAGTCGCACTGGCAGGCGCCTGAAACCGGCCCGGCCCGGACCCTCAAACCTGCGCCCGGCGCGTCGGCCATTGCATGCGTGACGGCCCTGTCAGAGCAGGTCCAGCACACGCAACTGCGTGACGCCTTGCGACGCCTGGCGCAACGCCACGGCGGCTAAAGCCGCGCTAGCGGATGGACGCGATCAGCGCGCGTGCTTCAGCTGATCAGGCGTTCGCCGATCAACACTGCAAAGAACACCAGCCCGGTGACCACACCGATGCGCAACAGCCTGAGCGACCAGAGCATCCAATGGCGCTCGCGTGTGACCAGCCACAGGGCAGCGGTGCCGATCACGCCTAGCGCGATCAGGATCATGAAGGCTCGCAGCAAGGGCATTGGCGCTCAGGCCCCCGCCCAATCGAGTTCGAACAGGCGGGGCGCCTCGCGCCGTTGCGCGAAGGTGGTGTAGGCCCAGGCCTGAGGCTGCGCGATCAGCGCGCGCAGCAGCGCATTGTTCAGGGCATGGCCCGACTTGTGCGCCGAATACGCGGCGAGCAAGGGATGGCCCACCAGATAGAGGTCGCCGATCGCATCCAGGATCTTGTGCTTGACGAACTCATCGTCCGAGCGCAGCCCATCACTGTTGAGCACGCGGTACTCGTCCATGACAATGGCATTGCCCAGACTGCCGCCTTGCGCCAGCCCATGGGCACGCAGGGCTTCCACGTCGTGCATGAACCCGAAGGTGCGTGCCCGCGCAATCGACGACAGGTAGGACTGCTGCGCGAAATCGACTTCGACGCGCTGCACCGTGGCATCGATGGCCGGGTGTCCGAAGTCGATGGAAAAAGCGAGCTTGAATCCAAAGTGGGGATCGAGCCGGGCCCATTTGTCGCCCTCACGCACTTCGATGGGCTGCAATAC
>CANHUQ010000140.1 GCA_947463885.1 Burkholderiales bacterium
CTCTGCCGACCCGGTCGAACATGTTCGTGTTCACCTACGGAGCAACCCCAGAAACAGCAACATCTGGATAGGCGCCAACAATGCCAGTCGCTCGAGGGGCACAGGCAAACCGACCAATACCAAAAAGACAACGCCTCCAAGCAGAGCTCCGAGCAGCGCTTTTAGCAACGGCCGCAGCCGATCCTGCCTCAGGGCGACAAAGGTTCGGAAGTTGACCGGCAATGCCAATCCGGCAGCCACTGCAAACGGGATGTATAAGGGCCAGTCCGCCGATAACCAGAAGAGAACAAGCGCTACCAGGCTGACTGCAACCAGCGCCCCGGTCAGATACCCCTGGGGCGATCTTGCGGCAATGTCGGCTAGCCGGGTGAGTTTCGGCGAGATAGTCGAGGCAGGCGCCCTTTCGGCAAGCTGCCTATTTCGCGGCAGCGCCACCATGCAGATCAGTACAGTGACCGAGCACGCCATTTCGTAGAACTTGGCGCTGGCGAGGTAGGCGGGTAGGCTGGCCTCGGCCAGTCCACCGACTAGACTGCCTGACCGGTCCAGCCCGAGCAGGACTTGGTCCCCTCGAAACAAGAGGAAGTTGAGCACCTGCTGGAGCCCCAGCCCGGCCAGCACCGCCATCGGTATCTCGCTTGAGCCACTGGGTAGCGCGCCTTTGCCCGCCAGAAACAGGAATCGAATGATCGAGGTGACTGAGAACAGCGCGGCAACCACCCCCATGTTCGGTACGGTAAACAGTGAGGCCAGCACTAGCAGGGCAAAGAACAATGGCAAATTCAGCAGCGTGCCGATCGACATCGGCGTGCTGTCGCCCCGGCCTGTGAGCATCACCGCGATCAGGATGGCGCGCGCATCCAGCCAGAGCCCAACGGCGCAGGGGAGCACGACTATCCAACCGAATCGCCATCCCGCAAACAGGGCGCAGCACGCGGTGGTCGGCAGCATCCACGCAATGCAAAACCGGCGCAGGCTGATGGAATTCAACGCCTCCGGCTCTGCCGCCTTGGCCATGAGGAAACCATCCACCCCGAGCTTGATGCCAGTCGACATCAGCGCGTAAAGCGTCAGGTAGAGGGAAATGTCAACTGCAGCGGCCGGCGGGATAGAGGGCACCCGACCGGTCAGCAGCAAACTGATTGCCGCAGCGGCCAGTGCGCCCGTCGCAAGCAGCTCGGCCAGCTTGAGGAGGTCGCGTCTGAGCATTGAGGGTGACTGCACGCGCGGCCTCGGGTCGATCAACCCAGAGTTTGCATCGGCGGCTGCCTATGCCGGGCCCGTAGTAGCTCAAGGAACACCACGAGCAACAGCGTGGTGAGCCAGGTTAGAGCGGCGATCGCACCGCGCTTGGGCCAGCTTTTTTTCTCCCCAGCCTGGGCGGTGTCGATCACCTGAATCAGAGTACCCTGCCTGCTCTCATCGAGCTTAGCAAGTTCGAGCTGCTTCGCCATCATCTCGAAAAGCGCTTCCTGGTACTTGAAATCTCGATACTTGGCGATATAAGCCTCGCCACCACGCGGGGCGGCGGCGGTGGGTCGCGAGCCCGCCTCAACTTTGGCCAGCTGCTCTTTCAATTCACTCAGCTCCTTCAGGGCCAGACGATATTCCGGGTTGCGATCGGTCATCATGTTACTCAGCAGGGACGCCTTGACTTCGGCTGCCATCACGGCTGCACGAAGGCGTGCCACGATCTCGACTGCGGATCGCGGCTCCACGTTCATGAGGCTTGCGCTAACGCCGCTTTCGCGCAAAGCCTCCTCAGCCTTAGCCAGTCGGCTCGTGACTTGCTTCAACTGATTTTCAAAGTAGACGCGTCTTTGCGCAGCCTCGGTGATTGCAAGGGCGTTGGTGAGCTCTTGTAGCTCCTCTACATAGGCGTTAGCCATCTCGGCTGCGCGGGCGGGGCTAGGGTCGTCGACCTCGATCGTAATGATGCCGTCCTTGGCGCCGGCATTGATCGCGCTGTTACGCTCAAGCTGCTTGCGAACATCTTCGATGAACTCTTCAGCGTACTGGTCTCGCAGCTTGAATCGATCGATAAGGCGATCTGAAATTGTCGTGCTGCGCAAGAACGTGACGTACTGATCTGCAGGGTTCTTTATGCCCGCTGCTGCGCCCGCGATACCCGCCAATGATCCTAACTGAGACGCAAAGAGCGCGGCTGCACCGCCTCCTTGTTGAGGTGGCAAGATTCGAGTGGTCGCTGTGAAAGTAGGCGTCACCGCAAAACTCACCCCGATTGCAATCAGCGCGGCCAAGAAAGGCCAGATGATGAAAGGGCGTAGCGTGCGCAGTGCGGGTCTGAGCGCAGCCCGATCCCCGCTCAGTGCTCTCATCAGAGCGCTGCCGGAAGCATCAAGTGACTCTTGCATCGTTCAGTTCCTCAGCACCTTGATTGCTGCCGCGCCCAAGCCCAACTGATAAATGATCTGCGTCCAGTCCTTCACCCCACGCACGATCGCGGTGTAGTTGGTTTCGCGGTCGATCTTTTCGGGGACCACCAGCGTGTCGCCGGGCGCGAGGATCATGGAATTGAGGGTGCCTCGACCCACACCGAACCAGCCACCCTGCCCGCGCGAAGCTACGCCGCCATCGGCTCGCAACACGAAGATATTGTCGAGGTCGGCGCTCTCGGTCGGCCCGGCAGACTTCAGGTAGTCGCCCACGGAACGGTTGCCGCGCCACAGCAGCACGTTCTCGTTGTATACGGCGCCCGCAACGCCGACGAAAGAAGGCCGGGGCGGAATGACAATACGGTCGCCATCCTCCAATGTCATGTCCGGCAGCACAGCAGCATCGGGGGTCATTTCCAGAGCGATGCGCCCGCTGGGTCGAAGCTGACGCAGACGATCCAGGCGTTCACGCGCCAGGCGCTCTTCCATCTGGATGCGCTGCTGTTGCATGGCCAGCTGGGTGGGGTCGGACACGGTGAGATTCGCCTGGCGCTGGGCAACGCTGGCCGTGGCCTGCTCCTCAAGGCGTCGCACAACGGTCTGAAGCGTCTGTGTTTGCTGCTGGCGCACGCTCTCGCGCTGCAACTCCGTACCGAACAGATACGCTTCGCGGGTGATGCCGCCAACGCGGGTGATGAGCTGAGGAAGCGTCTCTCCGGGGTCCACGGTATAAATGCCTGGCGCAGCCACCTCGCCCTCGACCCGCACCAGACGTGTCTGCCTGGAGCGCGGCACCTGCAGATCGCGCAAACCGAAGATAGTGACCACGTCCCCAGGCAGCAGCTCAAGGTTCTGCGAGGCATCGCCCTTGAGCACGGCAAGGCCCAGGTTGAACGAAATCAGCTGCGTCTTGATCTGATCCCGATCCAGACGCTCGATCACCGCGTAGTCCCAGTTCACCTCATCCAGGATATTGCGTACGTCCTGGCGGGCTTTCTCGATGTTCACACGCTGACCGGCATCGCGAGAGTTGGCATCGCGCAGCACCGCGTCACGGTTGACCGCCTCGCGCACCGCGGGATCCAGGCTTGCCGCATCGCGCAGTGACAACTCTCGCCCAAGGTTTTCGCGACCGGCCGCGCCGCGCCCTAAAGCGATCGAGGCATCCTCAAACTGCACCAGCAGATTTTTGCGCAGCCAATAGTCGCGGGTGATGAGGGCTTCGCGATCGGGGATCAGGTCGCGCACACGCATGCCAGGCTTGTGGGGGTAACGCAGAGGCGCCGCGACATTACCGCGCAGTGTGACCGCATTGGAAAACTGGGGGCTGATCGGAAAGAGCGTCAGCAGGTCGCCGTCGCGCATCTTGCGGGACAGACCCGGATCATCCAGGGCAAACGACTCGACCTCGCGCGGGATGCTGCCGCGCACATCCACCCGCTCTAGCTGCGCTCGCTTCGGATCGGCCAGCACGGGCAGCCCGCCCGAATACGAGAGCAGCTCACGAATGGAATTTTCGGCACCGGGCGCGCCGGAGAGCTCGTACACGGCTTGCACATTGAGGGCGCCCGCAATGGCCACGCGCGGCCCGGCAGACGGAAACACGATCACGTCACCTGGCAGCAACTTCATGTCGCGCGCCTTGTCGCCACGTACGATGAAGTCGTACAAATCCACTGAAGCCACCGGCTTGTTGGCCCGCACCAGCTGCACCCGTCGCATGCTGCCGTTCGCATTGGGGCCGCCGCTTGCAAACAGCGCATTGACCAGCGTGGACAGGCTGCTCAGCGTGTATTTGCCGGGTCTGCGGGCCTGCCCCACCACATAGACATCGATGCCTCGCAATTGGCCGAGAGTGGCCGAGAGCGTGAAATTGCGAAAGCTCTTGCCAACCTGTTGCGTGAGCGTCTTCTCCAGATCGCCCATTCGCACACCGGCCACCTGGACCGCACCCACCTTAGGCAACACGATCTGCCCGTCCCGGTCCACCACCGGGCGCAGCTCGAAATCCAGCATGCCGGTGGAACGCACGATGACTTCATCGCCCGGGCCGATCACATAGTCAGCCGGCACCGGCACCGCGCCCACCGGCGCGAACGTGCCAGGCGCCTCATCGAACAGCGACGCACCAAAGATGGGCAACAGACGGCCGGTGCCTGACTGCACGAACTTCTGGAACTCATTGGGCTCGAGCGGAGCGAGCGGGCGGCTCAGCGCACCTTGCAAAGCCGGGTCGGAAAAATCGCTCGGGCGCTGTCCGCCTGACATGCCCAGCCCAGCCGGCAGGCCACTGCGCCCAAGGCCGCGCGGCAGATTGCCCAGGCCGCTTTGGCCGCCCAGGCCTTGCATGCTGGTATCCATGCTCATCCCGCCTGCGCCACCGCCCATCATGGCTGCGGCAGCCGGATCGACATCGGCGCCCATCCCCATCGCAGCGGCTGCCGAGCGAGATCCGGCACCTGCCCCGAGGAACCCACCCGCAGCCTGGGACTGCGCCGCGAGGGGTACGACCAGCAATGCTGCAGCAAGTGCCAAACAGCGGCACATCTCGGTCAGTCGGCTCATGAATCCCAGCGGCCCGGCGGCGGGCAAGAAGATAAGGATGGTCGGTCAGGGGCGGTCATGCCGCGCACTACCCCGAAGTGTAAACGCCTCTGTATCTCGCCGCGATCTTCCGGGCGGCGGCTTCGGCACTCAATGCGGTTCAGGGAGCACGGTCACCGCGCCGGAACCGCCAGCGGGTCCGTCACGCTTGGCGCAATCCGCCATACCCTGCCCAGGGCGTGGCCACGATAAAACCGGCATCGACCGGCAGATTCACGCCCGTAATAGCCGATGCCTGCTCGCTGGCCAGGAACTGCACGGCAGCAGCGATTTCGTCCGCCTTCACCAATCGGCCCAAAGCCGTGGAAGCCAGCATATGGCCTTCATCAAGCGTGCCTGTGGCCATCCCTTTGTCCAGTGCAGGCGTGAGCGTCCAACCCGGCGACACCGTGTTCACCCGCACGCCGCGCGGCCCCCACTCCGCTGCCAGGCATTCACCCACGCTGATCACCCCGGCTTTGGCCGGGCCGTAGGCATGCAGCGGGCCGGACCGCATACCGGCCACCGACGCGATGTTGACGATCGCACCCTGCCCGCGCGCGGCCATCGGCGCGCCAAACGCCACGCAGCTCAGGTAAGTGCCGCGCAGATCGATGCGCGACACGATGTCCCATTCCTTGAGTGACAACTGTTCGGGCGGCAGGGTGCGTTGCAAGACGCCTGCGCAGTTGACCAGCACATGCGCGGTGCCCATGGACTCGGCCACTTCGCGGGCAGCCCGTTCGATTGAATGCTCGTCGCCCAGGTCGATGTGCAGCGCCGTGCCCCGCGCGCCTAGTGCCGCGGCCACGCGTTGCGCGCCCTCGAGGTTGCGATCGGCCACCACGACATGGTCGCCCGCTGCGGCAAACCGCCGGGCACAGGCTTCACCGATGCCGCTGGCCGCGCCTGTCACGACCACGAGGCGCGCGAACCCGGCCAAGGCGTGATCAGACGCTGCGCGCGCAGGCGCATCAGAAGCTGAGGACATGGGGCGTCTCCTGGGATGCGAGCCGCAGCGCAGAGCGCGCTACGCGTTCGATCGGGCGATGCTATCAGCGGCTTGGTCAGACTCGCCCGATGCGGTTTGCACCATCGGGAGGCTGCGCGTCAAACCTGTGCAAAGCGGTCGCACAAAAGAAAAACCGCCACAACTGAGGTGGCGGCTGAAGCTCTTTTACGAGCAGGAGGAGACGGTTTGAGTATGGGCGCGGCCTGGGCGGCCTGCGAGGTGGCGCCGCCAGGTGGCGGATGAAGGGGGGTCGGACGGAAGGCGGGTGGGGTTAGCGGTGTTGGTCAAGGTGGGCGGCCTGTGTGCGAGGACGCAATACGACTGACGCTTGACTGACAATACTTTCGTCTGATTGACAGCAGCCTCTACGTCCCGTTTGATAGGCACTTTCAAGCAGCAACACATCGGGGCAACTCAGGATGAGAGTGACAAGATGGGGCAACAGCCTGGCAGTCCGACTACCTGTGCCAGTGGTTGAAGCACTCGAACTCAAAGAGGGGGACGACATCGAAGTCCAGGTGGTCGGGCGTGCTCACTCGCAAGAAGCCCCTGCGGCCGAAAGACAGACATTGGTCGCTCAGCTGCGCCGATACCGCGGCACATTGCCGGAAAATTTCCGATTCGATCGCCTGGATGCCCATGGTCTCGAATAGAGCGTTCATCGATACCAGTGTGCTGCTTTACCTGTTATCAAGCGATACGGACAAAGCTGATCGTGCTGAGCAGGTACTCACTGCGGGCGGTACCGTCAGCGTCCAGGTGCTCAATGAATTTGCAGCCGTCGCGCACAGGAAACTGCAACTGGCATGGCCCGCACTTCACCACGTGCTGTCAATCCTGCGTGCCGCCCTGATGGTGAAGTCGGTTTCGCTGGTGACCCACTCACGTGGTGTGTCCGTCAGCGAACGCTATGGATTTTCAGTTTACGACTCGATGATCGTGGCCTCAGCCCTGGAGTCCGGTTGCACTACGCTCATCACCGAAGACCTGCAGCATGACCAACGTATCGAAGGCCTTCGCATTTTCAATCCGTTTCGAGTGGAGTGAGCTCCGCCCAACTCAAGCCGCAATCCTGCGCCGCCCCTGAGTCCAGGCCTCGTCAAAAATGGCCAGCAACTTCACGTGGACCACGGGCAACCTGTCCACCACGTTGCGCGCCCACCTGAAGTAGTCGGCACGCCTGCGGTCATCCCACCAGTGCGGTGGCGCGGCAATCATGTCGCGCAGATTGCAGGTCTTGTCGGCCAGCTTGATCATGGCGGCACCTGCGCTCTTGTGCGGCGCGCTCTCAATCTGCAGGCGCCTGCGGTCGGCATGGTCCAGCGCCGTGTCGTCGGTCACCTCAAGCACCAGGTCTGCAACGGTGCGACCAAAGAGTCGCTCGATGTCCTGCTCGGTGGTTTCGGTGTCCTCGATCGTGTCGTGCAGCACCGCGCCGATCAGCACATCCACGTCATGGATGCCTGCTTCCACCGACAGCACGCGCATCAGTGCGATCGGATGATTGATGTAGGGCGACTCGCGCTTGTCCTTGCGCCGCTGGTGACGATGGCGCTCAGCGGCAAAGTCGATGGCGTGGATCAGCCGCTGCAGGTCAGCGGGGCCAGCGGTGTGGACAGAGTGACGATTCGGGTCGCGACGCATGACAAAAACTCCTCGCACGAGCGTACCACCGGCATGACACGGCATGGCACAGCTCATCTGCCGCCGGGAGCCCATCGAACACCGTCTGGTCGGGCGAGGCGCGCCCTGCCGTCTACGCTGTGCCGTGTAAGCTCGCACCATGACCCAGCGCTGCACGATCATCGTTCACAAGGCTCTGGCCGTCGTGCGCCCGCAATTCAAGCTCGACGCCAGTGGCGGCATACATGGCGTGCCGCACTGGAGCCGCGTCTGGTTTCATGGCCGTTCGCTCGCGGCAGCGCTCGACGTGGATCCGGCCGTGCTGGCGTGGTTCGCCTTTCTGCATGACAGCCGCCGCTTCAATGATTGGGAAGACCCCGAGCATGGCCTGCGGGCGGCCGACTTCGCTGTGCGTTTGCGCCGTGACGGCATCCTCACCGAGCTGAACAAGCCGGCCTTCGAGCGGTTGTGCGAAGCCATGCGGCTGCACAGCGATGGGCATGTACGCGGCGATCTGACGGTGCAAGCCTGCTGGGATGCAGATCGGCTGGACCTCGCACGAGCCGGCATCACACCTCATCCCAAACGGCTATGCACCGATCCAGCGCGCGCACCGCACACGATCGAAGCGGCCGTGCGCATGGCTAAGGGGCGCAAGCGGGCCTGACGCGCACCGGCAGGGTGTGCATGCCGCGAAACACGAGCGAGTTGATCCAGGCAGGCGCCGCGTCGGATGCGGGCTCAATTTGTGCAAAGGCATTCAGTACCGCAGGCAGGGCCACCTGACCTTCCGTGCGCGCCAACGGAAAACCCAGGCAAATATGGGCGCCAAACCCGAAGGCCAAATGCGGACGTCCGTCACGGGTGAGATCAAGCTGGTCGGGGTTGGGAAAAGCGTTGGAGTCGCGGTTGGCGGCATGCATCATGAGAAACACACGGTCACCGTCACGCAAGGTCTTGCCATGCAGCGAGGTCTCGCCGCGCACGATGCGCACGATGGCGCCCGACGGGCCGTCATAGCGCAGCAGTTCCTCGATCGCCGATGAGGTGATCGCGGTGTCTGCGCGCCAACGAGCCATCTGGTCAGGGAATCGCATCAGCGCGGCCATGCCATTGGCCAGATGGTTGGTGGTGGTTTCATGCCCCGCAAAGAGCAGCAGGATGCACAGGGCGATCAACTCGTCGTCGCTCAGACGATCATCGCCGTCGCGCAGATGGGTCAGCTCACTGAGCAGATCGGCCTGGGGGCGGGCTCGTCGGTCGACGATCATCGCGCGGAAATAGGCGGCCATCTCGTGCGTAGCGGCTTGCGCGGTGTCGTACTTCTCGCTCGTAGTGCGCGACGAACCAATGAAGAGCGCGATGTCATCGGACAGCCGCTTGACCAGAGCGAGGTCCTCACGCGGCACGCCGAGCATGGCCATGATGACCAGACACGGCAGCGGGCCCGCGAAATCAGCGATGAAATCGAACGCGTCGCGAGCCTGCAGGTGGTGCAGCAAGCCGCGTGTGATGTCTTCGATCTGCGGGCGCATGCCATGCATCGACTTCACGTGAAAGACACGCCCGGCCAGTTTGCGCAGCCTGGTGTGATCGGGCGGGTCCTTGAACACCATCCATAAGGACAGGTAACGCACGATGTCTTCGATGCGTGCGGCCTGAGCCCCGGGCATGGCATCAAAGAACGGACGCAACCGGTCAGAGGAAAAATGCTCCTTGTCCAGGCAGGCGCGCCGGACATCGTCATAGCGCGTGAGCACCCAGCCCTTGAGCCTCGGGCTCCAATGACAGGGGTCCTCGGTGCGCATCCGTTGGAACGTCGGATAAGGGTCCGCGATCACGCCGGGGTCTTCGGGATTCCAGTCAATGGTCAAGGCCTGACTCCGGGTCTGAGTGATACATGGGTCCTGATACGCAGGTCCTGATGCGCGCATCATTTATGAATAGACTCTGCGCATCGGCGCACCGCACGCTGCGCCCGCACGACACACCACACGCTGACAAAAGGAGACCACACGATGGGTGCATGGGACATCAAGGGGCCGGCGCGCGGAACATGCCGCTCCTGGCGCGAAGCCTACCCGGAGCTGGGGGCGCAGGTCGAGCGCATCGTTGCGCC
>CANHUQ010000141.1 GCA_947463885.1 Burkholderiales bacterium
AAGGCCCAAGCGCTGGCGGGCTAGCCAGTTTGAAACCATCCTTTGTGGAGACAGACGATGATCGTCACGGGAACCCGAGCACACGGCGACATGCGCCGCCGATTCCTGCAATTGCCCGATGGTTTCGCGTACCACAAGGGCGAGTGGATGGAGAGCGGGGAAGATCCGCTGCTGTCTCCCACGGTCTTTCTGATCGAACAAGGTGCGGGCAAAGTGCTGCCCACGCATTGGCACCGGGAAAATCAATTCCAGGTAGTGGTCGGCGGGGCAGGGACGATGGGCAAGCATCACATCGGCCCGATCATGGTGCATTACGCAGGTGCCTACAGCGGTTACGGCCCCATCATCGCTGGGCCCGAGGGTGTCATGTACTTCACCATCCGCGCGGTCCATGAGCAGGGCGCGATGATGGCCTCTAGGGACCGCGACCGCATGGTCCGTGGCCCTAAGCGTCAGGAGTCTAGTGAGTCCTATCAACCCCTGGACGATGCGGCCATCGCGGCGCTCTCTTCGCCTCGCTGCATCGATCTCATTTCACCCGCGCCCGACAAGCTCGCGGCCCAGGTCTGGCAGGTGCCGCCCGGCGGCCGTGCCCAGGCGCTGGACCCCGCGGGCAGCAGCGGGCAGTTCCTGATGGTGCTTGCGGGTGAACTGCAACACAACGGCCAGGCACTGCATCAATGGGAAACGCTATTCGTATCTGCGGATGAGCCAGCCCAGCAGCTTCAGGCGGGCAAGGCAGGTGCGCAGGTGTTGTTGATGCAGATCCCGCTGAAGGCGGACGTGTATCACACGCCAGCCGCACGTGAGGCCTTGGCTGCGATGGCTGCAGCGTCGTAAGCGAATGACTGGAGCGAACACCATGAAAATTGAAGGCGGCTGCTACTGCAAGGGCATTCGTTATGTGGCCGAGGGCGAGCCTTTGGCGGCATTGCAGTGCCATTGTCGTGAGTGTCAATACATCACGGGCGGCAATCCGAATGTGATCATGGTCATGCCAGAGTCCGGTTTTCGGTTTACCCAGGGCACGCCCAGCAGTTTTACGCGCAGCGACATCGAAAGCCCAGTCACGAGGCTGTTCTGCCCCACCTGCGGCACCGCCATCGGCACCCGATCCCCTAAGCGCGCCGGGGCCATCATTTTGAAGGTGGGCACGTTCGACGACCCGTCGGTCTTCAAGCCCAATGCTGCGATCTTCACCATCGACAAGCAGGCGTTTCATCACATTCCGGCCGATTTGCCTGCGTTCGAGCGACGGCCCGGTTGACCAGTTGAAGCGGGCAGGGCCGCTTGAACCGATGGGCCGTGTCCTGCGCTCACCGGCTCAAGCGATAAGGCTCCTCAAAATCGCGAAAGTCCTGCTCGGTCAACGCGCCATCGATCCAGTCGCGCACGCCGGGCTGCTCGACCAGGCGCTGCATGTAAGCGGCGACATCCGCCGGAACCGGTAGCGCATAGGTTCGCAGCCGCATCACCACGGGTGCGAAGAAGGCGTCGGCGACGCTGAACGATCCGAACAGCATCGGTCCGCCGTATTCGGCAAGCAACGCGCTCCACATGTGGGTGATGCGCGCCAGATCGGTTCGCACATCGGGCTTGTCACGCATCGCGAGCGCGCCGGCCTCGGGGAGGGACGCTTCGATGTTCATGGGGCAGGCGCTTCGCAGTCCCGCAAATCCGCTGTGCATCTCGGCACATACGCTGCGTGCGCGGGCCCGCGCAGCGCGATCCGCGGGCCACAACTGCTTTTCGGGAAAGCGCTCGGACAGATACTCGGCAATGGCCAGTGAATCCCAGACCATCAGCCCGCAGTCTTCAAGGAGCGGCACTTTGCCTGTCGGGCTGACCGCATCCATGGTCTGTCTGAACTCGGACCCGGGTGCGAAGCTGTCGAAACGCACCATGACTTCTTCGAAGGCGATGCCGGTGCCACGCATCAGCACCCAGGGACGCATGGACCAGGAGGAATAGTTTTTGTTGCCGATATGAAGCTTCATGTGGATCTGTCGGGAAGGCAAAAAGTGGGTCGGGGAGGCGCACCGGAGGCTTCAGCGAAGCTTAATTCGTGAGTCCGGGGGCGGGCAACAGTAGCGCCTCAAGATGTGGGCTCTGCATCCTCGATCGCCAACGCCCCAGGTCAGGTGAGGGTACGATGAGAACTCAAGAGCGCACTGCCAAGACGATGGCGCACGGCCAAGACAGAGGCGCAGTCAATTGCAACGGAGATCAGACCATGAACACTCTCACCGACCTTCAGCAAGCCGCCCGAGACGAGGCTTTCAGCCTGCCGATTGATCAGATCGATCCGGCCAAGCCCATGTTCTTCTTTAATGACACGGTGGGGCATTACTTCGAGCGGCTGCGGCGCGACGACCCGGTGCATCTGGCGCACAGCGAGCTCTTTGGTCCGTACTGGTCCATTACCCGCTACCAGGACATCATGACCGTGGACACCCAGCATCAGGTGTTCTCGTCGGATTGGGCACAGGGCGGCATCGTGATCAGCGATCAGCCGGTCAATGAGCGGCTGCAGATGTTCATCGCGATGGACCCGCCCAAGCACGATGAGCAACGCAAGGCGGTTAGCCCGATCGTGGCGCCGGCCAACCTGATGAACATGGAAGGGCTGATCCGAGAGCGTACCGCGCAGGTGCTGGACGCATTACCGCGCAATGAGCCTTTCAACTGGGTGCAACATGTGTCGATCGAGCTCACCACGCTCATGCTCGCCACGCTCTTTGACTTTCCACTCGAGGAGCGTCGCAAACTCACGCGCTGGTCGGACGTGGCCACGGCCAACCCTGCCATTGATACCAGCGTGGTCGAGACCGCTGAGCAGCGCACGCAAGAACTGGGTGAGATGTTTCAGTATTTCTCGCAGCTGTGGAACGATCGGGTGAATGCACCGCCGAGCAACGATCTGATCTCGATGCTGGCGCATGGTGCGGCCACGCGGAACATGTCGCCGCTTGAGTTCATGGGCAACATCACACTGCTGATCGTGGGTGGCAATGACACCACGCGCAATTCAATGTCCGGCGGGCTGCTTGCCCTGGCCCGCGACCCGGTGCAATGGGCCAAGCTTAGGGCTCAGCCTTCACTGGTCGATTCGCTGGTGCCCGAAATCATCCGTTGGCAAACGCCGCTTGCGCACATGCGCCGCACCGCACTGACCGATTACGAACTCGGCGGCAAGACGATTCGCAAGGGCGACAAAGTGGTGATGTGGTTCCTGTCGGGCAACCGTGACGACTCGGCGATCGAGCGGGCCAATGAGTTCATCATTGACCGCGCCCGCCCGCGTCAGCACCTGTCGTTCGGGTTCGGCATCCATCGATGCGTCGGCAACCGTCTGGCCGAGCTGCAGCTCAAGATTCTCTGGCAGGAAATCCTCAAGCGCTTTCCCACGATCGAGGTGCTTGAGGATCCGGTGCGTGTGAAGTCGACCTTTGTGCGAGGCATCACCCGACTGATGGTGCGTATCCCGGGCTAAGTGCTTGGGCGCCTCGCGCCCTCTCAAGTCGACGGTGCCCGCTCGTGCACGACCTGCCCGCCCACGATGCTCAGGTCAGCGCGCATGGTGGCCAGGTCGTCCCAGGCGCATTGCAGTGGGTCCTGGGGCAACACGATCAGATCTGCGTCATGGCCAGCGACGAGCGGCCCTCGATGCGCTTCGCTCCAGGTCAGCCGATGCCCCTCGACCGAGGCCAGGCGCAGCGCCTGCTCGCGGGTGAGTCCGCTGTCGCCCAATACCCGTCCGCGCTGGCCATCCTGTCTTGCAATGGCCTGCCACAGGGCGAACAGCATGGAGTGCGGCACGCCATCGGTGGACAGCGCCACGGGTACGCCGGCATCAAGCAAGGCACGGATTGGCGTACCTCGATCGCCCAATTCGAGCAGCCCGAAACGGTCGTCTGCATGCTGCATGAATCCAGGCGTGACGGTGGCGATCAGTCCCAGCCTGTGCATGCGCTCAAGCTGCTGCGGTGTGGCCTGCGTGACATGCACCGCCACCCAGCGCAATGCGCGCAAGGGCACCTGCGCATCGATGGCCTCCAGGCACTGCAGCACGCGTTCGAGTTCGTAGCACACCAGGATGCTGACCCGCAGCCCCAGTCGTGCTGCGCAAGTGCCTAGCCGAATCAGGCGCTCGCTGGACAAGGCTTGCGCGAAATGGCCCGCCCAATGTTCATAGGGATAGGCACAGCCCAGAATGCGCGCCACGGCCGGGTCGGCCACATCCAGGCACAGGCCTTCTTCCGTGAACAATCCGCTACGTGTCCCCTGGCCGGACAGGCGACGTGACCAGGTCTGCAGCTGCGCCTCGATGGCGTCATCGTCAAAGGAGGCGCTGGGCACGCTGAGTGCGCCCTGCATGCGCATCGTCAGGTCCCCTTCCTGACCGAGCTGACGCCAGGCATCCAGCAAGGCGGGCGTCAGGCCGTGGCCCTCGAAACCCGCCGTCACGCCTGCTTCACGTGCCAGCGCCATGCCGTGATGCAAACCCTGAATGCGCTGCTCGAAGCTGAACCGGGGCACGGCGTGCATCAGGACCATCTCGAGCGTGGGGGCGCGATTGCGCTCCAGAAACAGACCGGTCGGATCTCCACGACCATCGCGCACGATCTCAATGCGATAGGGATTGGGCGTGTCGGTGCGTACGCCGCACAGCTCAAGCGCACGGCTGTTGGCCACGGCAGGCAGCGGCAGACGCGTCCACCATCCCCAGGGCGAACGAATGAAGACCGGGTGATCGGGTGCGGCTCGGTCTAAGTCGTGCCGGTCAGGAAAGCGCCCCTCGCGCACCTGGTCGGGCCGGCTCCAGTAGCCGTCGGGCGGTGCGCCCATGGGTTGGGTCACGATCCACTGTCCGGCCGGCGTGCGGGCAGCGGCTTCGCGGATGGTCTGCACAATGTCACTGACCGACTCGCAATGCGCGATGGACAGGCCCACCCTGTCGCGCAGACCGAGCCGGTCCAGGTGCGGGTGCGCATCGAAGAGCCCTGGCATCACCGCGCGTCCGGCCAGGTCGATCGAGCGTGTGTGCGGCCCGACCAATTCAGCGAGGTCGGCGTGACGCCCGGTCGCGATGACCTTGCCTTCACCCATGGCAATGGCCTCGGCGCGGCTGGAGCACGCATCGAGTGTGTGGACCACACCCGAATGCAGCAGCAGTTCGACGCTGCGCGCCCGATCGTTCATGACGGCGATTTGCCCGGGAAGGGCAGGGTCATGGCTGAGGAGAAGGCTGCCAATGACCCTGCGAAGGCAGGCTGCCCGCTTATTGCTCGGCCGCCCCGGAGCGTTCGACCAGATCCTTGAACTTCGCCTGTTCCTTGACGATGAAGTCCCGCAGGCGGTCGCCCGGCATATCGGGCATGAGCGTCACGCCCTGGTCGTCGTGGTACTTGATGACCGCCGGGTCCTTGAGGGTCTCGTTCATGGCGCGGGCCAGTTTGGCGGTCACAGCAGGAGGGATGCCGGCAGGCCCTACGAGCGTGGCCCAGGCCGTAAGTTGTACACCCGAGAAGCCCAGCTCCGTCGTGGTCGCCACGTCGGGATGGCCGGGCAGGCGCACTGTTCCTGTCGTGGTCAGCGCGCGCAGCTTGCCACTGTCGATGAGCGGTTTGACGACGATGGAGTAGTCGAAGATGAAGTCGATGCGCCCGCCCATGACGTCGACCATGGCGGCTGAGGACCCCTTGTAGGGCACGTGGGTCAGCTTGGTGCCGGTTTGCGCGCCGAGCAATTCGCCCACCAGATGGGCCGCGCTGCCGTTACCGACCGATCCGAAGGTCAGTTTGCCCGGATTCGCTGTGGCGAAGTCAACCAGCTCCTTGAGCGTCTTGAAAGGGGAGTTAGCTGGCACCACCAGGATCAGCGGCGATGACCCAAGACCGTGGATCAGCGTGAATGAGGTCAAGGGATCGAAGGGGATTTTCTTGTAGATGAACTTGTGTGTCCCCAAGGGGCCATTGGAGCCGTAAAACACGGTGTAGCCGTCAGGCTTGGCCCGGGCGACGAACTCGCCCGCAACCAATCCGCCTGCGCCGGGCTTGTTGTCGACGATGATCTGCGTGCCCAGCTTTTCTCCGAGTACCTTGGCGATGAAGCGCGTGCCCAGATCACTGATGCCACCGGGTGGGAAGCCCACCACCCAGGTGATCGGGCGGTTCGGATAGTCCTGGGCATGGGCGGCTGGACTGAGCCCGAGCCCGATCAGCGTACAGGCAAGAGGGGCGCACGCGCGGGTGAGCCAGCGAAGCATTGTCCGTCGAGGCATCTGGGTCTCCATGTGGCACGGGGGTGATCCCTGGACGCCGGCGGCGTCGAGGGGTGTGCTCTGCAGACAGGATAGCGAAGATCTCGAGGTTCGGTTCAGTGCGCACTCGCGGTGTTTGAAACGCCCGCCCGAGCGTTGTGGGGCACGCGCATGGCGGTAGTCCGGCACAGCTGCATGAGACCTCCCTCATTGGATGTGTTTGCAACCGGGCTTACGGCCTGACGCAGGGCGGTGGCAAAGAGACGGCTGCCGGTGGCACAGTCATTGCATGTATCTTGTATCCAAGTTTGGATGCACCAAGATGGCTCGCGCTGAATTCAATCAACCGCAAACGCGGTCAACCGACCCGACAACCGCTTCATCCGTGGCCGCGCAGGCATGGATCACCCGGTTTCGCAGCCCGCTGCAGGCTGCTGGCCAAGGCTCGCTGGCTGGACTGACGTTTGCGGTCAAGGACAACATCGATGTCGCTGGCGTGCCCACCACCGCGGGTTGTCCGGCGTTCGCGCATCAGGCCGATCAAAGCGCCACCGTGGTGCGCCGTCTGCTCGACGCTGGTGCGTCGCTGTTGGGCAAGACCAACCTTGACCAGTTTGCCTGCGGGCTGAATGGCACTCGGTCGCCCTATGGATCCGTGCCTAACGCGTTTGATCCGCGCTATGTGAGTGGCGGATCCAGCTCGGGGTCGGCCTATGTCGTGGCCACCGGTCAAGTCGACTTTGCGCTAGGTACCGATACGGCCGGCTCTGGTCGCGTACCCGCAGGCCTGAACAACATCGTGGGCCTTAAACCCAGCAGGGGGCTGATCAGCGCAGCCGGTGTCGTGCCTGCCGCGCAAAGCGTGGATGTGGTGTCGATCTTTGCCCGCAGCGTAGAGACTGCCTGGCAGGTCCTCATGAGCGCGCAGGGGCCTGATCCGGACGATCCGTACTCCAGGCGCCTGAGTTGGGACACCCGGGCGTGGGGCGCACGCTTCCGCTTTGGCGTGCCCTCGCAGCTGGAATTTTTCGGTGATGCGCAGGCGGCGCAGGCGTTCGAACAGGCGGTTGCGCGGCTGCGCGAGATGGGCGGGGAGCCCGTGCCCATCGACTACGCACCGCTGGCACACGTGGCTGACCTGCTGTATGGCAGCGCGCTGGTGGCAGAGCGTTACACCGCCATTCGTGCGTTCTTTGACGAGCATGAGCACGATGTCATTGAGCCGGTGCGAAGCATCATCGCGGCGGGGCGGCAGTTCAGTGCAGCCGACGTGTTTGAAGCGCGTACGAAACTGCACGCCCTGTCGCAGCGCATCGAACCGATGTGGGAGCAGATCGATACCCTAGTGGTTCCCACGGCGCCGACCCACGTCACGATCGAGGCTATGCAGGGCGACCCGGTGCGGCTGAATCGCAACCTGGGCCATTACACCAACTTCGTCAATCTGCTCGATTACGCAGCCCTTTCGGTACCCAGCTCGATTCGAGCAGATGGCCTGCCTTTTGGCATCACCCTGATCGGACCGTGCGCAAGCGACTGGCGACTTGCCCAGCTGGGCGCACGCTTTCATGCGCGCGCCGACTTGCCCCTGGGCGCCACGACCGAGCGTCTGCCCGACGCACCGGTTGCGCTGCGCCCGCCTGCATCCGATGGCGCCACCGTGAACATTGCGGTCGTGGGCGCCCACCTGAGTGGCATGCCGCTCAACGGTCAACTCATCGAACGCCGTGCCGCACTGCTGTACACGGCTCGTACTGAGGCTCGTTACCGCCTGTTTGCATTGGCCAACTCAGTGCCACCAAAGCCCGGCCTGCTGCGGGTCGACGAGTCGCAAGGCCATGCCATCGAGGTGGAGGTCTGGGAGATGCCCGTCGAGGCCTATGGCTCCTTTGTGGCCCTCATCCCGTCACCCCTGGGCATTGGCACGCTTGCGCTGGACAACGGCGAGCAGGTCCAGGGCTTTGTCTGCGAATACCAGTCACTGATCGATGCGCAGGACATCAGCAGCTTTGGCGGCTGGAGAGCCTATCTGCGCAGCCTCGCACGTCCTCAACCCTAAGTACATCCATCACCGTTGTTCATCGGCCCATTCCACCACCCATGCATTGATCCGGAGATCACCATGACCGACCGCTCCTGTTTCACGCACGACATCACTGAAGCCAGCACCCCTTTAGCGACGAGCCCGGCGCGCCGAACGTTGCTCAAGGCTGCCGGGACCGGGCTCACCGTCCTGGCCGCACCGGCCATCGTGTCAGCCCAGACCTCACCGAAAATCCGCATCGGGTTCTGGCCTGTGGCATCGGCGATCCCATTTTTTGCTGCGATTGAGAAGGGCTACTTCAAGGAGGCCGGGTTGGATGTGGAGGCGCTGAAGCTGGCGAGCCCGCAGCAGATTGCCGAGGCGATCATCTCCGGTCGTGCCGAAGGCAGCTCCAATGGCACTGGCTCTGCGGCTCTGGGTCTGGCGGAAATTGCGCAGCCCGGGCTGCTGAAGATTTTCTGCACGAATCCCACCAATGCCAAGTTCGTGCTGGACCAGTTCATCGTGGCCAAGGACAACCCGGTCAAGTCGATTGCCGAGTTGTCCGGAAAGAAGGTGGCCTGCGGCCCTGGCGTGCAGAACGTAGTGCTTGCCAGAACTGTGCTGGAGCGAGCAGGTGCCAAGAACGCGTCGGTCGTCGAACTGCCGATTGGGCAGCATATTGCGTCGATCGTCGCCGGTCAGGTCGATGCCTGCTACACGCTGGAACCCACGGGCACGGTGGGGCGACTCAATGGCACCACGCGCAATCTCGAGGTGGGGGTGATCGCGAAGTACGTATTGGGCGACCCGATGGCTCCCTGGCATGGTGGCTCGGCCAGCCTGACCACCGAGTTCATCAAGAAGCACCCCGATGTGACACGCCGATTCATCGCGGCCTATAAGCGCGGTGTTGACCTGGTCAAGACCAATCCTGCCGAAGCGCGGCCGTCCTTGAAGGGGTATACGGCCATTGAAGGGCCGCTGACCAATGAAGTGCCCATGGCCGACTACATGATGTCGACTGACTTTAAACCAGCGGACGTTGCGTACTTCCAGCAGTTCTTCGATCTGTTCACCGAAAGGGGAATCTTTAGCCGCAAGGTCGATGTGGCCGGGCTGCTCTACAGGGGCACCGCATGAGTGCCGTGCAACCTTCATCCCAAGGCGCGGCGCCCTGGAAAGTGAGCGCGGCGGCTCAGGCCGCCCCGGTACGCGCCCGGCGTGACTGGGGCCGAGCCCTACCGCTGGTGGGGCCGGTGGCCTTGCTGCTGATCTGGGATCTGGTGGTGCGAGGAGGCTGGATCAAGCCGATCCTTCTGCCCGCCCCGATCGACACGCTGGTGACTCTGGTCAACGGCATGACAAGCAGTGCTTTGCTGCCGCATTTTTGGGTGACCCTCAAGCGCACACTCCTGGCCTTCATGATTGCCACGGCGCTC
>CANHUQ010000142.1 GCA_947463885.1 Burkholderiales bacterium
ATGTCGGCATCGCCTTCATCGAGCGCCGCAGCCGCGAAATAGGCGGCGGACTTCGCCAGTTCGACCTCCAGCAGCATGTCGGCCTGCTTGTGCTTCATCGACTGGAACGATGCAATCACGCGACCGAACTGCATGCGCATCAGCGCATAAGCCAGCGCGTCTTCACGCAACCGTGCCGTGCCGCCCACCATCTCGTTGGACAAGCAGACGGCCGCTTCGATCATCGTACGTGCGAACGGGTCGGCAGCTGCGCCCTCATGACCCAGGAGTTCCGCCGGCACATCTGCGAACGTGAGCCGAGCAAGCTTGCGAGTCTGGTCCATGGTGGCCAGCGCCCGGCGGCTCAAACCAGGCGCATCGCCACGCACCGTGAAGAGCGACAGTCCAGCCTCACCGACCGAACCAGGCGCGCGCGCCAGCACCACGATCAGATCTGCGGTGTGCCCATCCAGCACATAGCTCTTGTGGCCGTTCAGCCGCCAGCCACCGCCCGACTGGGTGGCCGCGAGCGTCGTGGCGCTCGCAGCCCACGAGCCGCTGTCCTCGGAGGACGCCAGCGTGGCCACCGTGTCACCTGACGCAATGCCCGGCAACAGCGCTTCTTGTTGCGCCGCGCTCGCGCCGTTCAGAATGGCGCCCGCGCCCAACACGGTGGAGGCGAAATACGGTGCACACAACAGCGCGCGCCCCATTTCCTCAAGCACGATGCAATGCTCTGAAAACCCGAACCCATGGCCGCCCATGGACTCAGGGATGCGCACTGCACACAAACCGAGCTCACTGTTCAGTGCTTTCCAACCGTCGGCATCCCAGCCCGCTTCGGTTTGCATCAGTCGACGCACTTCCTTGGTGGGCGATCGGTCGGTGAGAAATCGGCGCACGCCAGTGCGAAAGGCTTCCTGTTCGGATGAAAAGCTGAATTTCACGGGATGTCCTGCCTTGAGGAATCGATGAGATCACAGACCACGCAGGGGCTGCGCCCAGCGGATCGATCGCCATCATAGGGGCAGGCGCCGAGACCCTGCCATGCAAGGGGACCGAACTCGGAACAAGACTGGAACTGGAACCGCCGGCGGTTGCGCACGCCGGCCCGGGATCGCAACATGGGACTCCCACGGCGCACTGGAGCAAGACCCTTGAAAACCGCGATCACTGCCTTGGCGCTAGGCGCCTGGTCCTGCTTGGCATGGGCTCAACAAGCCCCCTCCTCCTTCCAGCCGAACCGCCCGGTCACACTCATCGTCCCGTATGGAGCGGGCGGCGGAACCGATCAGGTGGCGCGCATGTTCAGTCAGAAGCTTGGCGAGCTCTGGCGTCAGCCGGTGGTGGTGGAAAATCGGGCAGGGGCGGACGGTGCGATTGGTTCAGCCTTCGTGGCCAAAGCGCCCGCCGACGGCCATACCCTGATGCTGTCGGTTGCCTCCATTGCCATCAACCCCCATGTTTTTGCCAAGCTGCCCTTCGATACGCTGACGCAGTTCACGCCGATCACAACCCTTGCCCTGCCTGTGGTGGTGATGGTGGCAACGCCGGCGCTGCAGTTCAAGGACGGCCGGGCGTTCATCGCGGCAGCGCGGGCGGCCCCAGGCAAGTACACCTACGCGAGCACTGACACCAGCACCCGCATGTACAGCGAACGGCTGCGTGCCTCTCAGCAACTGGACATGGTGCACGTCCCCTACAAGAGCTCGGCGCAATGGATGGCCGATATCGCCGCAGGCGTGGTCGACAGCGGATTTGCCAGCGCCACGTCTGCTCGGCCTTTCCTGATCGACCGTCGCGTGCAGGTTCTGGGCGTAGCCTCGCCCAAGCGCAGCAACCTGGCACCCGACGTACCCACCTTCAACGAGCAGGGGATCCAGGGCCTCGATGGCAAGAGCTGGTACGGCCTGTTCGGCCCCGGGAAAGTGCCGCCCGCAGTCGTGAAGGCGATCCACGAGGACGTCATGCGCGTGTTGAGCATGCCCGATGTGCGCGACAAACTGGATGCACTGGGCGTTGATCCCGGCGGCGAAGCGCCCGCCGACTTTGCCAGACGGTTTCTGGCCGACTACGCCGAGTACGGCGAGATGATCAAGCGGCTGAAAATTCCACAGCAATGACCCATGATGAAAAGCAAGGTCGTCACCCTCGACGCAAGGCACGGTCGTCGCGCGCTCCTGGGGGCGCTGGCCGTCCATGTCCCACTGGCGGCCTGCGTGCCGCAGACTCCGCCCCGATCAGGCCTGCCTGCCCGTTCAAGCAAGCCTGGGTTGCTGCGGATCGCGGTGGCCTCTTGCTGCAACCAGAACCAGCCCCAGCCGATTTGGGATGCGGTGCTGGCCGAAGCACCCGATCACATGGTGTTTGCGGGCGATAACGTCTACGCCAGCCGCCAGCCTTTTGAGATCGCTGCGTTACGCGCTGCCTACGCGCAGCAGGCACAGGTCGCCAACTTCAGACGTTTGCGCCAACAGGTTGCGCACAGTGCCATTTGGGACGATCACGACTACGGGCTGAACGATGGCGGCGCGGACTTCATGCACCGCCAGGCCAGCAAGGACGCATTTCTTGATTTCTGGGCCGTACCGGCCGACGACGAACGCCGCACACGGCCCGGTTTGCATCACGCCCGGTTTCTCGAGGTCGCCGGGGGACGACGCGTGCAGATCATCGTGCTGGATACGCGCTGGTGGCGCAGCGCCCTCAAGCCCACCGATCAGCGGGATGCGCCGGGTAAAGAGCGCTACCTGCCCGACCCAGACCCCTCCAAGACGATGCTCGGCGAAGATCAGTGGCGCTGGCTTGAGGGGCGCTTGCGAGCGCCCGCTGACGCCCACCTGATCGTCAGCAGCATTCAGGTGCTGGCTGAAGGGCACGGCTATGAGCGCTGGGGCAACCTCCCGCCGGAACGCGATCGATTCCTGCGCACCGTACGCCAGAGTGGCGCTCGTGGCGTGGTCATCGTGTCGGGCGACCGGCACATCGGCGCCCTGTACCGCGAGGCGAACGCCGATCACCAAGCTGTCTTATGGGAAATGACTTCAAGCGGCGTCACGCATCCCTGGACCACCGCAAACGAACCGGGCCCCAACAGAGCCGGACCTCTGGTTCGGGAGACACACTACGGCCTGGTGTCGTTTGATTTGTCGGCTGGCATGCTGACGCTGTCTGTGCGCGGTCTGAACAATCAGACCCTCCAGGAACACAGCGTGCCGATGCTGGCACGAGCGGCCGGCTAGATGACCTGACGGAGTGCACACGCGAGCACCAAACGCGTCGGAAATAGTGGCGTCCCGTAGGGGATTCGAACCCCTGTAGCAACCGTGAAAGGGTTGTGTCCTAGGCCTCTAGACGAACGGGACTGCGTATTGCGCCTGACCCGTCATGGCGACGGTTCAGATTCGTGGTGGAGGTAAGCGGGATCGAACCGCTGACCTCTTGCATGCCATGCAAGCGCTCTCCCAGCTGAGCTATACCCCCAACGAAGCCCTCAATGATATCCGCAAGATGCACGCGGCGCAAGTTCGGGGCGGTGTCTCGCATGCCCGTGGTACGCTCCCGCGACCATGAGTGCTCGCATTATCGACGGCAACGCGCTTGCCCAATCGGTCCGCAACGAGGTTGCCCTGCGCGTCAGGCGCCTGGCTGATCGCGGCGTTCAAACCGGCTTGGCCGTCATCCTGGTGGGTGATAACCCCGCTTCGGCGGTCTATGTGCGCAACAAGGTTAAAGATTGCGAGGAAGTGGGCATCGTCTCCACACTCGACCGCATGCCATCCGACACGAGCGAGGCGACCTTACTGGCACGCATTGCTGCCCTCAACGCCAACCCGAACGTGCATGGCATTCTGGTGCAACTGCCGTTGCCGGTGCATATCGACGAGCACCGGGTGATCGAAGCGATTGCGTCCGCCAAGGATGCCGACGGCTTTCATGTGAGCAACGTCGGTCTGCTCATGACAGGCAAACCACTCTTTCGACCCTGCACGCCGTATGGCGTGATGAAAATGCTGGAGCATGCCGGCACGCCGCTCGAGGGTGCGCATGCGGTGGTCATTGGTCGCAGCAATATCGTGGGCAAGCCGCAGGCGCTGATGCTGCTTGCGGCGGGTGCGACGGTCACCATCTGCCACAGTCGAACACAAGACCTGGCCAGTCACACCCGCCGCGCAGATGTCATCGTGGCGGCTGTGGGCAAGGCCGGTCTGCTCACCGCGGACATGGTCAAACCTGGAGCCACGGTCATCGATGTGGGTATGAATCGCGGCGCTGACGGAAAGTTGTGCGGCGACGTGGACTATGCCGGCGTGAGTCAAGTGGCCGGCGCTATCACGCCAGTTCCAGGCGGCGTAGGCCCCATGACCCGGGCCATGTTGCTGGTCAATACGGTCGAGGCTGCAGAGCGCAGCGTGGCCTGACCCTGGCCACGCTGCAACGGCCGGCATCGGTGCCGTGACACAGCGTGCGGCAGCGACCTCGCCCCGCGGCCGAATGGAGTGCCCTGAGGCCTGATGCAGTGACTTGAAAGTCCTGACCGCAGGCCGCACCCTGTTCAAGGGTGGTGTCGCCTGCCATGGCTGACCCGCCGCATGCATGCTGAACTTTCTTCACTTTCCGAGCGCACAACATGGCCCAGACGAATCCTGCCCACGACAACCCACTGCTCCATTTCTCCGGATTGCCTCGCTTTGAGGCGTTTACGCCCGAGCACATTGCACCGGCACTCGATGAGCTGATCGCACAAGCCCAGGCCGCGATGGACCGGGCTGCACACCCTGACACGCCAGCCACCTGGGAAGCCTTTGCTGCACCCCTTGAGGCAGCGACGGAAAGGCTCGGGCGGGCCTGGGGCATGGTGGGTCACCTCAATGGCGTGGCCGATTCTGCAGAGCTGCGCGCCGCGTACAACGCGCAACTGCCACGGGTCACTGAATTCTGGACGGCGCTGGGACAAAACGCTGGGCTGTTCGCCAAATACAAGGCCCTGCGCAATGCTGCGGATTTCGCAGCATTGCCGGCTGCAAGACAGCGCATCGTGGACAACGCTCTGCGCGACTTCCGGCTGGGCGGTGCCGAGCTAGTCTCACCGCATCGCGAGCGGTATGCCGAACTGCAGGAGCGCCAGGCGGCGCTGGGTCAGAAGTTCGGTGAAAACGTACTCGATGCGACCAAGGCGTTCACACTGGACATTGACGACGCCTCGCGCCTGAGCGGCCTGCCTGACGATGCACGCGCGGCAGCACGTCAGGAGGCCGAAACGGCTGGGGTACAGGGTTGGCGATTCACGCTGCAATTTCCGTCCTACTTCCCGGTCATGCAGTACGCGCAAGACCGTGCACTGCGCGAAACCCTCTACCGCGCTTATGTCACCCGTGCCTCCGAACTCGGTGCCAATGCCGTGCTCGACAACGGCCCGATCATCAGTGAAACCCTTTCGATGCGTGCAGAAGAAGCGACGCTGCTGGGGTATCCGAGCTTTGCCGACGTGTCGCTGGTGCCCAAGATGGCCGAGTCGCCTGCCCGGGTGATCGAATTTCTGCGCGATCTGGCGGCGCGCGCCAAGCCGTCCGCCCATCGCGACATGGCCGAGCTGAACGCTTTCGCATCGGACAAGCTGGGAATAGAAACCCTCATGGCCTGGGACCTCGCCTATGTGAGCGAGCGACTGAAGGAGGCGCGATATGCCTTTTCGGACAACGAGGTCAAACAGTACTTCCAGCTGCCCCGCGTGCTTGAGGGACTGTTCGGTCTGATCCAGCGCCTCTTTGATGTACAGATTCAAGCCGAGCAGGCC
The DNA here is from genome assembly GCA_947463885.1 of Burkholderiales bacterium. GTDB lineage: Bacteria > Pseudomonadota > Gammaproteobacteria > Burkholderiales > Burkholderiaceae_E > UBA4615. The sequence goes on from CANHUQ010000142.1 coordinate 5,777, forward strand.
GAGGTCTGGCATCCGGACGTGCGTTTTTTTCGGATCGAGCGTGCGGGTGAATTGATCGGTCAGTTCTATTTGGACATGTACGCACGTCCGAGCAAGCGGCCTGGCGCATGGATGGACGACGCGCGTGGCCGCAAGAAGCTGGAAACCGGACTGCAAACGCCCGTGGCCTATCTCACCTGCAATGTGCAGGCGCCCATCGGCGACAAACCGGCCCTGCTCTCTCACGACGATGTGATCACGCTGTTCCACGAGTTTGGCCACGGCCTGCATCACATGCTCACGCGCATCGATGAGCTGGGTGTATCGGGCATTTCAGGCGTGGAATGGGATGCCGTGGAGTTGCCCAGCCAGTTCATGGAGAACTTCTGCTGGGAATGGGACATCGTTGAATCCATGAGCGCGCACGTGGAGACGCAATCGCCCCTGCCGCGCACGCTCTTCGACAAGATGCTGGCCGCCAAGAACTTTCAGAGCGGCATGCAAACCCTGCGCCAAGTGGAGTTCGCACTCTTTGACATGCGGTTGCACAGTGAATGGAGCATGGCAGATGGCGCGCAGCCCGGGCGGATTCAGGCACTGCTCAACGAAGTGCGTGCTGAAGTGGCCGTGACCGTGCCGCCTGAATTCAATCGCTTCCAGAACAGCTTCTCGCACATCTTTGCGGGCGGATATGCCGCGGGCTACTACAGCTACAAGTGGGCAGAGGTGCTGTCGGCCGATTGCTACGCGGCTTTTGAAGAAGAAGGCGTCTTTAACCCGGACACCGGCCAGCGCTTTTTGCAGGAAATCCTTTCAATGGGCGGCAGCCGACCGGCGATCGAGTCTTTTCGCGCGTTTCGCGGTCGAGACCCGCAAATCGATGCCCTGCTTCGACACAATGGGATGGTCACGGAGACCTCCCATGCGCCTGCCTAGACACCTCTCGAAACCGTCGGTTCGTTCTCTATCCCTCGCCTCAACAGGGACTCCGGCCCCTGTTGAACTTGCCCGACGCGCGGCGAGCTTCATGCCCTGGATTCTGGCGGCGTTGGTTGGAGCGCTTGCCACGCCCATCGCCCTGGCGCAATACAAATGGGTCGGAGCCGGTGGCACGGTCACGTACAGCGATCTGCCGCCGCCCCCTGGCGTCCAAGCGACGACGCTGGCCAAGAAGGGCTCCGCGTCTGCGGCCGGTGAGGCGTCTCTCACACCGGAGGGCGGACTGGCAGGCGCAGTGCGCACGGCAGCCACCAAGTACCCGGTGGTGCTCTACACCACCCTTGATTGCGCACCCTGCCAGCAGGCACGCGCCCACCTTCAGCAGCGCGGCGTGCCGTTCGCCGAACGCACAATCGAATCCCAGCAGGATGCGCAAGCGTTCAAGCAACTCGGCTTCACCGAGCCAAGCGTGCCCGCCATTGCGGTGGGCCGCGAACGCCTGACAGGCTTTGAGCCCGAGCAATGGCGCCGACTACTGGATGCTGCGCAATATCCGGCATCCAGCAAGCTTCCAGCAGGCTACCGTGCCGCGCCGGCACAACGTCTGGCGAGCAACGCTGCACGCAGCGCGCCGCAGGATTCGTCGGGCGCGCAGGCTGTCGAGTCGGCGGCGCTTTCCGATCCCGGGGGCGAGTCAACGGTCGCGCCGCTGCGCACGCGGGCCGCGGCATTGGACGCAAGCGGCTCTGTGCGCCCGTCGGCCAGTACGTTGCGCTTCTGAAGGCATTACGCCTCTGACGACGCTTCGCTTTTGAGCGCGCTGCGCTTCTGAACGGACGTGCGGCCCAGCCCGTGGGCTGCGCGCTAAACTCGACGCTTTTCGACCCGATAGATCGCATGCCGGGGGGCCTGTGCGCCCGGTGTGCCGCGAGAGGAGAGCATCGATGAAATGGCTGCGTTGCCGCGAAGGCGATCAGGAAAGATGGGGCCTGCTGGAAGGCGAGACCGTGGCATTCGTCGAGGGTTCGCCGTTCGAGCACTACGAGCGAAGCGACAGACGCGCGGCGGTGTCCGATCTCACCTGGCTCATGCCCTGCCGGCCGTCAAAGATGATCGCGCTGTGGAATAACTTTGCGGCATCCGCCGCCAAGAACGGATGGAGCCAGCCTGCAGAGCCTCTGTGGTTTCTGAAGTCTGCCAACAGCTTCGCAGCCCACGGGCAGCCGATCCCTGTGCCACCGGAGGGGACAGGGCGCGTGGCCTACGAAGGCGAGTTGGCGATCGTCATCGGCCGGCGCGCACAGCGCGTGAGCGTTGCAGACGCAGCAAACCATATCCTTGGATACAGCTGCGCCAACGACGTCACCGCCATCGAGCTCCTCAACCGCGACCCGAGCTTTGCGCAATGGTCGCGCGCCAAAGGCTTCGACGGATTCGGCGTGGTGGGCCCTGTGATCGACACCGAATTCGACCCAACGCAGGGCAGCGTGCGCACGCTGGTAGACGGGCGTGAACGGCAGAACTACGCCTTGTCCGATATGTTCTTTACGCCCCATGAGCTGGTGAGTCGCATCTCGCACGACGTCACACTCGAAGCGGGCGATGTCATTCTGTGCGGCACCTCGCTCGGTGTACTCCCGATGAAGCCGGGCGCACGCGTGGAGGTAGTGATCGATGGCATCGGGACGCTCGCGAACGTCTACGGTGGTACGTGACCGACACCGACTGACTCAGCCGAGAGGCGTCACCTGCAGCTTGCCGCGTTGGGATTCCAAGGTGCGCGCCAACAGACTGGCCAGTGCATGCACAGCATCGATCGTCGGGGTTGGCACCCCGGTGATGCGTCCGAGTTCGATCACGGCACCCACCAGCGCGGCCAGCTCGATGGCCCGACCATGCTCAACGTCCTGCAACATGGAAGTCTTGTGTGCACCCACTGCCTGAGCACCGGCAATACGCTTGTCGAGCGATACCTTGAATTCCACCCCGAGCTTTTCGCCGATGGCCTGAGCCTCGGTCATCATGGCAGCAGCCAGCTGACGTGTGGGCGCAAAGGTGCAGATGTCTTCGAGGGTGGCATGCGTGAGCGCCGAGATCGGATTGAAGCTCAGGTTGCCCCACAGCTTCACCCAGATCTCGCCACGAATATCCTTTGAGACAGGCGACTTGAAGCCGGCGCGGATCATGGCCTGAGACAAGGCTTCGATGCGTTCGCTGCGACTGCCGTCGAGCTCACCCAGTGTGAACCGGTTGCCCTCAATCACGCGCACGACACCAGGCTCAACTAATTCAGAGGCGGGGTACACAACGCTGCCAATGATCCGCTCGGATTCGATTTGCGCAGCAATGCGACCGCCCGGGTCGACGCTTTCCAGTACCTGGCCGTCCCAGGCACCTCCCAGACGCTGGAAGTACCACCAGGGCACGCCATTGATCATGGTGACCACCATGGTCTGTGGGCCAAACAGACCGCGCAAATCGGGCAGCAGATCAGCCACCTGATGGGCTTTGACCGTAAGCAACACTGCGTCCTGCGGGCCCGCCTGTGCAGGCGTTTGCACGGCTCGCACGTTCGGCGCATGCACCTGCGTGCCATCTTCGAGAATCAACTTGAAACCATTGGCTTGAATGGCGGCGAGGTTGCGGTTACGCGCAATGAAGGTGACGTCCTCTCCTGCCATGGAGAGCTTCGCACCGAGATATCCACCGATAGCTCCGGCACCAACCACTGCAATTTTCACGCTGCGCCTCCCGTCTGACTCTTACTGGTCTTCACGCTTTTTGCTGCCAACTGAGCGCAGCGCCTGAATCGCCTCGGCGGTCCCGGGTTGACGCGACGTAAACCGCTGAACCACCGGCCACAACAGCATGATCAGCGCGAGCGCCGTCAGCGACCCCACCAGCGGGTTGGACCAGAAGATCGACAACTTGCCCTGCGACAGCAGCATCGCCTGCCGGAAACTCGATTCGGCCATGTCGC
>CANHUQ010000143.1 GCA_947463885.1 Burkholderiales bacterium
AGTCAGCAGAACAGTCGGCGCGAATGGGTGGGCATGGGACTACTGATCATCGGGGTGATCCTGGTGCTGCAGTCCTGACACAACGCGTTGGCGCAGCGCTCACGCGCCCCGGCACCTCACTGCGCGGGCTGACTCACCTTGTGGCGACGGCCGACCAGGAAAGTATAGCCCTCAGGGCCATACACCTCGCTGTGCGGCACCCCTGCAGGCACCTCCACGATATCGCCAGGGCGATAGGTGCGGGCTTGCCCGTTGCATGTGATGGTCACCTCACCGGCTGACACCTGCGCCAGCACGTCGTAATCATGGGTGTGCTCAGGCACCACCACATTCGGCGCGATGCGCTTGATCTCGGTATCAAGGTAGCCCTCGCGCTGCAGCCGTGCCTCGAAGGTGGCGCGATCCATCTGGTCGGGCGCGGGTGTGTTCGGACCGTCGTAGAAGCTCGGAAACCGCACCTTGACCCAGTCGCCCTGCGACGACCATGCAATGCAGCTGTTCAGCAGCACCGGCTTTTTCTGCGGGGCGCTGCTGTAGGTCTGGTGGCGCGCTTCGCGCATCGACTGAAAAGCGACCGTGGCCATCTGCTGCAGCATCTCGCGGATATGCGTGCAGGTCTCGTCCGGGCCCAGTCGCTCTGCGACCGCTTTGGAGAATCCCTTGCGGATGGACAGACCGACGAGCTGCGAAAAATTGGCGGCGCCCTTCTGGCAGACCTGATGCGGATGGGCGGCAGCGCGCGCCTGGAGCCCATGGATGACGCCGTCGGCATCGACAGTCATGGTCACGTGCATGTCGTGCATCGGCTCGCCGGCATTGAGCGAGCCGCCCGGCCACGTGGTCATGCGGTAATGCTTGACGTCGGTCAGGCGGGCATCGACATCGAAGAGCCCGTCATCGCGGGCAAACCCGTCAAGCTGAATGGTGCGTGAATGCAGCGGTGTGCGTTGGACAGTCATGTGCAGTGTGTTCTCCCTGCACGCATTGAATCATGACTGCCGGTCAGTCGAGGCCTTTCTGGGTGGCAAGAATGCTCTCGACCAGATCGAAAAAGCGCTCGTAGAACGCGCCATCGGGGATGGTTTCGCTTGCCACCTTGATCAGAGCCTCGCTGCTTTGCGAGACCGGCACCGAGATGGAGCCGAAGGGCGCCACCCCGACGCTGGCCGAGGTGCTCGACTTCTTGAGGGCATACCGGTCCTGCACGGCGTTGACGAACGCCACGGTGGTGGGTGCATTGCGAGAAGACGGCGCACACACGACCGTGAAGTCGATCTGCACATGCGTGTCGCCCTCGGGCTGGAAGCGCTTGTGCCCCTGGACCTGATCGTTTGCGCCAGCGGGCGCCTGCGGTGCGGCATAACCCTGGCTCAGCAGGGCTCGCCGCGCAGCATTGCAGGTGTCGGCAGGCGAGGCCACGAACTCGCGCGAAAAACGCGAGCGCACATCAAAGGACTCACGCTCATAGACCGGCACGGGCTTGGGCAGGATGCTGCGTGTGCCACACCCCGCCACCAGCACGCACACCACCAGCGCCATCACGGGTGCGCAGAAGGTGAAACGCCGATTGAAGTGTGTCATGGAGTCGTGATGGTGCAGTGTCGCGCAGCCAATCAGCTGAGCAGTTCGCGCGCAATGATTTCGCGCTGGATTTCGGATGTGCCACCAAAAATGGTGTACGCCCGGGCATTCAGATACTGCGCCACGATTGGGCGCGCTGCATCCTCCAGGCCGGCCTCGGAATCGTGCACATCCATGGGCCGCATCGACTCCCAGGCCAGCGCATCGGCGCCCAACAGACGCATGCCCAGTTTGGTGATGGCCTGATGGATTTCGCTCCAGCGCAGCTTGAGGATGGACGACACCGTGGAGCCGGGGTTCTGGCCCAGGGTCATGGTGGCCAGAATGCGCAGCTCGGTCGCTTCGAGGGCATCAATATCCAACTCAATTTGGGACAGCGCGAGCGAGGCGTCAGGGTCATCCGCAATCGCTTGCGCGTCGGCCAGGCGTGTGAGGCGCTCGTAAGCACCGCGCAAGCGTCCCGAGGACATGGCGCCGCCACGCTCAAACTCGAGCAGGTACTTGGCAATGGTCCAGCCCTGCCCTTCCTCACCCACGCGAGCATCCAGCGGCACCCGCACATCATCAAAGAACACCTGATTGACCTCATGATCGCCGCTGACACTGCGGATCGGCCGAATCGTGATGCCGGGTGTCTGCATGTCGATCAGCAGGAAGCTGATGCCCTCATGCTTCTTGACGGTCTCATCGCCAGTGCGCACCAGCGCAAACATGCGGTTGGCATGATGCGCGTGGGTCGTCCAGATCTTGCTGCCGTCCACGCGATAGACCTCGGTGCCATCGGCTTCCCGCACGCGGCGGGCACGGGTCTTGAGCGAGGCCAGGTCAGAACCCGAGCCGGGCTCTGAATAGCCCTGGCACCAATAGTCGGTGCCCGACAGGATGCGCGGCAGGTAATGCGCTTTTTGCTCGGACGTGCCGAACCGCATGATGACCGGGCCAGCCATGCGCAGCCCCAGGGGCGACAGCGCCGGTGCACCAGCACGCGCGGTCTCGGTTTCGTAGATCCAGCGCTGGGTCAGGCTCCAGCCGGTCCCGCCGAATTCGACTGGCCACAAGGGCGCCACCCAGCCACGTTCGTGCAGCAGCTTGTGCCAACGCAGGCAGGGCTCAGGTTCTGAGAACACCGAGGTGTTCAGCCGACTGGCCCGCACCAGGTCAGGGGTGAGCTTGCTTTTGAGAAAGGCCCGCAGTTCGGTACGAAAAGCCAGGTCGTCAGAGTTGAGGGTGACGTTCATTGCGAGATCTCCTTGAGCGCAGCACCAACCGGCCGCAAAGCAGCGTGGCGGCGCAAATGCCATTCCGGCGGGCCGAACATGGCGTCGAGCGCCACCTGGCGCTTCAGAAACACGCCCACGGCAAGCTCCTCGGTGACGCCCATGCCGCCGTGCAACTGAATGGCCTCTTCGCAGACGCGTCGGGCCAGGGCGCCCACCTTGGCACGCACGCCGGCCGCCTTGCGGATGCGCGTGGCAGGTTCCAGGCTCGGGTCAGACAGGGCCTGGACCGCAGACAGGGTCATGGAGCGCGCTTCCTCGCAGGCGATGGATAGGTCTGCCATGCGATGGCGCAAGGCCTGATTGACCGCAAGCGGTTTACCGAATTGCACGCGTGTCTTGAGGTAGTCCGCCGTGGCGCGCAACAAGGTATCCATGGCACCGACCGACTCGGCACAGGCCACCACGAGTGCGTCATCGCACGCCCGCTCGAAACTGGCCGCATCTGCGCCAGCCAGCCGGTCTGATTCGCTCAGACGGACGTCCTCGAGGACCAGTCGGCACGCCCCTGAGCCATCGACGCTTTCAAGCGGAGTCACGGTCACACCCGGGGCGCTGCGTGCGACCACAAAGAGCCCATAGTCCTGAGGGTTCCCGATGGTGGCGCCGACCACGAACGCGTCGGCCCATGCACCGCCCGCCACCAGCTCCTTGCGCCCGGACAGCGTCCAACCCGGGCCCGTCTGGACTGCGCGCGTGGCCAACGCACGCGTACGCCAGTCGCGGCCGCGCTCGAGCACCGCGGGCACGATCACCGATTCACCGCGGGCCACCGACCCCAGCCATGGCTCGCACTGCGCCGCGGTGCCGCAAGCCGCAAGCAGCCCTGCCGCCTGGATCACCACCGGCAACCAGGGGTCGGTCACTGGGCCTGTGCCCAGAGCCTCAGCCAGCACGCAGGCCTCGGCCAGCCCTTGACCCAAGCCACCGTACGCCTCGGGCAGGGTGATGCCCAGCCATCCGAAATCGGCCATCTGGCGCCACCGGGCCGCGCGATCGGCTTGCTTGGCATCGCCGGTCACCCAGCGGGACGCGCTGTCGTGCAGCATCTGTTGCTCAGTGCTGTTCTGCAGGCTCATTGAGGGCATCTCCCGTTGCGCTGTGTGGTGTGTGCAATCTGTCCTTCGATCATACCGCCGTGTCGCAGACGGCGCCCGCGCGCCGATCACGGATAATCCGCAGACCCACACACAAGGAGACCCCATGGCCCAGCCCACCTTCGAGACCCTGCTGTACGACGTGCAGGACGGTGTCGCGACCATCACGCTGAATCGGCCCGACAAGCTCAACGCCTTCAACACGAAGATGCGCGACGAGATCATCGCCGCGCTGGATGCGACTGACGCAGACGATGCCGTGCGCGCGGTGATCTTCACTGGCGCCGGGCGCGGCTATTGCGCAGGCGCTGACCTGTCCTCGGGGTCGAACACCTTCGATTACGCTGACCGCAAGGACGCCTCACGCGAAGAACTGAAGGTCGGCGATGTCTATCGCGACGGCGGCGGTCTGGTGTCGCTGCGCATCTTTCGCAGCCTCAAGCCGGTCATTGGCGCCATCAACGGCCCGGCCGTAGGCGTGGGCGTCACCATGCAATTGCCCATGGACATTCGCATCGCCTCGACCCAGGCACGCTTTGGCTTCGTCTTTGCCCGGCGCGGCATCGTGCCGGAAGCAGCCTCGACCTGGTTTTTGTCGCGCGTGGTCGGCATCCAGACTGCGCTCGAGTGGTGCTTTACCGGACGGGTGTTCGATGCACAGGAAGCGCATCGTGAGCGGCTGGTGCGTTCGGTACATGAGCCGGCCGACCTGCTGCCCGCCGCACGCGCCATTGCGCGGGAAATCGTGCAGCACACTGCGCCGGTGTCGGTGGCCATGACCCGCCAGATGATCTGGCGCATGGCGGGTGCCGACGATCCGATGCGCGCGCACCGTGTGGACAGCCGCGCCATTCAGGCGCGCGGCAAATCGGCCGACGTGCGTGAAGGGGTGAGTTCCTTCCTCGAAAAACGTGCACCGGCCTTTCCGGATCGGGTCACACAGGACATGCCCGACTTCTACCCCTGGTGGGACGAACTGCCGTTTGAATGATCCGGCGCGCGAGCGCCCGGGCATAGGAACCGCCGCATCCGGATGACCGCATTCGGATGCGGACCTGCGTGGTACATTCGCCGGCCATTTTTTCGGGGGCGCAGACCCCTTCCACTTTGGAGATTGCATCCGTGCGACTCGCTCATCTCGCCTTGGCCGCCGCCACGTTTCTGACCGCGCTGGGCGCAGCCCCCAGCGCAATGGCTCAGGCATTTCCGTCCAAACCCCTGAAATGGATCGTGCCGTTTCCTCCGGGTGGCCCGACCGATTCCTTCTCCAGACCCGTTGCGCAAAAGCTCTCCGAGATCCTCGGCCAACCGGTCGTCGTTGAGAACGTGCCGGGTGCCGGCGCTTCGATCGGCATGGAGCGCGTGGCCCGTTCGCCGGCCGACGGCTACACCATCGGCCTGGCAACCACCGGCACGCATTCGATCAACCCGCATCTGTACGGGCCGCGCCTGCCGCATGACACCAGCAAGGACTTCACGCCCATCACGCTGGCCACCCGCTACGTGAACATGCTGGTGGTCAATGCCAAGCTGCCGATCAACACCGTGGGCGAGCTGGTGGCCTACGCCAAGGCCAATCCGGGCAAGGTCAACTTCGGCTCGGCAGGCAACGGGTCCTCCAACCACCTCTCTGGCGAAGCCCTGAAGCTGGTGACCGGTGCGCCCATGCAGCACATTCCGTATCGGGGCAGCGCGCTGGCGCTCAACGATGTCATGGCGGGCAACCTGACCTACATGTTCGACATCCCGATCACGGCCATGCAGGCCGTACAGACCGGGCGCGTGCGTGCGCTGGCCGTCACCAGTGAAAAGCGCTCGCCCTACTTCCCCACGGTGCCGACCATGGCCGAATCCGGCGTCAAGGGCTTCTCTGAAGTGGGCAGTGACCTGTGGTTTGGCATCGTCGGGCCGGCGGGCATCCCCAAGCCCGCGCTGGACAAGCTCAATGCAGCGCTGATTCAGGCGCTGCGCTCGACTGAAATCCGTCAGCGCATGTCGGCTGCCGGCTTCGAGATCTGGACCAGCACGCCCGATGAATTCGCCAAGGTCATCAAGGTCGATCGCGACAAATGGGAGCCGATCGTCAAGGGCTCGGGCGCCAAAGTCGACTGACCCCGCACCGGCAGGAGCACCGCATGGACATGTCGAACCCTGCCGAGGCCGCACGCACCCTGAGTGGGTCGGCGGCCATTCCCGATGCGCGCGGCATCAATCTGTTTCAGGCCGACCCGATGGCACGCCGCCTCTTCGGGCTGTACCTGCCGCAGGCGCTGTTCGGTCACCTGGAGCCGCATTTCGATCGGCTGGGCGGATTGGCGGGCGGCTTGCTGGACGAGCTGGCCAGCGTGGCAGACAAGCACCCGCCAACGCTGTCGGTACGCGATCGGCGCGGCAACGATGAGTCGCGCATCCTCAAGCACCCGGCCTATGTCGAGCTTGAGCGCGTGGCTTTTTGCGACCTCGGACTGGCTGCGATGTCGCATCGGCCAGGCGTGCTGGGCTGGCATGAGCCCATGCCCCCTGCAGCCAAGTATGCGCTCACCTACTTGCTGGTCCAGGCGGAGTTCGGACTCTGCTGCCCGGTGTCCATGACCGACTCGCTGGCCCGAACGCTGCGCCGTTACGGCGACCCCAAGCTGGTCGAGCAGGTCCTGCCCCTGGTCACCGCCACCGACTTCGATGCCCTGCAGCAGGGGGCCATGTTCATGACCGAGCAAGGCGCTGGCTCCGATGTGGCCGGCACCGCAACGCTGGCCGCCTTGCAGGAGGACGGTTCGTGGCAATTGCGCGGCGACAAGTGGTTCTGCTCGAACCCCGACGCGGGCTTTGCCATGGTGCTGGCCCGCAGCGAGCCGCAAGACACCCATCCCGGGCTCAAGGGCGTGTCGCTCTTCCTGCTGCCCAGGCACCGGCCTGACGGCTCGGCCAATGCCTTTCGTATCCTGCGTCTGAAAGACAAGCTCGGCACACGCTCGATGGCCAGCGGCGAGATTCGCCTGGAAGGCGCACTGGCATGGCTCGTGGGCGAGCGCGGCCGGGGCTTTCAGCACATGGCCGACATGGTCAACAACTCGCGGCTTTCCAACGGCGTGCGCGCCGCTGGGCTGATGCGCCGTGCACTCACCGAAGCCCAGCACGTGGCGCGCAACCGGGTCGCCTTCGGGCGCCGGCTCATCGACATGCCGCTGATGCGCAGGCAACTGGCCAAGATGGCCATGCGCACGGAACAGGCCCGCACCATGGTCTTTCAGACTGCCTGGGCCTTGGAGCGTGCCGACCGCCGTGAGCCGAATGCGGCGGCATTGGCGCGCATCATGACCCCGCTCATCAAGTTTCGGGCCTGCCGCGATGCGCGTGGTGTCACCGGCGACGCCATGGAAGTGCGCGGTGGCTGCGGTTACATCGAAGAATGGTCCGATGCCCGCTTGCTGCGCGATGCGCACCTGGGCTCCATCTGGGAAGGGACCAGCAACATCGTGGCGCTGGATGTGTTGCGCGCCATTCGCCGCGACAACGCATTACCGGCCCTGCGCGAACGGGTCGCACAACTGTTGGCCGAAGGCGAACCGGCCGCACCCGACATCGCCGAACTGCAGACCCGCACGATTGCCCGCGCGTTCGATCTGGCCGAACAGGCCGCGGCGGACGATCGCGCGGACCTGGCGCGTCAGGTGGCCTCAGGTCTGTACCACGCCACCACTCTGGCCGGGCTGCGCTGGGAAGCGCGCCAGGCGGGGTTGCCCCAACGCGCGGACCTGGCGGTTCAGGTGCTGCGGCATCGGCTAGCGGTGCGTGACCCGCTCGCAAGCGATGCGCAGCCCACCGCGCACGCTCGGCTGCCCGACGGTGACTGAACAACGCATTGCAACGGCTGTATGACAACGCAGCACCAGGTGTGCCCCAGAGTGCAATCATCGACGTGCTGTCCGAGCATTGCACTCGGGAATGCCCCGTCACTGAGCCATCCTGCTCAAGCTGACGGTATCCTTGCATCCTTTCGAACGATCGACCCGGACAGTCAGGGGATTCGATGAACCAGCACAACCCGTCCTCGGCAGCCAAAGCCCCCGCTCCGTCCGTCGCGCATCCGATCGATTCGGACGTGTCTGGCATGACCGAAGCCCCGCCTGCAACGCTGTTCAGCGACCTGCGTGATCGCTTCGCCTTTCTGAAGGGGTTTCTAGGCAGCCCCAACGGTGTGGCCTCCATGGTGCCCAGCTCGCATTGGCTGGAGCAGCGTGTCGTGCGTGCGGCCGGGCTCTCGCAGGCACGCTGCGTCATCGAACTTGGGCCTGGCACCGGGGGCACTACCCGGGCGCTGCTGCGGGCCATGCCCGCTCAGGCGCGCTTGCTCGCCATTGAGCTCAACCCTGGCTTTCAAGCGCATGTCAGGAAAGTCGTACGTGATCCCCGTCTGCACGTAGAACTGGGCAGTGCCGAAGACATCGGAGCGTTTCTTGCCGCCCGCCGTTTGCCAGCTGCCGATGCCGTGATCTCAGGCATTCCGTTCTCGACCATGCCTTTCGAAGTGGGCGATCGGATCGCACAAGCCGTTGCTCAACACCTGGCCCCTGGCGGGCGCTTCGTCGCCTATCAGTGGGCGGCCGCGGTGGCCGAACGCACCACGCCGTATCTCGGCGCACCGCACGTGCAGTTCGAAGCATTCAACATCCCGCCCATGCGGGTCTACACCTGGACGAAAGCTGCAGGCTGACCTGCCTCTGATCCGGCCTTAGCCCATGCGCCGCACTACTGCGTGCGCACGATCTCGTCGGTGATTCGCCAGGCACCGTCAAGCCACGCCACGATCTCGCGCGCGCCGGGGTGATCCACCTGCGCGTAACGGGCGCGCAGCGCAGCAGCCTGTTCTCCGAGGCGATCCAGCCCCAGATCCTGCAGCGGGATCAGATCGCCGATCACCATGCGCGCCAGCGCGTCGCCCAGCACCTCGCGCGCAGCTTGCGCCAAGGCAGCACCGTAGGCGTAGTGGTCATCGCCCACGCGGTAACGGTGCGCCAGCGAGATTGCCGGGATACAGGCCAGCGTGGGCTGCAAAGACGGGTTGACCGCATGACCACTGACCAGATCGGCCAGGGCAGCCGGGCGCCCGGTCACCGCGCGCACATGCAGGTACTGAGACATGCGCTGTCCGTCATTGACCGGATAGTTGTCCCAGAGCATGGGTTTGCGGCCCAGTCGCTGCGCCACGTCGCTCAAGTGGGCTGCGCCGTACTCACGGGAACAGACTTCTTCGCCCGTCCAGAAGATGCGCACCGCGGGATCGAGCTGCGCACCGAGCGCTTCGAGGTAGCCCGACGGTCGCGCGCCGAACACGCGATCCAGCACCGGGTCATCGCTGTAATAGCTCGGACACACGGCCATCTGTGAGGCCCGGGTGTGTTGCGCGGCGAACGCGACGATGCGTGCCTGGCGCTGCGCGAGCATCGGGTCGTCGCCCTGAATGTCATCAAACAGCAGGGCCAACTCATCGATGCCCACCATCGCATCGAGCAAGGCGAGCTTGGCCTGCAGCCGGCTCCAATCAGGGCTGCCAGGCGCGTCATCGAATGCATGGGGTGACAGACCCACCCCGAATCGCACGCCCTGTTCACGACAGTGGCGGGCAAAACCGGCGAGTTCCTGCAAGTCGAGCTGCGACATGGGGTCGCGCCAGCCCTTGCGCA